>CAZZIF010000547.1:0-2460 GCA_964654025.1 uncultured bacterium
TCGGCCAGGCTGCGACGTAGAAGGTCCAGTGCTTCCCGCGGAAGGTGGCCGGCCGACTGACGAGGCGTACCATCTGCCGCCAAGGTGTCGGATATTGTGCACAGAGTGTCCGGCTCCACTCCCAAGACGGTCCTCCCGTCCTGAATTGGATGCCCTCGGCCAAGACTGCTTTGGGTGTCGACTGTGCCGACTGTGCCGAAGGCGCATCCCAGATCGAAGCACCCAAGAGTGAAGCAGAAAGACCAGGACAGGAGAAGTCGGAGGATGGTGGCCATTGGACGCCGGTTGGCTGGAGACGGGACGCTTGGACGATCTCCAACATGCGAACTGCAGTTGACGCGGTCTGTCGAGCCGCACTCTTTCGCATGCGACGGCTCGGTGCCGGCCGCGATGGTTAGATTCTCCAGCATGGGCACCCCGCCGAAGCCCACCCGGCTAGAAGAAGAAACTGGCACCGGCCCTGATCTCATGGGTGACCATCTCCTTCTCGATGTGAAAGTCTGCATGCACGGACACGGCGATGTTGGTGCTCAGGCTGAACCCTTGCTCGGCGCATACCATCGCCTGCCGGACCGCTTCACCCCAGAAGTAGTCCCTGTAGCGCGCGGAGAGATGGATCTTCCACCACCAAGCGGGATCGATGAGAACCCCAGCGGTTGGTCCGCCCCCCAAGGAGAATCCGCGCTCTAGGCTTCCGCCCAAGCGGATGTCGGCCTCCAGAAGCAGATACCAGATCCCTGGTACGGGCGGGTCATAGGCCAACCCGGGTCCGCCCCCGAGCCGGTAGATCAAGCCGTTCGGACGCGGTTCCAATGTACGGCGGAACAGCTCCGTCTTCACCGTCCAGGAGAACGGCTTCATGAATCGGCTGCGGGGCGCTATGGAGAGAATGTCGATCAGGTTGATGCCTTCCAGCTTCAGTTTCTCTCTGTTCGAGTAGTAGCGAAGGACGGTATCGAGGAAGACAATCTGCAAGCCTCTCTTGTAGCCTTTCCCGTTGTCCAGGACGGCGTGATAGGCGGGACGAAGTCGGATTTCCTGGAATGGCTCCTCCTCCAAGGCCCCTCCCATGATCGCGACGCGGCTGGAAAGGTGCCCGCCATCGGGTCGATAGGGTGCCGGGATCTGGTAGCGCCACTCTTTGGCTGGGCCCAGTGTGCTGCGTGCCTGGAGAGTTGCCAAGAAGCGCGGCACGTAGGTTGGCTGGTCCAGCTTCCTCTTGGCGTGTAGGTATTGCAGATACTCGCTGGCCAGATCGCAGATTCCGATCTTCTCCTCGAGAGGAATGTCCCGCTCCAGGATCTTGCCAGCCTCGCCCTTTCCCCTGGCCACCTCCAACGCTAGGCTGCGACTCTCCTTAGACAATGACGAGGATAGGAACCCTACCTTCGTCGATCTCGATGGTCGGTAGATCGCCTCCCGGATGAGTCCGGCCTCCCGAATGGTCCGGATCGTGTCGAGTGGGATGACCCACCAGCCAAACCGGTTGGTGAGGTTCAGACCGGGACGGGCCGCTTCCAGGAGAAACATGAGGCCATAGGAGCAGTTCTCGGTGAAGAAGAAGTAGTTCGAATGGACCTCATCCATCTCGGCGATGTGCAGGATCATGCGGCGGATTTCCTGTTGATCCAGATTCAGTGGATACTCCCAGATATCCCGGTCGGCGATGTCGCTGTACTCTTGCAGTTTTGCATAGTAGGGGAGGATGGAGAAGTAGCCGGGATAACCACCCAGCAACCCCTTGGCCATGTAGATTGGGGCAATGGCGGTTCCCGTGGTCAGAGCCGAGTAGTTGACGGCATAGGCCAGGAGCTTGCTCCCCGATGCGGAATTGATGGTCAGCAGGGTATGTCCATACATCGAGGCGGGGCTGTTGACGTGGGACGTGGGAAAGACCAGAGTCACTGACTCCGGGAGGATCTGGTCCATCATACGTTCCAATCGTTCACACTTGGGAACCGGCAGGCGCGTCTCGTCGATCTGCAAGATCTGCTGCAGCCACTCGAACCTGGCAGGAAAGCGGCAGACTGGATGTACGGTGGTCGTATCGCCCTCGGCGGGGGCCGGCCGGAAAAAGGAGCGAAGGGTGGCTTCTAGTTCTGCCCTGGGATCATGCTTTCCGCTGGGCGCCGCGAAAAAATCAGGATCATCCACCAAGCTGCGAAGACCGAAAAGGCCGTCCTTGTAGTGAAGCAGTGTGTGCCAGTACGGATCTTGGTGGAGTTCTTGGTCCGCCGCCGCTTCGAGGAGCGTGGCGACATAGAGAACATCCTTTGAGTAGGGGAGAAGGGCGGCTGACGATTCCATGCCAGAGGTTGTAGCAAGGGTAATGGCGGGAGCAATACCAAGAACAAACAGAAGGGGAGGGAGGCGGTGTCGAAAGACCTTCCGCATATGCTCCCCCCCGTCAGCGACACACGAACCGCTCTCAGCTTGGCAGGTTCAGAACCCACTCGATGT
>CAZZIF010000548.1:0-2458 GCA_964654025.1 uncultured bacterium
GAACGGCTTCCGAGGCTAAAAACACGCCAGCCACCCCCTCCCCCGCCGCCGCGAGGAGCGGCGTACTTGTTTAGCGTCCTAACGCGGGGGCCGGGTGGCGCTTGTCGGGCGTGTTGCGGCGTGAAGAGGGCGTCGGAACGCACGGGGCGCGATTCTTTTTGAGAAAATCTGGTTTTTCGGGCTGGATTCCGTTCGGGGCGGCGTTTACGGTACCGCATGATCGAGACAACGGAACAGTTCGAGATCGCGGTTCAGGGCCGTCGTCTTTGCGCCCGGGATCTCGCGAGCATCCGGGAGATGATGCGCGTGCACCCCGACTGGACGCGTCGCCGTCTTTCCCTGGAGCTGTGCGAGCTGTGGGACTGGCGGAACGAGGCGGGACGACTCAAGGACATGTCCTGCCGCAACCTGCTGTTGAAGCTGCGGGACCGGGGGTTGATCGAGCTGCCCGCGCCGACCCGGCGTCCGCCGCAGTCGAACGGGCGGGTCGAACGGCGGTTCGAAGTGGACGAGACACCGCTGTGCGATCCGCTGGCCGAGCTGCTTCCGCTGTCGCTGAAAACGGTGCACGACGACCTCGGCAGGCGCCGCCTGTTCCAGCACCTGCTCCGGCGGCATCACTACCTTGGATACGGGCAGCACGTGGGCGAGAACATGGGGTATCTGGCCGAGACCGCTTCGGGTCGTCCCGCGGCGTGCGTGCTGTTCGGGGCGGCGGCCTGGAAGATCGACTGCCGCGACCGCTTCATCGGCTGGAGCGCCGAGCAGCGCCGCCGCAACCTCTCGCGGGTGACCGGCAACACGCGCTTCCTGATCCTTCCGTGGGTGCGCGTGAAGTGCCTGGCCAGCCACGTGCTGTCTCTGTGCCTGCGCCGGCTGAACGTAGACTGGACCGAACGCTACGGACACCGGATCGAGCTGGTCGAGACGTTCGTCGACCGCAGCCGCTTCGCGGGTACCTGCTACCGCGCGGCGAACTGGCGCCTGCTCGGACGGACTGCGGGGCGGACGCGTCAGGACCGGGAGCACCGGCTCCGCGTTCCGCGCAAGGACGTGTACGTCTACGCGCTGGAGCGCCGCTTCCGGGGGAGGCTGTGCCGATGAAGGACCTCGCCGAACTGGCCCTGGAGGCGACCGAAACGCAGCGCGCGCTGGAGCGCGAACGCGCAGAGCACCGCCGGTGCCGGACCAAACTCGCCGAAACGACCGCACGGCTGGAGCGCACGAAGAGCGAACGGGACCGCGCCCGGAGCGAATGCGAGCGACTCGAGCGCGTCAACCGCGCGCTGAGAGACGAGATCGATCCGGACGCGCAGGTGGCGGTCCTCGCCGCGCAGACCACCGAGATCGAGCAACTGCGCGCGGAGACCGCCCGGCTGCGCGACGAACTCGAACAGGCACGCCGGGCCGGCAAGCGCCAGGCCCATCCCTTCCGCCGCCGCAAGCAGAAGAAGAACCCCGGCAAGCCCGGACGCAAACCCGGCAGCGGCACGTTCAACCACCGCAAAAAACCCGACGAGAAGGACGCCGACCGCAGCGAACGCGCTGAACTGCCGCGCTGCCCCGACTGCGGCTGCGCCGACCTGCACGACCGCCGCGCCCACGAAAACTGGCAGATCGACCTTCCCGAAATCACCGCCGAGATCACCCGCTTCCTCACCGAGAGCGCCTGGTGCCCCTGCTGCGGGAAGCGCGTCCAGAGCCGGCATCCCGAACAGCTCTCGCAGGCCGACGGCGCCGCCGCGGTGTGCTTCGGCCCGCGCCTGCTGGCCCTGGCGGCCGACCTCCACGCCCGCCTCGGCGTACCCTACGCGAAAATCGCCGACCTGTTCACCACGCTAATGCGCGAATCCGTCACCCCGGCCGCCCTCTGCCAAAACGTTCAGCGCCTCGCCCGACTCGCCCGTCCCGCCTACGAAGATCTGATCGGAGAACTCCGCCGCGCTGGCGTGGTCCACGCCGACGAAACCGGCTGGCGGATCGGCACACTGAACGCGTGGCTCTGGGTGTTCACCAACCAGCAGGCCACCGTCTACCTCGTCCGCTCCGGAGAGGGCGCCCGCGGCCACGAGGCCGTCGTCGAAATCCTCGGCGAACGCTTCCGCGGCGTACTGATCAGCGACTGCTTCAGCGCCTACGACGTAGACAAGTTCGCCCACTGGCTCAAGCAGAAATGCTTCTCCCACCTGCTCAAGGATCTGGACGAAATGCGCGAGGCTGGCAAAGCCGTCTCCGCCGCCTTCCTCACCGAGACCACCGCCTGCCTCAAAGAGGCCGTCGAACTGAAGAAGAGCAAACCGGACCTCCCCGAGCAGGACTACCGTCGCCGCTGCGAACAAACCGAAAACCGGCTGGACCACATCCTGGAAACCTACGCCGAAATCCCCGATCCCGACGCCGCGCGCTTCATCGCCAGGCTCACCCGGCAGCGCGCCCACCTCTTCACCTTCCTCTACCA
>CAZZIF010000549.1:0-2454 GCA_964654025.1 uncultured bacterium
GCAGAGCCCGCTCTCCCGGCGGGACATCATACGAAGACTCGATACCTCGCCCGCGCAGTCCTGCTCCTGGCCCGCCCCTTCGCTGGTGAGCAGGTGCCTCCCGCTCCGAGTTGGCTCCCGGGCACCGAAACTGCTATCCCTGTCGCAGAGCGTGGACCTGGCGGGGATCGGGTTCCTGCGGCGCAAGCGCGCCAAGGCCTGATTCCGCTCCTTACCGTACACGAACCGCTCTGCCCGCTCGCGCAGGATCTGCCGCTACGCCATGACCGCCGACCTCGGGCAATTCACGGCTTCTGACCTGCCCGGCGGAAGCCCTTCTCGGACATATCATGCTCATAATATGCCCATATTATAGCCTTGACTTGCTTATAATACACCCCTATTTTGTCCATTGAAGGCCTCTTCCGGAATGAAGGAGAATCATGCAACGCCATGCCATGAGAAGGCTTGAGTCATGGATCGATGCCTCGGTCCGAAAACCCATACTCATCCGTGGTGCACGCCAGGTTGGCAAATCCACACTCGTCCGTCTTTTCGCCCAACGGTCGGAGCGGAAGCTGCACGAAGTCGATCTGGAGCGGCACCCGGAATTGGACGAGATCTTCGCGTCACGGGATACCTCGCGGATCCTGTCGGAGTTGGAATACCTGATCGACAAGGGCCCGATCGACGACCAGGCGTCTCTTCTCTTCCTGGACGAGATCCAGGCCGCACCCACCGCCATTGCGGCCCTGCGCTCCCTGCACGAGGACCGGCCCGACCTGCCGGTTGTCGCCGCCGGTTCGCTGCTCGAGTTCGTCCTTGCGGACCATGCGTTCTCCATGCCCGTGGGGCGCATCGAATACCTCTATCTGGAGCCCATGGGTTTCGAGGAATTCCTCGCGGCGCTCAACGAGACGTCGCTGCTGGAACTGCTGCGGACGCACCGGCTCGGTGACGACGTTCCGGGGGCTGCCCATACGCGGCTTCTTGGGAGGCTTCGCGACTACATGCTGGTCGGAGGCATGCCGGAAGCCGTCGGCGTCTTCGCCGAGACGGGCTCGTTCGCGGCCGCGGGCTCCGCCCATGCTTCGATCCTCGAGACCTACCGCGACGATTTCGCCAAGTACGGCAGCCGCTCGGAGATCGCCAAGCTGCGCCGCGTCTACGGTTTCGTCCCGGGCGCCGTTGGCGACAAGTTCAAGTACTCCCGCGTGGATCCGGATGCCAGGTCCAGGGACGTCAAGCGAGCCCTCGAACTGCTGGTCATGGCGCGGGTCGTCCGGCGCGTGACGCACACCGATGCGACCGGTCTCCCCCTCGGCGCGACCCTCAAGGAGTCGGCCTTCAAAACCTACTTCCTGGACGTCGGCCTCGCGAACGCGGCCTGCGGCATCGACCGCCTGACACCAGAGCAGGTGGCTGGCGCGCGCTTCGTCAACGAAGGTGCCATGGCCGAGCAGTTCATCGCTCAGCACCTGCCCCTGCTCGCGCGCGACGACCGCGCCTACACACCCACCTACTGGCTGCGGGAAGGCCGCGCCAATAACGCCGAGGTCGACTTCGTGCATCAGCTCGGCCCGGACGTGGTGCCCATCGAAGTGAAGGCCGGCAAGAGCGGATCGCTGAAGTCGCTGCTGGAACTGGTGTCGGCGCGGCAGTACGAGCGTGCCCTGCGCTTCGACACGAATCCCCCGCTGCTGCAGCCGGTGTCACACACGCGTTCACACGGCGAGAAGGTCATCGAGTTCACGCTGCTGTCATTGCCGCTCTACTTGGTCGAGCAGACCTCCAGACTCTGGGAGGATATGACCGGCGACAGGGCGTCATGACGACGACCGGCACCGGAGACTTCCTTCGCGACGTGGCGAGCAAGATCGCGTTCTGGCTGCTCGGCCCCATCCCGGCCCATGTGCGCCCATGTGCACCTCCCGGGACCCTCGCATCCAGAGAATCATGTATCTAATTGCAGCACATCAAACTGGCCATGTGCTTCCATGTGCTTGGCGGTTCGAGCGGCTGGGCCGTTTGGTCGCTCCGCCCATAGGTCGAGGAGGGAACCGCGGCGACGCGAATGGCGGTGGTGGTGGAGTGAGGTGGGATACACGTGAGGGGTGCCCCAGCCCCGACATCGCCGCCGGCCCACCGCCAGCCGTCTGCGCGGGTGACGCCCCCCTCCAAGACCGCAGGACGATCGGTCTGACGTTCTGCTTGTGCCGGGCAGCGTAGACTGCGCGCCGGCCGGGCGGTCGCCCGTCGGTACCGGAGTTCGAGACGGACGACGACCGTGCTTCCTGCGCGAGACGCAGCCGGAGGTGGCCGACGCGCTTGACCTCGGTGAGGACGGGCCGACCCGCGCAAGTTCCTGGCGAGGCTCCAGGGCGAGATCACCAAGCGCGGCACCATCGACCTGCTGCGCTACGGGCTCAAGCACGGGCCGCACCACCTCGACAAGGAAGTCGCCAAGGCCTGCTT
>CAZZIF010000550.1:0-865 GCA_964654025.1 uncultured bacterium
ATGAACCACAATAGGTTGAGACAACACCTCCCATGATTGCGACTGGCGGACAGGAGCAGTAGGATATCAAGAAGCCACACTGGTCTCCAGTGGCCATCCGGGCGACAGAGTATCTGAAGGAGAATCCAGGATGTACGACAACCTGATCGAGATGAACCCCCAGGTAGCCCTTGGCAAGCCGGTGATTGCCGGCACCCGAATCACAGTCGAATTCGTTCTCGAGAAGCTTGCGGCCGGAGAGACCGTCACAGATCTTCTTGAAGCTCATCCAAATCTTAGCCGAGAAGGAATCCAAGCCGCGCTTGCCTATGCAGTCGACGTTCTGCGAAACGACAAGGTGTATCCAAACAAGGGCTCTGCTGCGTGAAGTGGCTAGCCGATGAGAATATCGATCGACAAATCGTCGATGCTCTGAGGGATCTCGGAAACGACGTGATCTACGTTGCTGAGACCACGCCGAGCGTAACTGACGAACACGCGTTGGCCATGGCGACAAGGGAGTCAGCTCTTCTCCTTACGGCTGACAAGGACTTTGGCGAGTTGGTCTATCGCCAGGGGCGAGCATCCTTTGGCGTGATTCTCCTGCGACTATCTGGAATGCCTTCAAGCGAGAAGGCTCAGCTGGTCGCCCGCATTGTTAAGGCGCATGGTGAGGAAATGAGAGGAGCGTTCACAGTCATAACCCGACACGCGACCCGCATCAGAAACGGCTGACGGTACTCCAGCGGAGAAAGAGCCAGAACATCAAAATGGAGCTGACGGTTTGTCCGGTCACGGCCGTCTTACGCACATCTCATGAGTAGGCCTGTGACCATCGGCGGGACGACGAGCGCGAGATGAACAGGCAGATCACGATCCGCGGTGC
>CAZZIF010000550.1:875-2451 GCA_964654025.1 uncultured bacterium
AAGCCGTGTGGGGGGGCTAGGCTCTGGAGCCTGTGAGTCCCGAAAACGTCATCGTTCGTCGGACGCTTTGGCCTGTGATGAACAGGCAGATCACGATCCGCGGTGCGACCGAGCACAACCTGAAGAGCGCCGATCTCTCGATCCCCCACGATGCCTTCGTCGTGGTCACCGGCGTGTCGGGCTCGGGGAAGTCCTCGCTGGTCTACGACACGATCTTCCGTGAAGGGCAGCGCCGCTATCTCGAGTCGCTGTCCTCCTACGCCCGCCAGCTACTGGGCAAGATGGACCGCCCGGCGGTGGAGCACATCAGCGGGCTGCGGGCCGCGCTGGCGGTGGACCAGCGCACCGCCGTGCGCAATCCCCGCTCCACGGTCGGCACCTTGAGTGAGATCTACGACCACCTGCGGCTGCTCTTTGCGCGGACTGGCCAGTGCCACTGTCCGGCTTGTGGCGCGCCTCTCGCGGCCACGACACCCGAGGCCCTGGCCACTCTACTCGCCAGCCGTTATGGGGCCGAACCCATCACGATCCTATCCCCTCTGGTGGGCGGCCATCGCGGCGCGCGGCGGCAGGCGCTCGTCCGGGCCGCGCTCGCAGGCATGGCCGAGGTTCGCATCGACGGCCGGCGGCTGCCGCTCTCCCCCATGCCCGAGGTATCCCCCGATCGCATCCATGACATCGAGGCTGTCATTGCCGATCTCGATGATCCCGCGCGCCAGGGAACGGCGCTGCGAGAGGCGGTGTCGCGCGCGCTCGACTTGGGACAGGGCGCGCTGCTCGTGCTTCGGGCTCATGCGACCCGTGACGCCGAAGAGACCACGGCCAACGCCGCCCAGCGTTTTCAGATCCAACGCGTCTGTCCCGACTGCGGAAGCGGCTTTCCGGAAGTGGGCCCCCGCCTCTTCTCCTTCAATTCCCACTACGGTGCCTGTCCCACCTGCAAGGGCCTGGGCGAGGTCGATCGCATCGATCCGGACCTGTTGATCGCCGATCCGGCACGCACCCTTCGCGAGGGCGCACTCGTCCCCACCACGCCGAACGGTTACATCGTCTACAGCCAGGTCACGCTGGACGTGCTCGACCAGGTATGCCGGGCACATGGTTTCAGTGTCGATGTGCCGTGGCGCGAGCTGACCGAGGAGCAAAGAGGCATCGTCCTGCGCGGATCCAACCGCATCCGGGTTCCCTTCGGCAAGCACCCCTTGGAGTCGCGCATGCGCTGGAGCGGCATCACCGCCCGCCCACGCGAGGAAGGCTACTACCGCGGCCTGCTGACGATCATGGAGGAGATCCTATCGCGCGAACGCAATGCCAACATCATGCGCTTCGCCCGCTCGCGGCCCTGTCCTGATTGCGACGGCAGCCGGTTGGGGCCGCAGGCGCGGAGCGTCACGGTCGCGGGGCGTGACATCGCCTCCTTCGCGGCCCTGTCGCTGGAGGAGTTGCGCGCGGTCCTGGCCGGACAAGTCCAGGACCGACAGGCCCAGGCCGCGCAGACCCAGGCCGCACAGACACAGACCCGGGCCGCACAAACCCAGGCCGCACAGCCCCGGGCGGGGCAGACCCGGGCCGATCA
>CAZZIF010000551.1:0-2440 GCA_964654025.1 uncultured bacterium
TTTTAGAGTTCGCTAAATTAGATTGTCGTCTCGACGCGCGATCTCATGTTGGCCAGTGCTCACCTCGTGCCCGCCAGGGCTCACCTCGTGCCCGCCAGGGCTCACCTCGTGCCCGCCAGGCCAGGGCCTGACCTCTGCCCGCCAGGGCTGACCTCGTGCCGGGCTAGGCTGACTCCGCGCCGACCAGCGGATGGCCGATTAGCTCCAGTCCCTTTCCCGAGATGGGATGGTGGGCGCAAACACTTGATCCGCGACTGATGGCCGCGGAGAACCTCAACTCACCAAGGGCTCGTCTCACACAATTCTCACACGAACCACAGAGTTCAGCCTTGGCTTGGCGATTTTGCCAAATTACAATCTTCCCAATCTTCCTAATGTTTCCGACCGCGCCGGGGAGGAAGCTTCTTATGGATCCCGTTCATGGCGTGCGGCTCGAGGCCCGCGCCCGGATTCTGAAGACGATGGCTCGCCCGTTGTGGCCGTGCTCTACGCGGGGCTGGGGCCGGTACCCAATCTCGGGCCCGATGGGTTGCCCCCCCTCTCGGCCCGGATGGGCCGCTGTCCAGCAACGGCCTCGAAGACAAGAGTTCTGAGAACCTGGTTCACACTGCTCGATCGCATGGTCGGGTTGGAAGGAGAACAAGTTCACTCATGGCAACGAAAGCCTGCATTACCAAGGAGCCCGCGGGGCTCGGCTTCTTCGAACGCTACCTGACCCTGTGGGTGTTGCTCTGCATCGCCCTTGGAATTGTCCTGGGCCGGCTCGCGCCGGGGATAGCGCGCACGCTTGATGGTCTCGCGATCTACAGCGACGGCGCACCGGTCGTCTCGATCCCGATCGCGATCTGCCTCTTTTTCATGATGTATCCGATCATGGTCAAGATCGACTTCGGGGAGGTGCTGCGCGCGGGGCGCAACACCAAGCCGGTGACCCTGACGCTGGTCATCAACTGGCTGGTCAAGCCATTCACGATGTACGCCATCGCGTTCCTGTTCCTGGGCGTGCTCTTCCGGCAGTTCATCGGCCCCGAGGCGGTCGATCACGTCAAGATGCCCTTGGGACTGGACCTGGCCGTGGGCGAGGTCTACGGGTCGGGCCGGGTCGTCCTCGTCGACGGCGTCAAGATGCTGGCCGTACCGCTATGGCGCAGCTATCTGGCCGGATGCCTCCTGCTGGGCATCGCCCCCTGTACGGCGATGGTGCTGGTCTGGGGCCATTTGGCCCGCGGCAACGCCGGCCACACCCTCGTCATGGTGGCGATCAACTCGCTGACCATGCTCGTTCTCTACGGCGTGCTGGGAGGGTTCTTGCTGGGCGTGGGCCGCTTGCCCGTGCCTTGGCAGGCACTGCTGCTCTCGATCGGTGTCTACGTCGCACTACCCTTGGTGGCCGGCTATCTGTCACGCCGATGGGTCGTCTCCGCCAAGGGCGAGGCCTGGTTCCAGCAGAAGTTCCTGCACATCCTGACCCCCATCACGATCATCGCGCTCCTGCTCACCCTCGTGCTGCTCTTCTCCTTCAAGGGCGATGTCATCCTGGGGAATCCCCTGACCATCGTCTGGATCGCGATTCCGCTCTTCTTGCAGACGGTCCTGATCTTCGCCGTGACCTACGCCCTGGCCAAGGTCCTGGGCCTGAGCTATCCGGACGCGGCCCCGTCGGCGATGATCGGCGCCTCAAACCACTTCGAGGTCGCCATCGCCACCGCGACGATGCTCTTCGGGTTGTCATCGGGCGCCGCGCTCGCTACGGTCGTGGGCGTCCTGATCGAGGTGCCCGTCATGCTCATGCTGGTGCGCATCTGTCTGCGGACGGCCGGTTGGTTTCGCCATGGGCCGGAGGGGGAAACGCCATGAAGAGTTATCGCAAGGAACTGTGGTTCGATGTCAAGCGGCGCCGGGAGCTGATCAACATCACGCCCGATGTGGAGGCCTGCCTGCACGAGAGCGGCATTCAAGAGGGTCTGCTGCTCTGCAACGCCATGCACATCACGGCCAGCGTCTTCATCAACGACGACGAGTCCGGCCTCCATCACGACTACGAGGTCTGGCTCGAGAAGCTGGCGCCGGAGAAGCCGCACTCCCAGTACCGCCACAACAACGGCGAGGACAATGCCGACGCCCACCTGAAACGCACGATCATGGGCCGCGAGGTGGTCGTGGCAGTCACCGGCGGCAAACTGGACTTCGGCCCCTGGGAGCGAATCTTCTACGGCGAGTTCGACGGGCTGCGCCGCAAGCGGGTATTGGTGAAGATCATCGGCGAGTAGCGCTCGCGCGACTGCGGGGCGCAATGGGATGCGCTGACGTCGCACGATCCACTGCCGCACGATCGGCTGCCGGACGATCGGCTGCCGCATGCGCCGACGTCACACGATCCGACGCCGCACGATCCGACGCCGCACGAGCCGACGCCGCACGATCCGACGCCGCACGATCC
>CAZZIF010000552.1:0-2432 GCA_964654025.1 uncultured bacterium
GTAGTGCTACCGGGGGTGGCGCTTCCACGGGGGGCGTCCTCCGACGGCGGTTCGGCATGCTGTGAGGTGAGTGGATTGAGTTGGTTGCGCAAGATCATCGCCCGCCCGGTGTCCCAGGCACGCAAGCATGTGCCCGACGGGGTGTGGCTCAAGTGCGCCGGGTGCGGAGAGATCCTCTACCGGCAGGAACTCGAACGGCACCTGTACGTCTGCAACCGCTGCGGCTCGCATTTCCGCATTGAGGCCGAGCGCTACATCGAGATCCTCTGTGACGAGGGCAGCTTCGAGCCGCTCTTCACCGAGATCCTCAGCGCCGATCCCCTCTCCTTCCGCGATGGCAAGGGTAAGTACAAGGACAAGCTGGCACGTGCCCAGAAGAAGGATCCCTCGCGTGAGGCGGTGCACACCGGCCGGGCGCGCATCGACGGTCTGCCGGCGGCCCTTGGGGTGATGGATTTCAGCTTTCTGGGGGGGAGCATGGGGTCTGTGGTGGGGGAGCGCATCGCTCGCCTGACTGCGCTGGCCTTGCGTGAGGAGCTTCCGCTCATCATCCTGTCGTGCTCCGGGGGGGCACGCATGCACGAGGGCATTCTCTCGCTGATGCAAATGGCGAAGACGTGCGCGCAGCTGGCCCGACTCGATCGGGCCGGCCTGCCGTTTCTCTCCATCCTGACCGACCCGACCACCGGTGGGGTGAGCGCGAGTTTCGCGATGCTGGGTGACGTGATTCTGGCCGAGCCTGGGGCCCTGATCGGCTTCGCCGGTCCGCGGGTGATCCGGGAGACGATCCGCCAGGAGCTGCCCGAGGGATTCCAGCGTGCCGAGTTTCTCGCGGAGCACGGGTTCGTAGATCAGGTCGTCTCCCGCGAGGCGCTGCGCGACACGATCGCCCGCCTTCTCCACCACTTCGAAGACAGCCGGCGCCGCCAGCTCAACAAGGCCGGTGCGCCGCTCCAGGACGCTTACCTGCAGGAATAGCCGCGCATGAACTACGCCGAAGCCGTTGACTTCCTCTACAACCTCGAACACGGTTCGATCAAGCTGGGCCTGGAACGTATCGAGGCTGCCATGGATGCCCTGGGATCGCCGCATCGACGATTCCGCAGCGTGCATATAGCCGGTACGAACGGCAAGGGTTCGACGGCGGCCTTTCTGGCGGCGATGGCCGAGGCCGCCGGCTTCAAGACGGCCTTGCACACCTCGCCGCACCTGCAGGCCTACGGTGAGCGTTTCCGCATCAGCGGGCGGATGATGTCCGAGGAGGCGATCGCCTCCCTGGCGACGGAGCTGAAGCCGTTGATCCTGGAGTGCAAGCTCTCCTTCTTTGAGGCAACGACCGCACTGGCATTCGAGGCGTTCGCCCGCGAGAGGGTGGACGTGGCGGTGATCGAGGTGGGTATGGGCGGCCGCCTCGATGCCACCAATGTGCTGACCCCCGCGCTGGCGGTCATCACCGGTATCGATCTGGACCATGTCAAGTCCCTGGGCGCGACGGTGCAGGCCATCGCGGCCGAGAAGGCCGGTATCGTCAAGCCGGGTACGCCGTTGCTCTATGGTCCCTGCTCGGAGGAGGTCGCCCGTGTCTTCGCCTACCGTTGCGAGCAGGTCGGTGCCGAGGCGATAGCGGTCGGCCAGCGCGTGGCGCTGGAGGACTCGACAGTCGGGGCATCTGGAAGCCGCTACCGGTACCGGCATGTCGATGAGGTCGAACCGATCACGCGCCACATCCGCCTCAGCGGTCGCCATCAGGTATGGAACGCGCTCCTGGCCGAGGAAGGCGCGCGTCTTCTGGCCGCCGCCGGGCTTGCGATCGACGCTCGGGCGCGCGAGAGAGGGCTGGCCGAGACGCTCTGGCCGGGGCGCTTCGAGTTTGCCCGGGTCGGAGACGGTTCTGGCGACCCCTTTTCCAGCGAGCAGTCGGCCATCGAGCAGTCGGCCGGTGGACCCTCGGCAGGCGAGCGGTCGGCCATCGAGCGGTCGGCCCACGGTGGGGTCCGGAGTGCGGCGCCGATCATCCTCGATGTCGCTCACAATCCCAGCGGTGGACAGACGGTGGTCGACACCTATCGGGCCTGCTTTCCGGATGGCCCCGCGCCGGTGCTCGTCGTGGGCATGCTGGGCGACAAGGACCACGAGGCCTTTCTGCGCAGCGTGCGCGCTCTCGGTGACGATCTGCTGCTCGTGCCACTCGACGTGCCTCGTGCGGGGCCGATCGAGGACGTGGTGGCGGCCGCCGGACGCTCGGGTTTCGAGCCCCGTATCTGTTCCGACTTGCCCGAGGCGTTGACCGAGTTCCGCTTCGGGGATCGGCCGGTCGTGGTCACCGGCTCGTTCCGGACAATCGAGGCGGCGATGCATGCACTGGGTATGGTTCCGGTGCCGTTGCTCTATCCCGACGCGGCCTCCATCGCAGCGGTGAAGCGCGCGGCCGC
>CAZZIF010000553.1:0-2432 GCA_964654025.1 uncultured bacterium
TTCGCACTGGCCTGCGCACCGCGGACCGTGTCGTTGAATAGCCAGTTCTTCCGACCTATCGCGATTGGCCTGATCGCGTTTTCTACTCCATTGTTGTCGATCTCCAGGCGTCCGTCCTCAAGGTAGCGCGTGAGATGCTCCCAGTGATCGGACATGTAGCCCAGCGCCTTGCCCGTCAGGGATTGTGGCGGTACCAGGGGCTTAGCCTCCTGTAGCCACTTGAGAATCTCATCCAGGATCGGTTGCCCCCGCGCTTGCCGGAGTGCGTACCGCTCCTGGGCCGTCATCCCGCGTGCCTCGGCCTCGAGATTGTAAAGCTTGCCGATCCAGGTCAACCCCTGGAACGCCTTGCTCTCCTTCAAGTGCTTCTCACGGGACTTGCCACGCTTGCCTTTCGCTTTCTGCTGGACCTTGAAGGCGTCGCTAAACCTGCGCCTGCAGTGGGCCATGCAGCCCACACGGTGCGCCTTGGGGTTCTCACGAAAGAAGGCATCGTAGCCTGCGTACTCATCGACCTGCACATAGCCTTCGTAGTCAGCCAGCAGCCGCTTGGGCACCTCACCGCTGCGGGTCGGATCGTAGTCGAAGAGGATCACCGGCTTCCCGCACGATCCCTCCCCACGCTGCGCCCAGATGTAGGAAAGGCTCCCCGCCGCCTTGCCCAGCTCCCTGAGCACCTGCGTGCGCGTCTCATCGCACTGGATGATCGGCCCCAGGAGTAGCTCGTCCCGCAGCAGGTTGAGGATCGCCTGGACCGCCTCGCCGCAACGGATCATCCAACTCGCAAGCGTCGAGCGCGGCAGGTCGATGCCTTGCCGGGCGAAGATCTGCTCCTGCCGGTACAAGGGCAGGGCATCGGCGTACTTCGAAACCACCACGTGGGCCAGCAGGCTGGGTGTGGCCATGCTCTTCGGGATCAGCTGCGCCGGGGGCGGGGCAATCGCCACCCCTGCTTCACACACCGGACAGGCGTACTTCGGACGCACGTGCACGAGCACCCGCTTCTCGGCCGGCCGATAGCTCAGTTGCTCGCTCGTCTCCTGCCCGATCCGCTTCAGTGGATGGCCGTCGTGGGGACACACCTTCTGCTCGGGGGGCAGATCGTGCGTCACCGTCTCGTGCGGCCAAGTGGCCGGGAACCGACGGCGCCCGCCCTTGCGGCGTTCGTGTCCCTGGACCGGCACCGTGGGGGCAGCCTGGGCGGGAGCTGCCGGCCCACCCTCCCGTTCATTCTGGAGCATGAGAAGAAGTTGCTCTTCGGAGAGCTTCTCGCTGCTCGTGCCGAAGTGGCGCTTCTTCAGTAGCTGGAGTTGCTCTCGCAAATAGTCGTTCTCTCTCTTGAGCTCGCCATTCTGATGCTCCAGTTCCGCCACCGCCGAGACCAGCTCCGTCGTGACGTGCGTATCCGCCGCCGACTGGCCGGTGATCCCGCCGATCAAGGCTTTGAGGTGGGCTGGAACATCCGCGAACTGAGAGAACGTCATGGCTTGTACAATACCACATGCGCTCTCTCACGCAACTACATCACGCTGGCAAAAGTGAGTTTCTTGTGCGCTCGCAACTGCGAGAGGTCGTAGCCGTCGAGCAACCAGTTCAGCTCGCGGCCCGAGAGCGTGATCACCTCGCCCGCATCTTTCGCCGGCCAATAAAATCTTTGGCCCTCAAGCCGCTTGTACCAAACGACAAATCCGTTGCCCTCGAAGTACAGGATCTTGATCTTGTCCCGCTTCCGGTTGCAGAAGACAAACAGGTGCGGCTCAAATGGGTTCAGCTCCAGCGCCGCCTCGACCAGGATCGAGAGACCATTGATCGCCTTGCGCATGTCAACGGGCTCGCGGCACAGGTAGACCTCGCGCAGGTCTTCACGGGGTCGCATCATGACAGGGCCGCCAGTTGGGTGAGAAGATCCGTCTTCAGGAGGCCCGCGGCCGAGGATCCCACCTCGAGGACAACGCCGTTCGGGAAGTGGATCCGCACGCTAGGATGCCCAACCTCCTCGGGAGCCACCCGCGCAGTGACGAACCCCAGGCGGTGGATGGGTTGCCGCCCCTCTGGTGCCGTCTCCTTGCCCGCCCGGCGGCCGTCCGATGCCGGCAGGGCGCCCATCGCCTGCAGCCGCCGCTTCCAACGGTAGATCCCCTGACGCGGCAGTCCATGCCGCGCGGCGTAGGCACTCAGGGCCTCGCCACTGGCCTGACAGCGTCGCAGATGCTCCAGCCAGGTCGCCTGCTTCGGGGTGAGCTTCGCAGGTGAATCGTGCTGCATGAAATCGCCCTCCTTCCTTGAGGGCGATTCTCCGGAAGAATCCTCGGGAGGACAAGATGGGGTTCACGCACCGCTTACGCACGAATCGCGTAGCGCTGCGCAAACTCCTCGCCGGCCTCCGTCCGCCGGCGCAGCTCCAGGTTGCGCGCTACCAAGTCGACCCGCAT
>CAZZIF010000554.1:0-2416 GCA_964654025.1 uncultured bacterium
GCGTGAGATCGATGCTCTCGGCGGGTTGATGGGCCGCCTCATCGATCATGCCGGCATTCACTACCGGCTGCTCAATCGGCGGAAAGGACCGGCGGTTCGTGCTCCTCGGGCTCAAGCCGATCGTGATGCGTATACCGCCGAAGTGCTCCGCCGTCTGGTCGGGGAAGAGAACCTGATCATTCTGGAAGCGGAAGTTACGGAAATACAATGGGAAGAGGCGATCTCGCCTGATGCGGGGACACGGCGCGAAGCAAACGGAGCGAGCGTGGATGTCCTTGATCGATCCGACGACTCGGCTCGGTCGGCGGGCCGCGTCGCGCACGAATCCGGGCACCGGTCCGGACATCAGGCCACTCACGAATCCGGGCACGAATCCGGGCACGAGTCCGGCCACGAGTCCGGGCACCAACCCGGGGACTGGCCTGGGGACCGGCCTGGATCTGGCCCGGGGCACCAACTCCAGCAAAGGCGCGGCCGCCGGCGCGTGCACGGTGTCGTTCTGGCGCCGGTGGACTGGTCCGGCGTGACCCCTGGAGGAGCACATTCCAGCGGTGAGATTCCCTCCGGGTCGCTCGGTCTTGACAGCCTGACGCAAACGCCAAGGAAAAAAGGGCCTTACGCTGGCTTGCCACCCGTGCTTCGCTTGCAACGCGTAGCCACGGTTGGGGCGCGAGCGATTGTGCTGACGGTTGGCACATTCTTGCGGGGGAAGCTGCACACCGGTGACCTCGTGCGTGCCGGAGGACGCCGAGGAGAACCTCCTGCAGGACAGCTGAGCAGCTGCTTACGGGCCATGGGCCTTCAACTCGGACGCTTGAAGACCGGCACGCCTCCGCGACTGGCCCGGGAATCGATCGATTTCGCCCGGGTGGAGGAGCAACCGGGTGACGAACCCCCACCGCGATTCTCGTACTTCGAGGATGCGCAGGTGCGCAACCGCGTGCTCTGCCATGTCACGCGAACGACCGAGCAAACCCACGAGATTCTCCGAGCGGCGCTCGACCGTTCGCCCCTCTACAGCGGCAGAATCGAAGGGATTGGTCCGAGGTACTGCCCGTCGATCGAGGACAAGATCGTCCGGTTCCCGGATCGGACCAGCCATCATGTGTTCCTCGAGCCCGAGGGTCTGGAGTCGAATCTCATCTACCCGAACGGAATCTCCACCTCGATGCCGGAAGACGTGCAACATGCCTATGTCCGATCGATTCCGGGACTGGAGGAGGCTCGGATCGTTCACCCTGGATACGCGGTCGAGTACGACTTCCTGTTGACCTCTCAGATCGATGCCACGCTCGCAGTTCGCGGATTCGAAGGTCTGTATGCCGCGGGTCAGATCAACGGGACCTCCGGATACGAGGAAGCTGCCACACAAGGGATCGTGGCCGGACTCAATGCCTTCTGCTGGCTAACCGGCCGTCCGTCGCTGATCCTGCGCCGGGATCAAGCCTACATCGGTGTACTGATCGATGATCTCGTCACGAAGTTGCCGACCGAGCCTTATAGGATGTTCACTTCCCAGTCGGAGTACCGTCTTCGGCTGCGACAGGACAACGCAGACCAGCGCTTGTCACGGATAGGCCACGAGTTGGGCCTCTTGCGCGATCCGGATTGGCGGATGTGTCAGGAGCGGTGGAATCGCATTGATCGCGAACGGGGACGTCTCGAGCGGCGGCGTCTCACGGCTGGCGATCTTGCCGCATCCGGCTCGGATGGTTCCGCATCCTGCTCGGATAGTGCCACATACAGCACGGAGGATCCCGTATCCGAGGCGGAGAAGGCGGCGAGCGGCGCGAAGGATCCCGCATCCACCGCGGAGAAGGCGGCGAGCGGTGTGAATAGTCCCGTGGGCGACTCAGGAGAGACCGTAATCAGCTTGGAAGACGTAGTGATCACTTCGTGCGAACCCGGAGACGTCGTGTTTGATCGGGAGGATGTCGGCAAGACGCTGGCGGAGCTCTTGAAGAGGCCCGAAGTGGACTTCGATGCGCTGGAGTCGATCGGATACGTGTCGGCCCTCAGGGAAACGGACCGGACGGCGCTGATGGCCGAGATCAAGTATGCGGGATATATTCTCAAGCAAGATCGAGAAATCCGCAGGACCCGGGCGATCGAGTCACAGCGCATTCCCGATTGGGTGGCTGACGATCCTCCCGAGGCCCTGTCGCAGGAAGCCCGCGAGCGGCTGAAGGAGCACCGCCCGGGGACGATTGGACAGGCCAGTCGGATACCGGGGGTTTCCCCGAGCGATGTTTTCGTTCTGGCTGTCTACATCCGGAGCCGGTCGCGGAGTCGCGCCGGGGGTGATGCGTAACGTCGCGCGGGACGTCTCGCAGGGACCGCGTGGCGGGCGTCGCGGCGGGAATCGGGCGGCGGGCGTCGCGCCGGGAATCGGGCGGCAGGCGTCGCGCAGGGACCG
>CAZZIF010000555.1:0-2411 GCA_964654025.1 uncultured bacterium
TGGTGGATCTGGCCAGCTATGCTGACATCAAGAGCAGCCGGAGGCAGTACGCGGCCAGCTCGGAAGAGTTCAAGAATACGGAAGCTGATTTGATCGCCGCCACGAAGCAGCAGTTCTATACTTGCCTGGCGGCGATCAAGGTCGCCGAAGTAGAAGAAGAAGCCGTCGAGGTCAGTCGGGAACAGCTGCGGCGGTCCGAGACGCTCTTCAATCTGGGATCGGTGGCGCGATCGGACGTGCTGCAGGCCCGGGTCAACCTGGCCGAGGCCGAGCAGATCCTGATCGAGAGGCGCAATGGTGTTCGGGTGGAACTCTCGCGGCTGGCCATGGATATGGGTCTTGACCCACGCCGGGATCTGATGCTCGACACCACCCTCGTCGTTCCGCAGAGCGATCCGCAGGGCGAAATGGACTCCTGGATCTCGCGAGCCCTCATGACGAGGCCTGATCTGGAAGCGGCTCGTGGCCGAGTGGCGGCGGCTGAATGGGCCGAGAAATCGGCCAAGCTGGGGCGACTCCCCTCCATTTCGGCCAGCTACCGCTGGAACACGAGTGGTTCATCCGACGATCCCTGGCTCGAATTCGACAGTGACAACCAGACCTCAACCACCTGGCGCTGGCAGCTCTCGGCCTCGGTGCCGATTTTCGAGGGCTTTGCCCGTGAGGGGCAGATCGAACGAGCAGTGGGACAGCGGCGTGCCCAGCGCGAGGTTCTCGATCGCGAGGAGAAACTCGTGGTTCTGGAGGTCAAGGATAGCTTCTTGAGCATTCGGAAAGAGCGTGAGAGTCTTCACGCGGCCGGGAGCAGTGTCCGGTTCGCCGAGGAGAACCTGCGTCTCCAGCAGGCGCTTTACGAGAGCGGCGCGGGCACGTTGCTGGAATGGGACAACGCGAACCTGGATTTGCGGCGTGCCCGGCTCCTGCTGATCCAGGCGCAGATCAACCTGCTGCGGGCCCACGTGCGGTTCTGGAAGGCCGTGGGGCAGTAGGGAGCGTGCGGTTCCTGTCCCACGGGTCGACTGACCGGCGATGGATTCGGGGGGTGGGGGGACCGTTGCATGCTGGGCTGGATCGCTGTTCGCATGCAAGGAGGGGGGAATGCGAAGGAAGCGGGTTTGGATTCCGCTGGCTGTGCTCGTCATCCTCGGGCTCTTGATCGTGGGGAATCTGGTGGGCAAGGGCGGCCGGGGCATCCAGGCTGACGCCGAGCCCATCGAGCGCCGCTCGATCGAGAGCTGGGTGCGGGCCCCGGGCTTGATCCAGCCGATCGTCTCGGTCGACATCAGCAGCAATGTGACGGGCCGGGTCGTGCAGCTGTACGTGGAGGAAGGCCAGCGGGTCGAGAGGGGTGATCTGCTGCTCGTTCTAGACGATACCCGCTATCAGTCGGCCGTCGACCAGTATGAGGCGCTTCTGAGCGCCGCCCGCTCCCAGCTCCGGCTGGCCGAGGCGCAGCGGGATCTGGCCGCCCAGGTGCTGGCCCGCCGGGAGGACCTTCACGCCCGGGGCTTGCTCTCTTCCGAGGAGCTAGAGACGGCCCGGGTAGACCTGCGGGTGAAGGAAGCTACCGTTGCCGCCCAGGGCGATGAGATTGCGCGCCAGGAGGCGGCCCTCGCCGAATCCCGTCGTGATCTCGAAGAGACCCACTTCACCGCGCCGATCGGAGGCGTGATCACTTCCCTGAATCTCGAAGAGGGCGAGAACGTTCTGATCGGTACGATGAACAACCCTGGCACGGTCGTACTCACGATCGCCGACCTGTCACGAATGGAGGTCGAAGCGCGGATCAATGAGAGCGATGTGGTGCTGGTCTCTCCGGGGCAACCGGTGCGCATCGAGGTCGACGCGAAGCGCCGGACCCCGCTGGTGGGTGTCGTGACGACGGTAGGGGAGTCGGGTACACGGAGTTCCCGTGACGAGGGCGCCGAGTTCCAGGTGAACGTCACGATCACCGAACCGCCCGCCTGGCTGCGGCCCGGGATGAGCGCGGATGTCGAGATTCTGGTCGCGACCGCCGAGGACGTGCTCACCGTTCCGATCCAGGCGCTGGTGGCGCGTACCGAGAGCACGGTCTCCCGCTGGGAGCGCGGAGAGACCGCCGGTGACGGCGAGGGTCGTGATGACGGCCGGGATCGCGACGACGGCGAAGGTCGTGATGACAGCCGGGATCGCGACGATGGCGAGGGTCGTGATGACGGCCGGGATCGCGACGATGGCCAGGAATCTGAGGCTGAGGCCACCGTCACGGGTGGGGATCGCAGCGAACTGGTCCCCGGGGTGTTCGTCCTGGAAGAGGACGAAGCCGGCTTCCGCCGTATCGAGACCGGCGTGCGTGGCGAGAGCTATGTAGAGGTGCTCTCAGGCGTTGAGGAAGGCGAGACCGTCCTGTCCGGCCCCTACCGGGTGCTGCG
>CAZZIF010000556.1:0-2406 GCA_964654025.1 uncultured bacterium
GCCACCCAGCCGGTCAGCTCCACCGCCGCGAAACCCAGCGCTCGCAGCGTTGCGCCGTTCTTCCACTGTCCGGCCCCGGGCACCACGGCCGACATCAGGGCCGGCACGATGGCCTTCCTGCTGGGGTTCGTCGGTTTCTCGGTGTCGCGGGCTTGCGCCAGGGAGGGCAGCTGAGGCCAGGCCGGCCAGGCCGGCTGGGCCGCCTGGGCCAGCCCGGCCGGCCGGGCCGGCGTCACCACACCCACT
This sequence comes from uncultured bacterium, assembly GCA_964654025.1. Lineage (GTDB taxonomy): Bacteria > Eisenbacteria > RBG-16-71-46 > CAIMUX01 > WJJG01 > CAYQJL01. The sequence continues at coordinate 247 of CAZZIF010000556.1, forward strand.
TCTCCCGCTCGATCCCACAGCGACAGCGCCGCGGAAGCCCCGTCGGCTGGCAGGGTCCTCCTGGCCGCGTGAGCCTCACCGAAGGTCTGCATCGCTACCGTCGCCGGAGTCCCGGCCGTCGCCTGAACGCCCACCATCGCGATGGCCGGCACCCGCGCGGCCTCTACCGGTCCCGCGGCGCTCCGCACGTCGGCATCCCCGGCCAGCGCGCGCGGAGAGGAAGCCAACCCGGCGGCCAGGATCCACAGCCCGAGCCCGCACGCGGTCAAGGCCGTCCGGCCTCTCTGGGTTGCCTTCGTTGCCATCGACTCCCCTTGCGCCTAGCGAACCACGGCCAGCTTGCGCAGGACACTCACCTCTTCCCCGCCGCCGCGGGCGCTGATCCGGGCCACATAGAGACCCGGCGCCACGTCCGAGAGATCGAGCGGAATCAGGTCACCTTCTTGGCCGACCACGACATCGTCATAGAAGCGATCCCAGACCTGGTGGCCCGAGGTGTCGTAGAGCCGGATCTCGAGGTTTCCGGGCCGCCCCATCCGCACGCGCAGGGCCCCCGCGGAGCCCTCGACCGGATTGGGCGTGAAGACCAGCGCGTCCTCGTCGAGCAGCCCATCGTAGCCGAGCGGCGCCGGGACGAGGCTGTTCGGATAGAAGAAGCTGCGGCGCGTGTCGCAGGTGGCGAGCCACATCTCCCCGGCGGCCATTGGCCGTGCCTCCAATCCGGTGCGGATCACCGTGGCGAATCCTTCCTCATCAGCGGCCAACAGGCGCAACGCGCCGCCCGGCCCGAGCGGCGCCAGGATCGGGCCGCTGCGAATTCCGTAGCCGACGACCACCGGATAGCCGGTGATCTCCTCGCCATCGGCGGACCAGGCATGCAGGGAACCGTCGGCGCTCCCTTGCACGATCTCGGCGAGATCGTCGCCGTTCAGGTCGGCGAACATCGGGCCTGAACGGACCGCCCCGACGATCGCCGCGTCCGGGTGCCAAACCGATCTCGGCCAGCCCATTGCCGGCCGCCCGGCCATCTCCACCAGATGGACGTCACCGGACCGCGTGGTGGCGGCCAGCTCCAGCCGGCCGTCCCCGTCGGGATCGCCCACCGCGACGTAGCCGGCGGGGGCGTCCCCCAGATCGTACGGCCAGCCCGAAACGGTCTGGCCGCTGGCATCCCAGCAGGCGACCGTGCCCTCACCGCCGAGCGCGAAGATGCGGGCTTCCTCTGCCGTGGCACCCTGGACGACCAGAATGCCCCGCACCGGCGCGATCGCTGATCCCACCTGCCGCGGCCAGCCCTCACGTACCGCGAATCCGCCGGATTCCGAACCGTCGGCCAGAAAGACCTCGCCCCGTGCGTTGCCCCACAGCAGCACGGGCTGATCGGACTCGCCCAGCCGTCCGCCGGCCAGCGCGGTCACCGCGAATCCGGGCTCGCCCACGCGCCACTGCAGGGGATTCGCCGCACCCGGGCGTAATCCGCGCACGCGTCCCTGGTTGTCGCCCACCACCAGCACCGAGTCCAGTGCCAGCGGCGCGGTCGTGAATCGCAGGTCGGGAAAGGCGTGATCGGTGTCCGGGTAGCGCAGGCGCAGAGCATGGTCCGGCGACCCGCCGAAGGCCAGCACGTGCGTGTTCGTGGCCGCGGCCAGCAGTGCCCCCGCCGGCCGGTCGGCATAGCCGAATGCCCCGTGATGGGCCATCCCGGGCACGAAGCTGCTGTCGGCACGAGCCAGAACGCCGCCCTCGCCCCCGGCGGTGAACCTCTGCAAATACGGCCCACCGGTCGTCCAGACCTCGTCGATCCCGTCGCCGTCCACGTCCACGTTCACGACCCCACCGATACCGAACGGCTGCCCCGCATAGCGCGGCCAGCCTTCGGCCACCCGCCCGCGTTCGATCTGCACGCGCAGCGTGTCCCCCATCGCCTCGATCACCTCGATCGAGATATCGGTGTGAGCACCCGCATTTGTCGCCGTGCTCGGCTCGGTATCCGGACCGAAACGGCTGTATCCGCCGGGGAACCAGTAATCGAACACCCCCCCGGTCCACTCCACGCTGTAGATATCGCCCAGGTCCTCGATCGCATCGGCTTCTTCGACATCCACCCCCCGCCGGTCACCGAAGATGTTGACGCAGCCGTAACAGATGCGGAACGCGTCG
>CAZZIF010000557.1:0-2406 GCA_964654025.1 uncultured bacterium
ACACCATCTCAAACTCCGCCCGACTCAGCGCCCTAGGCCCCTGACCGGTCTGAACATGCGAATTTCGACAACGATCGCATGAGTAAATTACTATCTGATAAGGCGTTGGGCGGCGATGCCGGAATCCAGTGCGGCCACTATCGGCCGCACTGACGAAAGCGGCGGAGGTTGAGCCGACTGTAGACCTAGCGGCCCCATTCGACCGCATACTCGGGGGCGAGTTGCCAGCCTCCCCCCCGGCAACCGGAGAGCCGGAAGCACCGTCCACCGCCGCGTTGCCGGAAGTTCCATCGGAAGTTCCATCGGAAGCTCCATCGGAAGCTCCATCGGAAGTTCCATCCACCGCTACGGCGTGTTGGGTTCCGTCGGTGTCTGAAGCGCCAGAGGCTCGGCTTGCCGCCGGCTGATCAGGTGCCGTCTCCTTGCTCGATGCATACCGCTTGCCATCACGAGCAGCGGCCTCAACTTCTCCCGCTTCAAGGAGAGCATCCAGCGCATCGAGAACCATCTCTGCCATCGAGCAAGCTGTGGGCACAATCCGCGCCTTGTGAAGCTTCTCTCGTACTGCCTCGTAACGAGCAAACTCCAAAGAACTGAAGCGAAGATGCAGAGTAATCGGCGCGTCGGGAATCTCCTCGTCTGCACCCGTCAACGGTGTCCCGGCCAGCGGCCTCACACCCACCCCATCCACCACACTCAGCGCTTCGATGTCGTTCTTACCCAACCCCTCAGCCTCGCCCGACCCGCCAGGCTCGTTCCATCCACCAACCTCGCCCGACCCGCCAGGCGCGTTCCATCCGCCAGCCTCGCCCGACCCGCCAGGCGCGTTCCATCCGCCAGCCTCGCCCGACAAGCCAGCCTCACCCGACCCGCCCCTCTGGCGGGACTCCGCGTCCGGGTCATTGCCACCTGACTCGCCCCCCGAGTCATTTCCCCCGCCCGTCTTGTTCGAAGTTTGCTTTGTATTCCCACCAGGGCAGCGAGGACTCCGTTGATCCGGCGAAGCTAGTGCCGCCGAGTTCGGGAGAGCACCGCCATGTACGCCCCCTGATTGAATCTCGCCTTCTCTGTGATCACCCCGCTGGGCAGCCATGGTGTCTGAACCGAGCACACCCTGGATCGCTCCCGACTTGGCTCGGAGGCTCCCTCGCTTCATTGCCTGCGCCACCTGTCGCCGGAGTTCCCGTCTTCCTGTGCTGGCAGCGCGTCGAATCCAGCTGCGCTCGCTCTCCCGAGTCGCGACTCGAACGAGTACCTCGATCTTGGTCCATTCAAGCTCTCTTTTCGCCATGACACGTCGCAGTCGCGGCAACGATCGCAGGCACCGCGACAGGCGCGCGAATCGGGCGGCGCGGTTCTTCGAGAAACCGAGTCTGTCGACTGCATACTCTTTCATCGTAGGATAGTCGAAATCGGCGTAGAGCCTGCGGCTGTCCATCTCGTAGAACCACAACAGAGCGTTCCCCTCAGCCGCCTCGTATTCCCGTGCAGCTTCGTGAAGAGCGGCGTCAACTTCGCCAGCTGACAGACCATGGCGGAATTCGGCCTGTCCGTTTCCCCGAGCACCCCGAGCATCATCACGGACGACGCAGAGGTCGCCCGTGTGCTCCGCGTCAGTCGCGAGCGGCAGGCATCGACAGACCGGCCACTCACATGTTCCAGGAACGCCGTGCAATCTTTCCGCGGCGCAAGTTCCGGCCAAGGCCGACACATCTTTCGCGTTGCGTCCTCCACCTTGGTCACGCATCACGGGTGAATCGTGACCGATGCTTGGCTCATGGGAAACGACATCGCTATACATCGAATCCTCCAACAGAGATACGGCATCACACAGACAGCATGGACTTCCTGGACGACCTCTTCCTTAGCAACTATGGGGCCGGATGACGCCAGTGGTGACCCCATTGGTGTAGCGGCGTGGCGACGTAGCGACCTGACAACGCGGCGACGTAGCGGCGTGGCGAAGCCAGCTAAGCACGACGATATGGGGAAGATAGTGGGAAGGAAAGGACCCAGCAGCAGCACCACAGCGAGGGGCCGTAGTCAGGCAAGTGGGCGCGATGGCGGGTGAGGACGCACTGCTCTCTTCCTATCCTCTCCGTGGGGTGACAGCTCCCATGACAGCCGAGAGCAATGCCGCTCCGATGATCGCCCATACGACCGGGAACGGCTCCCCTTCGATGTGGAGGACAAGAACCGGAGGGAGTTCGAGTTGCGTGGCGATCCATTGGCCCAGAAAGGCGCCGACGAAACCGACCACCACTGCGAGGAGACATCCCCCACGCGTGAAGCCCCCTAGTAGCTGCCCCACGCTCCCGGCCAACGCCGCAACCACTACCAGAATGAGGAATCCCAAGAGACTCATAAGACCATCAATCCTCCCTCTTGCCCCCCTCGATCGAATGC
>CAZZIF010000558.1:0-2393 GCA_964654025.1 uncultured bacterium
CTCGATACGTTCCTGGGTCCGGTCACACTCCACTACGGCCGCGCGGACACCGGGCACGACGAAATCTACGTCTCGATCGGCCACGAGCTTTGATCGCCACAGTGCGATGCGGCGCGAGGCTCTCTCTTCCCCACCCTGCGGTGCTCTGATATGATTTTGGCTCAAGCGGCGCATCCTTCCATCCCAAACGAGGAGTAGATCATGAAGGCCTCTCGTCTAGGCTGCTCGCGCTACGGTGGCCGGTCCGGCCCCACCGAAGTCTCTCTGGCGCTGGCGCTGCTGATCGGCGTCGCCGGTGCAATGGCGTCGCCGGTCTGTGCGCTCGAGCTCGTGACCAACGGCGACTTCGAAGCGCCGCTCACCGAGGGCTGGACGACCGAATCGAGCGGCTACGGGGTGCTCTTCGATCGCGCCACGACCTACGAACCGGATCTCGACTACGAGGTCAAGGTCGCCAAGGCCACCGGGACCGGCTTCGCCCGGCTCAGTCAAACGGTCGAGCTGCCCGGACTCGACGCGGTGCTCTCGGCGGACCTCAGCGTCAGTGCGACGGCTACGGTCACCGCCTGGGCGGCCGCGGTGCTTGCCATCGAGTATCTGGATGAGACCGGCCATCGGCTCGGCGAGACCTACATCGGGGATCTGAGCCGCTACTGCCCCTGGGTCAGTGGTGACGCCCTGCATCTGATCGAGGTCGATCCGTCCGTATGGGCCACGCACTTGCTCACGCTTGATGAGGAGCTCGCCAACCTCCCGGCCGTCGATCCATTCGAGGTTCGTGCCGTCCGGGTCTCACTGCTGGCCTATGTCGAGGACTGCTGAGGCGCGACCGAACTGGCGGAGGTCTTCGCCGATAACGTCTCGCTTCAGTTTGATGAGCATCGCGTGTTCCTGGCCCTCGAAGAGGTCATCATCGACGACGACGCAACCGGCAGCTCACAAGGCAACGGCGATGGACTCCCCGGCTTCGGCGAGACGATCGAGTTCGGTCTCTGGCTGCGCAACATTGGGCTGGTGGGCGCCGCGGGGGTTTCGGTCGATCTCACCTCGGGCACCGACTACGTGGAGATCCTCACCGGCACGGCCTCGTTCGGCGATATCCCCGCCGGCGGCAGCGGCACGAACGCGGAACCCTTCCTCTTCCGTATCAGCCCCGACGTGCCCGACGGCACGCCCCTGCTCCTCTGGGCCTCCTTCACCGACGATCCCGGCCTCCTGCGCCTCGGCCTCGACGCCCATGCGCCCGCCTACCTGGTGGGCGTGAGCGCGATCGATGACCTTGGCGGCGGCAACGGGAATGGCATCGCCGACCCGGGTGAGGTTGTCTCCGCCGCATTGCGGTTCGAGAACGTGGGACGTAGCGCCCCGCCGGCGTTGGGCGTCTTGGTTGGGCCGGGCGCCCCCTATCTCGACCCGGACGACTTCGAGCATCCCCTCGATGTGGTGCCCGCCGGCGGAACGGCAACGCTCGCCGGCCTGGAGGTATCGGTTGCCCCGGACTGCCCACCCGAGCATGCCGACTATCTGCAGCTCACGCTCAGTGACGGTGCCGACTACGCCGTCGCCTTCCCCGTCGGCTTCAGCGTAGGTCACACGTGGGGTGACGACATGGAGCAACCTTCGGCCTCGTGGCATCATCATGCCGGCGAGGGAGACTGGTCGGACGCCTGGCACCCGGAGACCTACCGCAATCACACTCCCGGCGGCCAGGCGAGCTGGAAGTGCGGCGGTGAGGGCGCGACCGACTATGGCTCGCTGCTGCATGCTCATCTGGAAACTGCCGAGTTCGATCTGTTCCCCTACTCGGTGCTCTCCTTCTGGCACTGGATGGACGCCGAGGCCAGCAGCTATTACCCCGACTCCTGCTACGACGGCGGGCGGCTGGAGATCTCGACCGACGGCGGCACCAGCTGGGAAGCGCTCGCGCCCGAGGGCGGTTACTCGCACATCGTTCGCGGCGGCAGCATTCCCGGACCGTTCCCGCCAGGTACCCCCGTGTGGTCGGGTCAACGTGGCTGGGAACAGGTCTTCGTGGATCTGGGCGGCTATGCCGGAGCGGTCAAGCTGCGGTTCTCCTTCGGCTCCGACGGCGCCGTGACCGCCGAGGGCTGGTACCTCGATGATCTCCGGGTCTATCGCGACGCTCCCGCCGGGATTGTGCGGGAAGATCCGCGGCAGTCGGCGCGCCCCGCGCTGTTGCCCGCGCGCCCGATGCCGTTCGTGGCCACCGGGGCATCGGCCGCCGGTGGAGCGTTCGGCCCTGGAGCAGCCGGCACTGGAGCGGCCGGCACTGGAGCGGCCGCCGGCGGAGGGCAGCTCCTGTTGCGCTTCGTGCTGCCGCACCCGGCCACCGCTTCGCTTGCGATCTACGATGCCACCGGACGTGCCGTTCG
>CAZZIF010000559.1:0-2391 GCA_964654025.1 uncultured bacterium
TTCGCTCATGTTCGCCGGCAACCTGGCGGTGATGGAGGCCGGCTCCAGCCTCACGACCTACTACTGGAACATCTACAACCTGATGGGTGATCCCTCGATCGCCACCTACTTGGGTGTTCCCGCCGCGAACCAGGTCGATCATCCCGATGCCATTCTGACCACGATGCCCGAACTCACCGTGAGCGCGGAGCCGAACAGCTACTGCGGCCTGACCAAGGACGGTGTCCTGATCGCCGCCGGCACAGTGGATGAAACCGGCACGGTCGTGATGGAGATCTGGGAATCGCCGCTCCTGCCCGGCACCGCGCAGCTGGTCGTGATGGCTCAGAATCTGGAGCCGTACACGGCGCCGATCGAGGTGCTGCCCCCCGAGGGCCCCTTCGTGGTCTTCCACGACTGCACGCTCGACGATGACCAGTCCGGCGACAGCTTCGGCAACGGCGATGCCGGCGCCGACGCGGGCGAGACGATCGAGATGAGCGTCACGCTGCGCAACGTGGGCGTCGATCCGGCCACCAACGTCACGGCCACTCTCGTCATCGAGGACGGTTACATCACCGTCACCGACGGCGTCGAGTCCTTCGGCACGATTCCGGCCGATGGGATGGCCTCCTCCTATGACGACTTCGACTTCGTGATCGCGCCCGACTGCCCCGACGGCCACAGCTTCACCTGCGCTCTCACGATCGAATCCGACGACCGGATGATCTGGGAAACCGACTTCTCGATCACCGTCGATGCGCCCGTGCTCACCGTCTCCCACGTGATGGTCGACGACAGCGCCGGCGGCGACGGCAACGGCAACGCCGATCCGGGCGAGAGCTTCGGTTACCATGTCTGGGTGCAGAACACCGGTCATGAATCGGCCACCGGCCTGATCGTGGACCTGAACTCGGGCACCGGCTACATCGGCGTGCTCCAGGGCTCGGCCGGCCTGGGCGAAATCGCTCCGGGGGCCGAGATCGAACTGACGCCTACGTTCATGCTCGAGGTTTCCCCGACCTGTCCGGAGCCGAACCAGTATCCGCTCTTCCTGCAGATGAACGGTGACTACGGCCTGGATCTGACACTGACCGAGAATCTACCGGTCGGTGGCTTCTGGGATACGATCGAGCAGGGAGAAGGCCTCTGGACCCACGCGCCAGGCGGTGCCGGATTCATCGATCAGTGGCACCTGGATGACTACCGCAATTACACCCCGGGCGGAACCTGGGCATGGAAGCAGGGCGGCAGCGGCGCGGCCGACTACGGCAACCTCTGCGACGCCTGCCTCGAGACCGAGGCGATTCCGCTGGCCGAAACCACGATCCTCTCCTTCTGGCACTGGATGAGCGCCGAAACCAGCAGCGCCTATCCGGACTACTGCTACGACGGCGGTCTGATCGAGATGAGCATCAACGGGGGCGCCTGGACCCAGGTGACGCCGGAGGAGAGCTACACGCACCTGATCCGTGAGGGCGGCACACCGGGTCCGTTCCCGGCCGAGACGTCGGTCTACTCGGGCGACTTCGACTGGACGCCGGGAGAGGTCGTCCTCCAGGGCTACTCGGGCACCGTGCAGTTCCGGTTCCGGTTCGGCTCCGACGGCGCCGCGACCGAAGAGGGATGGTACATCGATGATGTACGGGTCTCGGGGGTGAGCAGCTCGCAGGGCATCGATCCGGCCGAGCAGCCGGTTGCCCTGCGACCGGTTCTCATGCAGAGCCGGCCCAATCCGGTCGGACCGCGAACGACGATCGCCTTCGAGCTGCCGTCGGAGCAAGCGGTGCGCTTGCAGGTCTTCGACGCCGCCGGCCGGGTAATCTCGACCCTGGTGGATGAAGCACTCACCGCCGGGATGCACAGCGTGAGCTGGACGGGAATCGATGAGGAGGGCGCGACGCTGCCCTCGGGCGTCTACTACTACCGGCTGCAGACATCGGATCGCACCCTCACGAAGAGCTTGCGGCTGATCCGGTAGAGCCAGCGTTACCTGGCGTTACCTGGCGTTACCTCGCGTTACCTGGCGTTGCCTGGCGTCACGCGGCCAGGCGCGCTCAAGACGACCTAGCAGCCCCCCGGTGGCTCACAGCGAGCCGCCGGGGGGTTGTGCGTAAGGGCCTTGCTGGTGAGCTTGCGCGGGCCCTGCGGCCTGCGCGGGCCTTGCGACGGCCTGCACAGGCTGGACAGCAATCTGCGCGGGTCAGGCTGCGGCTTGCGCTCGGGGCGGGGAGTGCCTAGGATCGCCGGCAAGTATACCGACTCTGTTCGCGGAGCTTGGCTCGCCGAGTTTCGATCGCGGAGCAGCGCGGCTGGATCTGCGCGTTCGTGATCACGCGTTCGAGATCACGCGTTCGAGATCACGCGTTCGAGATCACGCGTTCGAAACACAGTGTACAGAGCGGGCGTATC
>CAZZIF010000560.1:0-2388 GCA_964654025.1 uncultured bacterium
AACCGCTTTCGATCGTCGCACCATGCACGAATGGCTCGACCACATCGCCGAGAAGTTGAAGCCTTCGACGTGCAACTCGAAGCGCACCAACATGGTGGCCCTGTGGAATTACGCGGCCGACCCGCCGCTCGAACTGGTGAAGCCCCCGAGGAAAATCAAACGCTTCACCGCGCCGATCGAGCCGCCCAACGCCTGGACACTCCAGGAGTTCGACCGGCTGCTGAAGGCCGCGCTCGAAACGCCCGGCGAGTGGTACGGGGTTCCCGCCGGCCAGTGTTGGTACATGGGCCTGCTGGTCATTTGGGACACGGCGTGCCGGTTCAACGAGCTCAAGACGGCCCGCGTCGAGGACGTGGACTTCGATCGGAGCGTGCTCCGAGTTCCGGCGGCCAACCGCAAGGGCCGACGGAACGGCAAGGTGTATCCGTTGCACCCCCAGACACTGGACGCCATACGTCGCACGCTGGACGCCCCGTCTCGCATCACGCTCTGGCCGTTCCCTTACTTCGGGACCGGCCGGCCGCGGTCGGTGTGGTCGGAGTTTGGTGAAATCCTGGAGCGTGCCGGCCTGCCCAACACGCCCAAGCATAAGTTCCACGCCCTGCGACGCACGGCCGAAAGCTACGCGGCTTTGAAGATGGGGCCCGAGGCCGCGGCCGCCGCCGTCGGGCACACCGTCGCCGTCGCCCAGCGGCACTACCTTTCCCCCGACGTATACCGGGCGCCGGCCCTGATCGACGCCATTCCCCGCCCGCGAACCCGAGCCCCGAAACCGAACCTGCTTGGCCGGGTATCCGGGCTCTTTCGCAGGACCGATTGACAGGGGCGAGCCGCCCCGGGAGAATGCAGGCGTCATGACTGCTTTCACCGTCGAGCGCCACCCAAAACCGAACAAGCCCCGCGCCGGAGCCTTCTTGCCGCACTCGGCAAGCAGTCATGACACCCCGGCGCGGGGCGCTCTCTTTTGAGGGTGAACCCATGGCGAGTATCTGCAAACAGTCGGGCGGCCGGCGAATGATCGCCTTCATCCACCCGGAGGGCGACCGGCGTTATGTCCGCCTTGGCAAGACAACGGATGAACGGGCGAAGACGATCAAGCGTCACCTGGAGCACTTGATCGCCGCGAAGGCCAGCGGTGAACCGCTCGACCCTCGCACGGCCGCATGGGTCGGCCGGCTCAATCACGAGTTGCACGGCCGGATCGCCCGGGCGGGCCTGGTCGAACCGCGGCCGGACATTCAGCAGGGGCGGGAAGCAACGCTCAAAGCTTTCACCGACTCATACATCGGCAGCCGTCAGAGCAAACCCAACACGATCCGCAACCTCCGGCAGGCGCAGAAGCAGCTACTCGCGTTCTTCGGGCCTCTCCGCCGGCTCGACACGATCACCGCCGGCGACGCGGCAACCTGGCAGGAGCACCTAAAGAGCTGCTACTCCGTGGCGACGATGGGAACGCACACGCGCAAGGCTAAACAGTTCTTCAGCGCGGCAGTCGCGCACGAGCTCGTCGGCCGCAACGTGTTTGAGGGGCTGAAGGCACCGCAAGGGCTCAATCGCAAGCGGCATCGGTTCATCGACAGGGAGGTTACCCAGCGAGTCATCGACGCATGCCCCGATGCCGAATGGCGTCTTCTGGTCTCGCTGGCAAGGTACGGAGGCCTGCGGACCCCTTCAGAGCCGCTCGCCCTGCGATGGGAAGATATCGATTGGGCGCGTTCGCGCATGCGTGTGTGGTCGAGCAAGACCGAGGCCCACGATGGGAAGCAGGTCAGGGAAGTGCCGCTCTTCCCCGAGTTGCTCCCGTACCTGCACGAGGCGCACGAGGCAGCCGACACCGGCGCGAAGTACTGCATCGCCCGGTACCGCAACACGAACGCCAACCTGCGGACGCAGTTCCTTCGAATCATCGAACGGGCCGGCGTTCCCGCGTGGCCCAAGCCGTTTCAAAATCTGCGCTCGACGCGAGAAACGGAGCTGGAAGAGCAATTCCCTACGCATGTGGTGTGTGCGTGGCTCGGGAACACGCCCGACGTTGCCCGAAAGAGTTACCATCAACTGACCGAAGGCCATTTCGCGCGAGCCGTCGCCCCCGACGCCGGCGCGCTGCGCTTGGGGGAGCAAGGCGCATCAGTCAATAGCGGCAGCGACCGGGGGCAGCATTCGGCGATAACGGCAGACGGCACGACGCAACCCCTTGCTGGTGAACCGCCTAGCGCCAACCTGGCGACTATTGCCGCAACCTGTCCCGGTCACACGGAACCCCAGAAAATGCCCCGCCGAGGGGTCGAACAAGCGGCGTGTTTCCCGGGGAATTTGCATGGCGATGAAGCAGGCGCAGCGCACGCGCAGCGCGCAGGGTGGCCCAGGGAGGTGGAAGAGGGCATCGGG
>CAZZIF010000561.1:0-2384 GCA_964654025.1 uncultured bacterium
CTGCCGGGCGGGGACGCAGAGCCCGTTCCACACGGGGGCGTGCCTGGATGCGGGGACCGAGGCGAACTACCACGGCGACTTTCCCTATTCGGGCTGTCCGTCCGGATCCTATGAAGGCTGGACGGTGCCTGTGGGGAGCTATCCGGCCAATGATTGGGGTCTGCACGACATGCATGGAAGTCTGTGGGAGTGGTGCAACGACTGGTACGGGAGCTATGGAGGGGATGAGACGGATCCGGTGGGGCCGCTCACGGGCGGCGACCGCGTGCTACGCAGCGGCAGCTGGACCAGCCCCGCGTACTCCTGCCGCTCCGCGAATCGGAACTACGTTGCCCCGAGCTACAGCTTCAACTACTTCGGGTTCCGGCCCGCGAGGTCGGCCTTCTGATGCCGTGTTCCGCAGCATCAGAGCCCAAGCCCGGTCCGAGCGACATCACGCGCCGCAACAACGCTTGTACTTCTTCCCGCTCCCGCACGGACAGGGCGCGTTGCGTCCCACCTTGGGCGACTCGCGCCGGGCGGGTTCGAGGAAGGGTTCAGGGAGGGACTCGTTCGATTCAGAGGCGCCGGCCGCGGCCACGGCGCTGGAAGCGCGCTCCTTCTTCCGTTCCTTCTGCCGCTCCTTTTTCACCCCCTTCCGCCGCTCTTCCTGCCGCCGTCTCTCTTCCTCAATGAGCGCCTCGGCCTCCTCGGCCCGGCCACACTGCTCTAGCATCGGGGCCAGCCGCTCGAGGACGCCCGCGCGCGTGAAGCCGTCGTCACCGGCCATCGAGAGCGCCTTGCGATAGGCCGCCTCGGCCTGATCCAGTTCTTCTCGCAACTGGTGAACTTCGCCCGCGCGGATCACCGTCCACGGGTCATCGGGGAATCGCTCGAGATTCGACTGGGCCTGGGCGAGTGCCTCGTCATGGCGGCCGGCCTCGCCGAGCCGCAGGGCCAGATCGCCCAGAAAGCTGTCCGGCGACGTGACCTCGGCGAAGCTGCGGGAGAAGTCGGCGAGTTCATCGATCATCCCGGCCTTCGCGAGCCGCCAGGGCAGATCGTCGAGAAGCCAGTCCATGGGGTCCTCTTCGAGCGGCAGCGCGTTCTGCACATCGTCGAAGCGATCGGGCGCATCCCCGATCCAGGCGCGAAACTCCTTGGCGATCCGCAGGCTCTCTGCCACAGGAACCGGCTCGGGCTGGCCGCTTCCCTCGGCTTCGTTGCGCGTTCGCATGAAGCGGCCCACGAGCGCGGCCACCTCGTGGGTCTGGGCAGACAAGGGAATCGAAATCGTGTGAAGAGCGGTGTCCGGCACGCTGGGCCCTCCGTGGTTGCGGTAGAGACGGACGCTTGGTTTCCGAGCGCATGGGACGGCCTACCGATCCGGCCGCCACAAGACGGGCAGTGTAGCACAGCTACCCCTTGGCGGCACGCACCCATCCCGGCACGCATTCCGGCACCCATCCCCGAAGGCGAAGCGACACTTGTCTCTACCCGAATGGCATGGAATAGTGGGTAGGCGGCCTGCGTGAGCGGAGCGCGCTCCTGGGGCGAACACGGGGGGCGCCCACCCGCGGTGTGCATCCGGGGCGTCATCCGGAGCGTCATCCGGAGCGTGCACCCGGGGCGTGCACCCGGAGCGTGCACCCGGAGCGTGCACCCGTAGCGGACGCGACGAACGCCACCGGCGCAACGGAGGAGGACCCATGCCCATCGGCAGCGCCAAATACATCGAGGCCGAGGCCACTCTGCCGGATGAGCTCAAGGACCTCTACCGCAAGCTCGTCCAGGACTACGAGGATCTCACGAACATGTACTACGGCCGCGGCTACGTGGCCTACAAGGTGCTGGCGGACCTGATTCTGATGGGCTGGCGGCCGTCGGGGCCGTCGGTGGCCGATCGGGAGCAGGGCCGAGACGGACGGTGACCCCGGCGCGTCGATCGCCACCGGCATCGAACCAAGTGGCGGCTTGCGCGGTCGCGTCCCCGCTCCGCTCCGCCCCGCCCCGGCCCGCGCGCGCACCCTTGAATCCACGAATCGATTGAAAAACCAAGAGATGCAAGATTTGGAAAACACTGTTTTCCATTTTTGGTTTGGGACAAGAATGCTGCAATGTCCCCAAGACCTGGTTCTGGGTAGCAGCGTTCCCGGGACCGTTTACCGTCTTGCACCTGATCGCCAAGACGCTTGCTGGTGGTTCCTGTCCCCGTCAGAAGGGCAATTGGGCCGGGCGAGGATATGCGCCGAACATCCTGTCCTACGGGCCAACCACACCCGCGCTGCAGCTTAGTGACCTGTACGAGGGACTCAGCGACTACGACATCAGCATCGAAGGCGGCACCGTTCAGGTGTTCTTCACAGAAGGGGAGTTCACGATTCCTGCCACGCGGCTGTCGGACG
>CAZZIF010000562.1:0-2382 GCA_964654025.1 uncultured bacterium
ACTCATGCTGAGAACAAACTATCTGCTCTACTCGCTCTCTTGCGGGCCGCGCTGAAGCCGAGGGCAACCCTGGCCTTGGAGAACGCTGCCCTGCGTCAACAGCTTGCCGTCTACGTCCGGACTCAGAAGCGACCCAAACTCCGCGCCGCGGATCGGGCATTCTGGATTGCTCTTCACCGTCTCTGGCCCGACTCGACGCGCTCACTCGCTCATAATCGCAAAGCCTGCCACTGTCATCGGCTGGCACCGCAGAGGCTTCAAGGCGTTCTGGCGTCGCAAGTCTGGTCTTGGGAAGATCGGCCGGCCCCGCATTCCCCGGGAGCACATCGCCTTCATCAAACGCATTTCCGGTGACCAACCCGGATGGGGCAAGGACGAGATTGCCGAGGAACTGGCCACCAAGTTCGGCATCCACCACGCCCCCAGCACCATCCGAGTCTACATGGTGCGGCGCACGCCTCGTGGCGACCGGACCTGGCGCACCTTCGTTCGCAACCACGCCAGCGAGGTCTGGGACTGCGACTTCCTGACGCACTACACCGCCTTCTTTGCCATCGCCTACGTGTTCGTGATGATGGAAGTGGGAACGCGTCGCATCGTACAAGTCAACGTCACGAGCCATCCTACGCTGCCCTGGGTGAAGCAGCAGATTCGGGAGGCGACGGGCTGGGACACTGAGCCGGGCTTCCTGGTCCATGACAACGATGGGATCTTCGGCCAGTACGGGAAGCGCGTGACCGTAGCGCGTGGCGATCGCACTCGGAGCTACCGTTGCCACCTCGACCAGTGGCTGGGTGAGGTCATGCGCATCGAAGGACTCCCCATCCCCTACGGTGCGCCCAGTGCTTCGCCGTATGTCGAGCGATTCAACCGGACGTTGCGCGAAGAAGCCTTGGACCACTTCATCTTTCTCAGTGTCGCTCGCATCCGTCGCGTCGTGCGCGAGTACATTCGCTATTACAATGGCGCACGGCCGTCGCAGGCAATCCATGGGATCCCAGACCCGTGTCCGGAAGTCCGGCAACCGCCGCCGCCTGATGGAGGGCTGGTCGCGCTGCCTGTCCTCGGCAGCGTTCAACACGACTGCCGACTCGTCGCGTGGCCTCCCGCAGCAGCATCGATATGATGG
Source organism: uncultured bacterium (assembly GCA_964654025.1). GTDB lineage: Bacteria > Eisenbacteria > RBG-16-71-46 > CAIMUX01 > WJJG01 > CAYQJL01. Next base: position 1,130 of record CAZZIF010000562.1, read on the forward strand.
CGGACGGCCGTACTGGTGTGCCTGCTAGCCGGGAAGCGACGTTTTCTGTCACAGACTTAGCAGCGCGCCGATCCTCGCCGCTTCCCCGCCGTCCACAGGTCTCCTGATTCCAGTCCCAACATTCAGCCCCAGCCCGTGCATCACCGCCGGATCGACTTTTCGGAGAGTACGGGTGTCCTTATCAGCTGCGGAATCCGCCAGCGAGCTTCGAATTGGACTTTTCGCGGAGTACGGGATACTCTCGGGTGTCAATCTCGCTGGCGAAGGGTTCTCGGAGTCGAATTAGAATGCTGAAGGCAACCCAGAACTGGCTTGCCCAGGTCGACTACGATCTCGTGACGGCCGAGCAAATGCTTGCCTCGGGAAGGCACATCTACGTAGTCTTCATGTGCCACATGGCTCTCGAGAAGGCCCTCAAGGCTGTGGTAACGGAGGAAACGCGGGAACTACCACCGAGAACACACAATCTCATAGACCTGACTCGACGGGCCAAGCTAACTCCCTCGCAGGAACAGCAGGAGTTCCTTGGCAAGATCAACGATGCTAGCGTTGTCACCCGGTACCCAGAAGACCTCTCCAGGATCGTGGCGGACTATCCGAGCCCCATTGCGAAGCAGTACCTAGAAGAAACGAAGGAACTCGTCAGGTGGATTCTCCAGGACCCAAGATTGCGGAAGTAGTCGCCCGTTATCGGCAGCAGCTCCACTTGATGGGGGTTGAGGTGACCGAAGTCATTCTCTTCGGCTCGCATGCCTGGGGAACAGCCAATGAGGCGAGCGACATCGACCTTCTGATAGTATCACCCACCTTCAAGCCCATGAACACCCGCGAGCGCTTGGAGCTTCTTGGCGTCGCCGCTGCGCGGATTTGGGAACCGATCGAGGCCTTGGCTTGCACACCAGAGGAGCTCACTGGCGCCGAGACAGCCACTCTGCTTGCAGAGATCGCGCGCAGCGGCATGCGCGTCGCATAACGGCTCCCGAGCGCAGAGTGCGTATTCCACTGATTCCGGCCGCCCAGTCCACGCGATTCCGGCCACCGTGGTCCGCGAAAAGTCCGTAACTCCCTCCCAGTCGGTCATCTCTCTCTCAATGGTACAATCTAGGCCATGATCAGATGTACCCTATCTGCTCTCCTCGCTCTCGTGCGGGCCGTGCTGATGCCACGGGCAACCACTGGCCCTGGAGAACGCTGCCCCGCGTCAACAGCTTGCCGTCTACGTCCGGACTCAGAAGCGACCCAAACTCCGCGCC
>CAZZIF010000563.1:0-2371 GCA_964654025.1 uncultured bacterium
TTCATCACTCCTCCCTTTCTGCCGCTTCTGCGGCCATTGGCACAACGGCCACCTCCACCCGCCCACCGGGGACGGGCTCACCGCCCCACTCGATCCGGATCAGGTCAATCTGCGAATCATCCTCGTACACCCCCGCGTGCTCCAGCGCGTCGAGCAGTCCCTTGAGCAGATTGTCCAGGTCTCGCTTCCGTGGCACGTCCGGCGGGAACACGGTGATAGCCACGGCCACCCGTCCCGGCAGCGTCGGCACGCCAGCGAGGATGCCGCGCACACGGCGACGGTACGCCCGGCCCCCGTCGCTAATACGCACCCCCCGTCTCGTCCGCAGCCAGTAGTGGTTGACGGTCGGGGGGTAGGGCAGGGTAGCTTTCAGGGTGTGCATTTCGGGTTCCTTGGGCTGTGCCGATTTTGGTTGCTGCGTAACCGGAGGTGGTGGGCGGCGGCGACAGCCCTAGGCCGCCACCACCTTCTTACGTAGTAATAAGGGTTGGAACACCCTGGGTGTTCCGCTGTAAAACAAGGGTTGGAACACCCTGCTCCACTTGCCTGTTCCAACCCTTGTTTCAAGGGTTGGAACACCCTGCGAGGTATACCTGTGCCAGCCCTTGGTTTCAGGGTTGGAACACACTGGGTATTAGTCATCTTCATCTCTTTCGTCAGGCTTCACGACGCCCTCAGATACCACCCACCCGGGGTTTCGTTCCAACCACTTCCGCATGGTGCTTTTCCGTGTTGTTCTGATTTCGCTATCGCTTACGTCCAGGTGGTCTGCCAGGTCCAGCAGCTTTACCGGCCCATCGGCAGAGAGCACGTCGTAGGCTTGCCGGATCTTCGCCGCCTCGGATTTGTGTCGAACTTCGGTCTTCCGTTTTGCCGTGCGGTGCCCCCGTTGCCACGGTGGCTCGGCACCCTCGGGATCGGCATCCTTGAGCACGCCGTCGCCGTCCAGCACGTGTCTCGGATAGCGGAACCAGAGGTTGACCGGCGCCGTCCTGGGGAACTCCCGGTAGGTGCCCTCCACCCGCCAGGCTGACCGAAGGGCTACCTCCTGCCGGCAGTCCACGATCGCCGGCAGCACGCGAAGCCAAGCATCCCCGAGCAGCCGGGCGCCGAGGGCCCGCATTTTCGATTCTGAGAGCAGGTCGTCTTCCGAGGCGTTATCACGCCACCCCGGCCGCTCCCGGCTCAGTACGTCTGCCACCAGGCCACACACCGCCGCATTCTCTTGCTGCTTGCGGAGGTCGTCCGACACGACCAGTTCCAGTAGGTCCAGCAGGGCATCCGGGTCGCGGGCAAACACGCCCGAGCCGCTGGCCCGGTCCATGCTCCGTTTGCCGCCTTGGGCCCCCTTACTGTGGTGGTGGCAGTAGATGACGGCCGCCTGGAGCTCGTGGCACACCTTGTCGAACTGGTTGCAGAAGTGGGCCATCTTATCGGCCGCGTTCTCGTCGCCCGTGATCACTTTGTAGATGGGGTCGATCACCACGGCCGAATACCGCTTTTTGAGCGACCGGCGAATGAGCTTCGGCGCCAGCCGATCCATCGGCACGGCCATGCCTCGCAGGTTCCAAATATCGATGTTGCGGAGGTTGACCGCATCCCAGCCCATCGCCGCGTACACGTCACGGAACCGGTGGAGACACGATGAATGGTCGAGCTCAAGGTTGACGTACAGCACCCGGCCTTGGGTGCAATTCCATCCGAGCCACTTCCGCCCCTCGGCGATAGCCGCACAGAGCTGAATGAGCAGGAACGACTTGCCGGCCTTCGACGGCCCCGAGACGAGCATCTTGTGCCCCTGCCGTAGAACGCCGTCGATGAGTGCCGGAGCCAGCGGGGGCATGTTGTCCCACCGGTCAGCCAGCGATTCCGGGTCGGGCAGGTCGTCATTGACCGCCTCGATCCACTCTTCCCACGCGGACCACGACGGCTTGCCGATGCCGGTTGCCACGAGGTATTGCCGTTGCCCGTTCCGCTCCACGCCCGGTAGCCGACTCAGGCGGGACGGGTTCCGGTTCTGCCGGTCGATCGTCAGTCCGTTCTTTTCGCATACCGAATAGAGCAGGTCCACCCGCCGCTTGTACTCAGACAGGCCGTCCGCGTCGATCCGCACGATCGCGTGCAGCGACTTGTTGCCGGAGTGCACCAGGGCGGCAATTGGGAGCTCAAGCTGCTCATAGATGCCCCGCTGCTGCTCGATCGGCATGGCGTCGGATTCTACCAGGGCGAAACGGTAATCCGTCACGTTCGCATCCTTCACGCCTTGCCCGTCGAGCGGGTTGAATCGAATCCAGGCGCCCACTTCCGGCGTCACGTCGCCGAAAACGGCCCCCACGTCCTTGTAGCGGGCCAGCTCGGAAAGCAGTTCCCC
>CAZZIF010000564.1:0-2368 GCA_964654025.1 uncultured bacterium
TTGCGGCCGCGCACCGCGTTGTGGGACGCGTCAGCCAGCCAGCCAGCCAGGCAGCCAGGCAGCCACCCAGCCGGGCGGGTGGTGGCTTTTCGCCAGGCGGGTGCGGGCTGCCAGCCGAGGGATGCAGGCTGCCAGCCAGGCGGGTGCGGGCTGCCAGCCGGGGATGCAGGCTGCCAGCCAGGCGGGTGCGGGCTGCCCGCTCAAACGCGGGACTTCTGAAGGAGCCTACGGTTGAGAGCCTGACGCGAGATGCCGAGCATCTTGGCCGCCAGACTCTGATTGCCATCGGCTCTCGTCAGCGCCGCTTCGATGACGGCCTCCTCGGCGTCTTTCAGGGAAGGCAGCTGCTGAAGGCTCTTCAAGCTTTCGGCCAGATCGTGGTTCGCGAGAGGCGCCGCCGGTTCGTCCCGGGACACCTCTTGCCCGATCTTCTCCTCGAAAGATTTCATCGACAGCATGCGGGCGCGATGCAGGCTCACCGCGTCAAAGACCATGCTCTCGAGTTCTCGGATGTTGCCGGGGAAGGCGTAGGATTGAAGCAGCGGCACGAGCTGCGGCGGATAGGTCGGCACAGGCTTGTCCATTTCCTGGGCCGCCTTTTGCAGGAAATGCTCGAGCAGGGGACCGATGTCGTTCTTGTGCTCTCGTAGCGGCGGAATCTCAATACGGTGGGTTTGCAGCCGGTAGTAGAGATCACGACGCAGGCTTCCCTCCCTCACCTGCTCTTCGATGTTCCGGTTGGTAGTTGCCACAATGCGTGCATCGGACACTTTGGGCATGGAGGAACCCAGCGGATGGTACTCATGCTCCTGGAGAAGGCGCAGCAGCTTCACTTGCGAATCGGCCCGTAGGTCGCCGATCTCATCCAGCATGAGGGTTCCGCCGGCGGCCTGTTCCACCGATCCGAGCCGTTTCTCGAGCGCTCCGGTGAAGGCACCCTTGACGTGGCCGAAGATCGTGTCTGAGAAGAGGGAGTCATCGAGGCCCGCCACATTGACGCCCACCAGGTTGCCCGGCCGGTCGCTGGCCAGATGGATGGCGCGACCGATGAGTTCCTTGCCCACGCCGGTCTCGCCGGTGATCAGCACCGGCTTGGGGCTGGGCGCGATGGCTTCGATGTAGCGAAAGATGCGCAACATCCCGGGATCGTGCGTCACGATCGCATCGAACGCCTCGGGCCGGCGCAGTTCACCCGATAGCACGCTATCACGCAGGCGGCGGTTTTCGTGCCGCAGTTCCACGTACTCGATCACCCGGCGCACGCTGGAGACGAGTTGGGCGGCCTCGACCGGCTTGACGAGGTAGTCGGCCGCGCCCTCGCGCATGCATTCGACGGCGGTCTCGATGTCGTCGTTGCCGGTCATGATGATGACCGGAATCTCGGGGAAGCGGCGCTGGATCTCGGCCAGGACTTCTTGGCCGGAGAGGTGGGGCATGATCAGGTCGAGCAGAATGGCAGCGACCGGTTGGCGCTCCAGAAGCGTAAGCACATCACGCGGGTCCCCGCACTCGAGCGTGTGGGTGATGCGTTTCGAGGCCAGCATGAGCGCGGCAAGCCGGCGGGCGTCGGGCTCGTCATCCACCAACAGAATGGGATCGTCAGGATAGAGTTCGCTTGTCATCTCCTGCTCTCCTGGTTCACTGCTCCCGGGTCTTCTGCATCCCGGGTCTTCTGCATCCCGGGTCTTCTGCACCCCGGCTCTCTTGCTCTCCAGGTCTATTGCGCTCCGGGCCTCTTGCTCTCCGGGTCTTCTTGTCTTCTAGTCCGATCGGATCCGATGGACCAGCCATCGGAGATGGCCAGTGTACCGTAACCAAAGATGAAGTCCACGTCCGAGGATGCTTGGGGCGGGGGCAGCCGGCGGTAGCCGGTGGTCGCGGTCAGCTACCCGCGGTCAGCTACCCGCGGTCAGCTACCCGCGGTCAGCTACCCGCGGCCAGGCGCCCGCGGCCAGGCGCCCTCGGCCAGGCGCCGCCTGCCAGGCGCCGCCTGCCAGGCACCAACGGCCAGGCGCCTGCTGCCTGCGGCCGACGGCCATGGGGATCTCGATTCCATGGTACCCGCAGAGCGTGCCCTTGTCAGTGGAGCAGCCGCCAGCTACTGTGAAGGTCTGCCCGGCAAAGGGCTAGACAAAGGGCTAGACAAAGGGCTGGGCAAAGGGCCAAGCAAAGGGCTGGGCAAAGAGCTGGGCAAAGAGCTGGGCAAAGGGCCAGGCAGAGGGCCAGCCAAGGGGCCAGGCAAAGGCCGAGGCATGGTGCGTGCGGTCCCGCGGGCTTGCGAGGCTCCCCCCGGTTGCGCGCAATGGCAGCAACTCCGGTTCACCCGGGAGCGGCATACGCAGACCTTCCAAGCGATCGGCGCTCTCCC
>CAZZIF010000565.1:0-2360 GCA_964654025.1 uncultured bacterium
GTAGCCACACTGCGGAGGGATGCCCTCTCCGCCCACCGTCTCGATGATCTTACGTGCATAGGGCCGATCGATCTGCGGGGTCTGGATCATCCGCCAGCTCCTTTCCACTGGATCTCTGAGTAGGTTGCGCCGCGGCAGCTGTCTTGCTGCGGAACCCAGATGAAGCCGGCGCGCGACTTGGTCTGGGCGCGGGTGGATCCCACCAGGCTGAAGCTGTCCGAGAAGCGAGGCGAGGCCCCCGGAAGCTGCATGCGGTACAGGTCGAAGCCGAAGTCGGCCCGCGTGTAGTTCTGGAAGCGCTCCCGCGAAGGATCCTGCCGGAAGGACGGCTTCTGGAGCAGGAAGGCGACCTCGGCCAGGACGTTCCCGAGACTCTGGGGCTTGCCGGCGGCACCGAGACCGGCGCCACCCAGGCCGGCGCGCTCCATGGCCCGCCGCAGGACAGCATGGAACTCCTCGGCACCCAGCCCAGATCCCAGACGACGGCGCAGCTCTTCCACTCTCCTTGCCACCTCCGCAGGCTTGAGGCCGCACTTCTCCAGTTTCTCCTGCCTGGGGCCGAACCAGATCGTGACCTCGCCGCGCTCGAGGTCGGGCGCAATCGTCACGAAGCCGCACTCGAGATCCGGGAGGTTCCCGCTCAAGTCCAATCCCCGCAGCTTCAGCTCCTTGGCCAGCTCGCTACCAAACCGCCGCTGGAACTGCTCCTTCTCGGCCTCCAGCGCCTTCTCATAACCGGCCAACTCACCGCGCAAGCGCCGCTGCCACGCCCCGGCCTCCTCCAGACCGCCTACTGCCTGGGCGGCCTTTCCGGCTGTAGCCACCAGCTTCGGGAGGTTCCCTTGGCGGTCCTTCTCGAGCTTCTCGATCTGAGCCAGGAGGCTATCGATCTTCCCTACGGCGTCCTTGAACGCCTTGAACTCCTTGCGCAACTGGTCATGATCCATCTTGGGTCCTCCCTCACCCTCGGAGCGGGATGGGCTCAGTGGTTTTGACGGCGCTTCTCCCGCCTGCTTGAATCCAAGCAACTCCTGTGCCGTGGTTTCACTCTGGCGTCTACTCATCGGAATGTATTGGTAGGCAATCGGTTACGGAACTCGTTGTTATCAATATCGCATTCGTCCGGGACCGCTGGCTGACTCCCAGAGCACTCGTGTTCAACGTGGGTTGAACCCGCACCACCCTGGGTTGAGATGTAGTTCTGCCGGAAGTGGGAATCCGCTGGTTTTGGTCGCGTGGCAATCCCTGCTGGGAGATTCGGGTAGACCCTCCCACACTGACCACGGGTCTGGATGCTCGAGCAGCGCCGCCCATCGCTCTCACCCAACGGACTTCTGGTTGGCTAGTCACCTTGGCATCAGAACACGACGTGAACAACTGTACTATGCAATGGGCTTGCCGTTCAAGGCCTGGGCTGGCCTGGGCTGGCCTGGGCTGGCCTGGGCTGGCCTGGGCTGGCCTCGCCTAGCCTTCTGGCAAGCACACGTGAAGAACTCCATCCTCTGGGTCTGGCGCTCTATCTGATTCGAGCATGGTCTCGGGAGCACTTTCGGCACCCTTCTTTCCCGGCGAGCCGCGTGATGGCAGTTTGTGTTGTCGGCGGCTTCCCCGCATGCATATCTTGGGAATTCAGGGCCTTCACTGGATCTACCGAGGCGTGGCCCGCTGGAACGAAGCCGATGGAACGTGGATTCCTCAGACCATGCGATAGCCACACAAAGCTGGCGGGCAGTTCTGTAGAATACTCACCCCCGCGGAGGGCCCGTGCCCTCGAGCCCATGCACTTCCTGCCCAGCGTGTCGCCGCGCGTGCTCCCGGCCCCTGACGCCTTGACCCCGCCCCTGCGCGAGCATCTGCGGTCGCTCTATCCGGGTGGCCTCTACGCCCATCAGACCGAGGCCATCGACGCGGCGATCGCGGGAACCGATCTCTGTCTGGCCACCTCCACGGCCTCAGGCAAGAGCCTCGTCTTCATGAGCGCGGCGATCCACTGCCTGCTGACCTGCGACCTCTGCAAGGTTCTGGCCCTCTACCCCGTCCGCGCGCTGATCCAGGACCAGCTCCAGAAGTGGACCGACATCCTCGCGCCGTTCGGATTCAAAGTGGGCTTCATTGACGGTGGCGTACCCACCGAGTACCGGGGCGGCATCCTGGAGTCCTCCGACGTCGTGCTCATGACGCCCGATGTCACGCATGCGTGGATGATGAGCAACTTGCGCAGCAACTCGGTCACCGAGTTCATGGCCGCACTCCAACTGCTCATCCTCGATGAGGCCCATGTGTACGACGGAGCCTTCGGCACCCATGTGGCGCACCTCATGCGGAGGATCGCCGCGGCGGCCCGTCCCTTCCGGCTGATC
>CAZZIF010000566.1:0-2360 GCA_964654025.1 uncultured bacterium
GTCAGCAGCAGGAAGTCACTGATGTTGTTCGCTCGTCACAGCCTATGACGTGACGTCTCTGGCGAGGTTGTGAGGCTACCTGGAGAGCGGGGAAAGAACGATGGCGGAACAGGATCAGCCGCAGAAACACGGAGAGCTGTGGAACAGAGAGGAGCTGATTCTTGCCTTTGACCTTTACTGTCGAATTCCTTTTCGAAGGACCAAGGCGAACAATCCCGAAGTGATTGCGCTGGCAGACCTGCTGAAACGTTCCCCTGCAAGCGTTGCGAGGAAGCTCGGCAATTTCGGCTCGTTCGACCCGGAATTGAAGAAGCGGCAGGTGACAGGGCTTGCTCATACCAGCAAGCTTGACGGCGAAGTGTGGGATGAGTTCAATTCGAACTGGAATCAACTTGTGCTCGAAGCGGAACGTCTGCGCGCGGTACTTCGCGGGACGCAAGGATCAGAAACCCATGGCGATGTCGACCTGGTACGCCCCGGGGGAGCGTCAGAGCGAGATACCGTTCGCAAGGCTCGTATTCACCAAGCGTTCTTTCGGCAGGCAATTCTGAGCAGCTATGAGAACGCATGCTGCGTCACGCGTCTTGCGGTTCGTGAATGTTTGGTGGCGAGTCATATCGTGCCTTGGAGCATATCGGAAGAACATCGAACGGACCCACGCAACGGTCTCTGTCTGAGTGCGACGTTTGACCGCCTGTTTGATCGGGGCCTCGTCACCGTAGACGAGGGATTAAAGGTGATTGTCTCGGAGCGGCTGCGAAAGACTGACGACACGACGATAGCGGACATGATCTCCAAATACCATGGGGTGCCTATATTGCGTCCGCGAAGATTCATGCCACTGGAGACGTACTTGGAATGGCACCGCCGGAACGCTTTTCGGTATTGAGGAAGAATCGTGGAGGCAAACCATGAACAGAGCGGAGGATGTGAGCGGGCTCGTTGAGGAATATCGTGTCCTGCTCGATATGACCGATTCGCAGGATTCCTTTGGAAATGCATTGGTTGAGCAGGGCGAGTGGACTCCGCAGGCGGCTAGTTGCTTGCTGGAGTTGGCCAACGACTATGGATCGTTCATGCTGCGCAACGCTCTGGCGATCTCGCTGGCGCTCGGAATTGAAGATGGGGCACTCGGGCTCTAGATTCCGACCCGCGTAGCAGGCCTGTACGATCGGGGAAAATGCTGCTTTTTGTTGGTTGACGGATTGCTTTCCGCTTGGTATATTATGGGTAATCCAGGTTTCTGGAGGTGGATGGCGTTATGCCATCGGGGCCCGCAAGGGCCTTTTTTATGCGCCTACATGAACTTCTTGCCGTAGATGCGTCCGTGTTGCTGGTCGTATTTAGTGCGGAGAATCTCGATTACCGAGTGGGCAAAGGGGGCCATAGGCCTTGGCAAGAGACCGTGGTCGTGCAGGATCTCGTTGCGACTCGGATGGGCGATCAGATCGGCCAATTGCAGCCCGGCTATGTTGTTCGCCTTGGGTTTCACCTTGAGTTGTCTGCTGGTCAATCTGGTCTGGAATGTGGCGGCGCACACGTAATCCGTGCCCTGCTCCCAAAGGCGGTGGAAAGAAGCCGCGAGACGCTTATCCTCGCGCCCGCCGCGCGATTCGGCCATCGCGTCACCATGGGCATCTATCCGAGAAAGGAAGAGCGTGTAGCGTTCCAGCAAAACAGCAAGGCAGTAATGGTAAGGGTCATAGCACCATGTTGTGTACGTCTCATGGTGCTTCTTCTTGTCAAGACAGACAGAGATGACGATGTATTGCCAGGACGTGAGCAGAGTGAGCAATTCGTGGTCGAAGCGGGCTCTCAAGAGCGGATCGCAGAGATGAAAATGGAGACATGGCGTTGACCAACTCCTTGCGGTGCAACACGGCTGGTTCATCGGGATGAGAAGCGAAGTATCTGGCCTTGAGCGACTCCAATTGGGGATACACGACAGTCCCGGCGTAATCGATAGCCAGAACGATGCCGGTCAGACTGAGGAATCTGTGATTCGGATTGGCCGAACTGCCCAGATCTGAATTGCCGACCTCATCAATGTAGATGCGGTATTTCGTCACAGACCACCCTCCGAGCCTGCGCAATCCCTCGCTGTAGTCCATCTCAGTCCGCGCACCACGATCTTAACAGAAACCGGCGGCCAAGTCAAATCAGTGCAGCAGTGGCCAAGCTCCTGGCGACCAGAACGTGGCGGAGAATCTCATTGTGTTGCGCAGGCAAGGCCAAACGAAGTGAGATCATGTCTCGCGTCAGGAACAAGCGCACTTCTCCAGAGGAGACGGTGGGTGTGCTGTTGCGCGAGTTAGGCGTCAAGTATCGGCGCAACGACAAGACATTGGCGGGAAAGCCCG
>CAZZIF010000567.1:0-2348 GCA_964654025.1 uncultured bacterium
TGGATCTCAAGATCCCGCTGAACTTCTCCTACACCAGGAATCGTACGGTGCCCAAGTATCGGACGAACAACGACATCCTGGTAGGCGACAACCCTACCGATCGGGACATCACCGAGACGACCACCCGCAACACCAGTCTGTCGATTTCGCGTAGCGGCTCGAGCCGGGGGTGGCAACGGTACACGATCGATGCGGTCAGCCTGAGTGCCTCGTTGCGCGAGAATTACCAGCTCCGTCCGCTCAGTCGGGACTCGACGCGGACGGCGAGTCTGTCGGCCAGCTACAACACGAACTTCGGTACGTTCGGCGAAGTGGACCTGTACAAGAACTGGAGGCTACGGCTCACACCGACGAACTTCTCACTCGGGCTCACCCGGGGGTGGAGAGAGCAGGTTCGCTACCGGCGGGAGAGCTCGGACCTGGCGTTGCCCTACGTGAAGGACGACCTGCCCGAGGAGACCCGGTCGGGTGCGCTCAGCCTCTCGACCGGCCTCCGTCCCATCCAGTCGATCAACTACACGTTCAAACAGAACCGCGACCTGATGATGAAGCAGCACGACAAGCTTCTCGGCGGGCTCAACATCGGCAGTGAGACCAGCCGCACGGAGGATCTGAGCTTCACGCACACGGTTCGCCAGCTGAAAGGCTGGTTGGAGCCGCGGGTTTCGTGGAAGGGCAACTTCCAGGGACGCTTCCGGGAGCAGAGCAGCGGCTCGGGCGGCGAACTCGAGCGGTCGAATACGCTGACCAATAGTCAGACGACCAGCATCTCTAGCGAGTTGCCATTGGCCAAGTTGCTGACGGCTTTGGGCGACGTGACGCGCAGCGACGGCGACTCCGGGGACGGCGACTCCGGGGACGGCGACTCCGGGAGCGGCGGTGACGGCGACGACGAGGACGAAACCGGCAACCGCGATGGGGGCGAGGGCGCCGGCCGCGCCAGCTCGAATGATCGCTCCCGCGGCGGGGCGAGTCGAACGGTAGTGCGACCGGGGGCATCGGCGGGCCGGGGCACGCAGCCGCTGGCGGGCTTCCTGTCGATCAACCGTACCAATGCCAGTTTCACCACCAGCGATCGCCATACGGTCAGCCGCACGCTCGGCGAGCCGTCGCTCGCCTACCAGCTCGGCTTGAGCCGCGATCCCGGCGTGCTGCTGCTGGCCAACGCCCGTGAGACGATCAGCGAGAATCGAACCTTCAGCTTGGATACCGACTTCAAGTTCTTGAAGGCGATCGATCTGGGCGCAACGTTCCACCGCACGGTCTCTCAAACGGTGTCGTCAGGCGCCAAGACCGGCACGAGCGAGAGCCGCTGGCTGGAGATCGACTGCCGGTGGCCCGATCTTTCGAAGTACTTGGGACTCAAGAAATACTTCAAGAGCATCAAGGCCAATACGCGCTACACGCGACGACTGAAGTCCCGGTCGCAGGAGGGGACCGATACCTCGCGTGAGACCCACCAGCAGTGGACCCCGCTCGTAAGCCTGGATACCAGTCTCAGGAGTGGGATCTCGACGAACCTGCGGATCGACCACTCCACCTTCCACCGCGAGGACCTGGGGGCGGTGGGGCAGACGCAGGACCGCAACAGCACCGGGATCAAGCTCACAGCCAAGAAGTCATTCAACATCACGCGTGAGATCACCGTTCCGCTCAAGAACACGAAGGAGCGGATCACCACGCGTCTGGACGTGGGGCTCACCTTCGACTATGAAGAGGAGAAGCAGGTATCCCAGACGCCCGGTTCAGAACCGCAGCCGCTGAGCGATACCCGCAAGTTCGACGTTTCGCTCACGGGCAGTTACCAGTTCAGCCGAAGCGTGACCGGGAAGCTCCTGATCGCCTACGGCGACAGTGCTGACAACAAGAACAAGACCCGTTCGACGCGGTACATCAACGTGAGCGTCTCGGCCGGGTTCACGTTCTAGCGTCTCGGCCGGGTTCACGTTCTAGCCTCTCGGCCGGAGGCTGCCTAGAGGTTCGCAGGAGGGGCGTCATGCCGAGCAGGAGGGGCGTCATGCCGATCGGTTGCCGGATTCTATGCGTGCTCGCCGCCGCCGCGGGGCTTTTCGTGCCGTCCGCGCATGGTCTGTCGCTGGCAACGAGTAGCGCCTCCGTCTGTGTGGCCGTGGCTGCGAGCCCCGCGTTCGTGGCTGCGGGCCCCGCGTTCGTGGCTGCGAGCCCCGCGCACCCCGTCGCCGGAGACGGACCGCGGCTCTTCTCGGCCGAGCGGGCCTTCGAACACCTGCTCGCCCAGTGCGGCCTCGGTCCCCGCAATCCCGGTTCGCCAGGCCACGCGGCCTGTCGCGACTACATCCGGGAGGTGTTGGAGGCGTGCGGTGGCGAGG
>CAZZIF010000568.1:0-2337 GCA_964654025.1 uncultured bacterium
GCGCATGGATGTCTCTCCTCGATCGGCTCGAGCAATCCTCGATCGGCTGGACCGGCCCTCGGGCGGCACTCGATCGGCCGGGTGACCGCGCGGGCGCTTGGCGGGCGCCCCCCCCTCGACGGGTCGCCGATGGCGTTGGACCACCGGCTGGTTTCGATCACCCGTTGGTTTCGACCACCTGCGGCGGCGGAACCGGATGACCTGGCGCCGATTCCCGCGTATGCTCTCGGCCACACGCTAACAGCCGGGTTCGGGTCCGGCAAGATGGCTTCGCGAGAAGCGCCGACGATGAGCCGAACTGGAAAGTGAGGCAATGCTCGAAGTACTGCAGAAAATCGACGAGGCGGTCCTCCTGTGGGTTCATCAGGGATGGCGCACACCGTGGGGGGATCGTTTCTTTCCCTGGATCACCGAGTCCGATCACTTCGTGATCCCGCTGGCGGTGGCCTGGCTGGCGCTGCTCGTCTTCGGCGGCCGCTACGGCCGGGTGCTTGCGCTCATCCTCGCGCTGACCCTACTCGCGACCGACCAGATCTCGAGTCAGGTCATCAAACCATGGGTTGGGCGCATCCGGCCCTGCTTCGAGGTCGAAGGGGTCACCGCGTTGCTGCCACAAGCTCGTTCGGCCTCGTTCCCCTCCAGCCACGCGACGAACATCTTCGGCGCGGCCACGGTCTTCATCCTGGGCGGTCGCCCGCGCTGGGTCTGGGCGCCCGCGCTCGTCATCGCTTCGCTCGTGGCGCTCTCGCGGGTCTACGTGGGCGTCCACTATCCGTCCGACATCCTCGTCGGCTCGCTACTGGGCGTGGTACTGGGCACCGTGGTCTTCATGACCGTGACCCACTGGCTGGGGCTGGAGCCCGCTGCGGACGGTGAGAGCCGGCCCGGCACAGGAGGCCGGCGCGGGGCGGCGCCGGGGGGAGGTCGAGGATCTTGGGGGATTCGCGCCCGTAAGTTGGCCACGGCGCTGGTCGCGGTCGCCGGCATCGGAATCGCCGCCTTCGGATTCGGCGGATGCGGGAGCGACAGCGCCGATCAGGCGGCGGAGCCGGGGGCGGGCGGACCGGGCCCGGGTGGCACGGGGGCTGGGGCCGGGGCCGGGGCCATCGAGCCCGGCGCAGCGGCTGGTGCGGGGGAACTCGCGCCAGGGGAGGCATCGGGGGATTTCGGCGTCCTGCCCGAGATGCACGTGACCGTCGCCGACACGGTGCGCCGCGGCGACACGCTCAGTGCGATGCTGCTTCGAAACGGACTCTATCTGCGCGACATCGAGGCCGTGCTGCACGAGGTTCGCCAGGAGGCGCTCTTCTCGTTGCGGCGCCTGAAGCCCGGCGAGCGGATCGAACTCATCTGCGATCTCGACGGATACTTCCGCGAGTTGCGCTACGAGCGCTCGCCAGACGAGGTCTATGTCGTGGGTTGGGATGCGGATTGCCTGCACAGCTACCGCACCGGGCTGCCCTATGCCAGCTATCTGCGCAAGGTGACCGGCACGCTCGCGACGACGGTCGATGAGATGTTGCGCCGAGCGGGTGCGGGGCCCGAGGTGACCTACGAGCTTACGCGGATCTTCGACTCGGACATCGACTTTCTCACCGAGCCCCGGGTCGGCGACCGCCTGACGCTTCTGATCGAGGAGAAGCGCTATGAGGGCGAGCGCGTGGCCACCGGCGACATTTACTTCGCGCGCTATGAGGGCAAGCGGGTCTCGCAGACCGGTGTACGCTTCGTGGCCGAGGCGGTCGAGGACGCGGCGGGCCGCTACTTCACCCCCGAGGGCGAGTCGTTGGTGAGGGCGTTCCTGCGTTCGCCGCTGAACTACCGCCGCATCTCCTCGCGGTTCTCGCGCAGTCGCCTGCATCCGATTTTGAGAGTGTACCGGCCGCACCTGGGCGTGGACTACGCAGCGGCAACCGGCACCCCGGTGGTGGCGCTCGGAGAGGGGGTGGTCGCCTTCGCGGGCTGGAATGGAGGCTTTGGTCGTCAGGTGCGCGTTCGTCATGGGTCGATGTACGTGACCTGCTACGGGCACCTGAGTCGCTTCGGTGAGGACATCCGAACCGGCCGGCGCGTTACCAAGGGCCAGACGATCGGCTACGTGGGCAGCACCGGGCTCTCGACCGGGCCGCATCTGGATTTTCGGGTGCAGTGCAACGGCGACTACATCGATCCGCTCAAGATGGAGAACCCGCCGACCGCACCGGTGCCTGAGGAGGCGTGGGACTACTTCCGCACGACCCTGACGACGCTCGAGGCGGTGGTCGACACCCTTGCCCCGGGGGGACGCGTGCGCCTGGATCAGGTCCTGCAGCGCTCGGCGCCGACCGCCTGGCGGCG
>CAZZIF010000569.1:0-2333 GCA_964654025.1 uncultured bacterium
GCCAATCGCTCTCAAGCCACGTTTGCGACTGGTTGGCGGGCCAGTACGAATGATACCCCACGGCCCCGCCGGCCTCGATTGCGGCCTCGACGGCCGGTAGCAGCATTTCCGCCTCGGCGCCGTGCTCCGGGTTGCCGACGGCGGTGTTCAGCACGACAGGGATCGCGTTGAACGTCGTGCTCGCAATCTGTCGGGCAAACTCGGCCTCGAACTCCACGACGCGGCGGATGTCCTCCGTGGCCCCGACCGCGATAGTTTCGTTCAAGCCCTCGACCGCGAACCGCGCCCCGCCCAGCTTGCGCTGCATTTCCTCAAGCTCGGGCCACAGCCACGCTATGAAATCGTGAGCGGCAATCCCCATATCGTCAAAGCCATAGATGAAATCGTACCACGCGTTGTAGACCTTGCGATACACGATGAGCGTGTGCGGGCTTGCCGCGTGGATCTCCCCGGCCATGCCGCTGGCGTTGACCAGCTTGAACACGCTTGGCTTGACGCGGCGCACGAAGTCCACAAGCCCCCGCTCCCCACCCTGCGCGTGGAAGGAAAGCGTCGGCCCCGTCACGCTCGGCCCACTTGGTGGCGTAGGAGGTGGCGGTGCGGGAGGCTCGGCGTCCTTGACCAGCGCGGCGCGGATGCCCACGTAGTCGGACGGAGACTTGGCCTTGGTCTGCCCATCCCAGGTGTCGAGCACCGCCAGCGTGTTTGCATCGAGCACCTCGCGCAAGTAGACAAAATGCCCACCGTCGGCACGGCGCAGGATGATCTCCCAGCCGTCACCTTGGAGTGCGTCCAGCTCGGCGGCGCTGTACTGGCGGTCGCTGCGCACTACCTGGGAGAACGCTCCGAATAGGCCGACGGCTTCCAGCCAGTTAAGCAAGTTGTCATTCCAGTAGGCCACACGCGCTGCGACCAGCAGTCTGTCGAGAATCGGCGGCGTCACATCGCGCCCGTAAACCTTGCGGAGGATGATGCTCAGGCCCGTGAGGAAGCAGCCGTATTCGCCGATGGTGCTAGCCACGTCCTCCCCGAACCGCTCATCGCGCCACTGCTCCCAGCTCTGCCCCTGGGCGATGTCGCCAGTCAGCTCCGGCAGCAGCTTGACGCCCAGCTCGGCAGGCGTGATTGCATCGAGCGGGACGTACTCGGCGCCTGGGTAGTGTTCGTCAAAGAACGGCTCCAACGGGTCGCCCCACTGCTCTGGATTGACAGCGTAGATGGTCCTATCCTGCGGCCCCACACCCGCGTCATCGGCGCTGTGCCCCAGCGTGGTCAGCGCCACCGCCCCGCCAATCGCAGCGCCCTGCCGCCAGTCTGCCGCGTCCAGAGCATCCATCTGCGGGAGTAGAACGTATGTTCTAGCGTAGGGTTCGCGTGGCGGCACACAGTCGCTCCCTGGGCCTCCTGGCGGCTCTACTGGCGTATCGTCGTCGCCATCGGCTGTAGGCACAAGGCTGAGGGCGTCCAGGAACCAGCCGTTGTTGCTGATGGGCCACGGATTCCAAATCTCAATGCCCACGCTCATCGTCTCGGCGGTCGCCTCGAAGCGCCAGGTCAGGTCGTGCCGCTCCAGATACCAGCCGTCCACCGTCGCTTCGTCAAACCACGGTGAGCGCCACACGTTGTCAGGGTCGGCGGCCTGTAGCTGAATCCGCGCTGCCCGCTCGCGTGGGGCGGTGTTCGGTAGCGGCGCCACCTTCTCGCCGTCCCAGACGAAGGTGTCCACGAATGTCGGGACGGTCAGCCTGTATTCGGCCCCGACCTCCAGGCCGCTGACTTCCTGGTAGAGCCAGACGTGGATTGCGCCCCGGTCCTTGAATACCTTTAGCGTGTGGTCGCCGTCGAAGATGAACTTGTCGCGCTCGTCAACGGGCAGTTGCTGGCGGGGAAGCACGCGGGTCTCTGGTCGAACGGTGTGATAGTCTTGGTCCTTCGGCCCTGTGGCGGTATACTCCCCGTCAGTACGATCCCACTCCCAGCCGTCGGGGATCTGACAGTTGCCATCGTCGTAGTGGCCCTGCTCCCAGCTTGCGTTACGAAGTAGATTCATCGTCGCCCTCCGCTTCCGGCGCAACCAACGCGAAGCCCACCTGCGGATTGCCGGTAAGGTGCCAGTCATCCCCCACGCCAGCCTTAGCCTTGAGCATGTCGGCAAGCTCCGCCACCTGCTGGTCCATCTGCTGGTTGAATCGCGCTCGCTTCTCCAGCAGCGCCATGAGCATTCCAGTCTGCGTTTCCGTCAGTTGCACCTCGTCCATGTCGCCTCCTTTGCTATGCGGGCAGCGCCAATCGCTGCACTACGGTTCTCTGTTTATCCTTATCCAGTTGGTGCC
>CAZZIF010000570.1:0-2327 GCA_964654025.1 uncultured bacterium
TGCGTCTATCCTAGACGAGCCTGGTCGTGCCCTACTCCCGACCCAGTCCCGGCCTAGTCCCGGCCTGCGCCCGTCTTACTCGCGATCGTTTTCCGGTCCCAGTTCGACTCCCTCGAGGGCACCGCCGGACACTTCTTCGTCGAGCCTCTGCACGTGCAGGCGATGGTGCTCCTCGGCTGCCGCCACGGTGACGAGGCGGCTCTCATCCCCGGCATGCGCGATGCTCACCAGCAACGCCCGGCTCGGGATCCGGCTCTCGAGCCGATCCGCCCATTCGATCAGGCTCACGCCTTCGCCGTCGATGCGTTCCTCCCACTCCTCCCACTCGACTCCCTGGGTTGCCGGCTCCCAGCGATAGAGGTCGAAGTGATAGATGGGCAGCGCGGCCCGGTAGATGTTGAGCAGCGTGAAGCTGGGCGAACGCACCCGACCACGATAGCCAAGCGCTCGCGCCGCTCCCTCGACGAAACGTGTCTTGCCGGCCCCCAGGTCTCCCACCAAGGCCACCACGTCGCCCGGATGCGATTCTCGCATCAGCCGGCCCGCCAAACGCATTGTGCCCGCTTCGCCGCGAGTCAGATAGCGGCGTTCCAGTCGCTGTGCCAAGATCAGGCTCCCGACCCGCTCCCGGCTTGGTCACCAGGAGGAAACAGGGTCACGATCGGCACGACGAGTTCATCCATCGAGATCCCGCCGTGCTGGAAACTCCCGCGCAAGAGGCGTTCGTGCTCGTGGCGCTTCGACCCGTAGACGAAGAAATAGTCCTCGCGCGCGAAGATATAGGTCTTCAACAACCCGCCTTCGGGGAGACCGAAACTGCTCGGCTCACGGACCCGAACAGCGTGTTCCTCCTCCACGTTGGGGGCCCGGCCGAACTTGAACCGCACGCCTCGGGAGGTCGCCCGGTCGGCGCGCACAATGCCCGGCCGCCGAACCTGGATGCTGCCGTGATCCGTCGTGACGATGACAATCCGGTTCTGGCGGAGCATCTCGCGAATCGCCTGCAACGCCACTGATCGTTCAAACCAGGTCCGTAGGTGCGCCCTCATGCCCGGCAGGTCCTGAGCGAATTCGGCAATGATCGCATCCCGGCTCCGGCCGTGCGTGAAGGAATCCACAAAGGTGAAGACCAGCGCAACGAGCTGCTGGTCGGCGAAGCTGCCCATCTGGCGGGTGAGATCGTCAGCGTCTTCCCGCCGCACGATCTTCCGATACCGCGCGCCGCCGGTGTGAACGCGATGGCGTTGGAGCAGACTCTGCAGCAGTTCGTCCTCGAAGCGGTTCATGCCCATCTCCGACTGCTGCACCTCCTCCCAGAAGGAGGGGAACTGCTTGGCGATATCGCGGGGAAACAGTCCGCTGAAGAGCGCGTTGCGCGCGTAGACGGTGGCCGACGGCAAGATCGAGCAATACAGCTCACGCTCCCGCCGGATGTCGCCCGGGAGCAGGGATTCGAACGACAGCCACTCATCGAGCCGCAGGCAATCGAGCACGACCAGCGCCACGCGCTGGCCATCCCGCATACGGGGTACCACGCGTAGCGGGATCACGTCCGGCGAAAGCAAAGGGCGTCCTCCCGGGGCTTGGTCGATCCAACCCCGGTAGTTCGCCTCGATGAACCGACCGAACTGGCGGTTGAGCTCCTGCATGTGCGAGTCATGCGTCTGGGCCAGACTTTCCTCGGAAACGGCGTCGAGCTGCAAGTCCCAGCGCACGCTCTCGAGGTAGCGCTGCGACCAAGCATCCCAGGTCTGTTCCCCGGGCGGTCCGCCCAGATCCGCGCCCATCTGCCGCACGTAATCCCGGACGGTGACATCCCGTTCCAGGTCGCGCGACTCAAACAGCTTCTTGCAGGCCAGGAAAATCTGGCTCGGGTTCACCGGCTTGATCAAGTAGTCGGTGATGCGCTGCCCGAGCGCCTCGTCCATGATGTTCTCTTCTTCACTCTTGGTGATCATGATGACCGGCAAACCGGGCTGGCGCTCCTGGATACCGGCCAGCACATCGAGTCCGGCCATGCCCGGCATGTTCTCGTCGAGAAGCACCACGTCGAAGCTCTGCTTACTGATCAGATCGAGCGCATCGAACCCGTTCGCGATCGGCGTCACCTGGTATCCCTTGCTCTCCAGGTAGAGCACGTGCGGCCGCAGGAGATCGATCTCGTCATCGACCCAGAGAATGTTCTGTCGTGTGGATGGCATGGTGCCTTTCTTGCTTGATACCCACTACCCATGTGCGGTCCGTTCCCGCACGCGACTCGTGCGCACGCATAGACCGCTACGGCGGCCAGACGGCGCAAACGGAGACGGCCCCTGCGACGCAAACGG
>CAZZIF010000571.1:0-2317 GCA_964654025.1 uncultured bacterium
GGAAGCCCGAGCCCTCCTCGATCGCTTGATACCGAGGTTCCGGTCCCGGTACGGACCGATGTCTCCTCAGTTGGGCGAAGCGTTGACTCTGAAGGTCACCTACCTGTGGCAAACCGGTCAGAGTCAGGCCCCGGAGACATTGGCGCTCGCCGAACAGGCCCGCGAGATCATGGAAACCGTCTACGGCGCGGACCAGCCTGAGGTAACCCTCAGTCTCTTCAACCTCGGTGTCATCCACACGATCGGGGGGAATCACAAGATCGCCGAGCCCCTCTTCGAGAAGGTGCTCGCCATCCGCGAGGCTCACCTGCCGCCCGATCACCATGAGATCGCCTCAGCCATCAATGCGCTGGCCAACGTTCGGTTGTACGCGTCCGACTTCGCCGGCGCCCTGGAGATGTACCAGCGCGCCCTGGCGATGGCGGAGGAGGCCCGGGGACCGCTTGATCCGCAGGCCGTCTCCGTGCGGGGCAATGTCGCGCAGTCCCTCATCCAGCTAGGCCATTACGACGAGGCGCGTTCCCTGCTCGAGCGTCAGATCCAGCTCCTGGAAGACGCGGATCTGATCACCGAGGACTTGGGTCACGCGTACAGCCTGCTCGCCCAAATCTACGATACCTTCCATGACTACGAAGAAGAACTGCCTCTGAAGATCCGCAGTCTTGCCATCCGGGAGGCCGTCCATCCGGAAGGCCACTATCGGATTGCCACGGCCAAGCTCAACCTGGGGTCTTGCTACCATCGGCTCGGCCGGCTCGAGGAGGCCCGCCGGGAAGTGGAAGCCGCCCAAACCATGTGGGAGGCGGCGTTCGGTCCGGATCATTTGAACATCTCGAACTTCCAGGAAGTCTTGGGACAGATCGCTTACGAACAGGGCCGCGTGGGCGAAGCCAAGGCCTGTCACGAGCGCGCGCTCGAAATCCGGGAGAGTGTGCTCGGCCCAGACGATTTCCTGCTGGGCGAGATTCTCAAGTCCCTGGCACGGGTGGCCGTGATCGAAGGACGGTATGCGGATGCCGAGGCTTACCTCGATCGCGCAGTCGGCATCGGCAGCCTGCAGGTAGGGGAAGACCATATCTGGACCACGTCGTGGGAACATGAGTTGGCGCTCACCCAGTTCCTGGGAGGCAAGACCCGGGAGGCTGCCCAGACCGTCCTCCGCGTAGAACAGAAGACCCGCCAGAACTTGCTGCTGTCCTTGCGAACCATGCCGGAGCGGCAGGGGCTGGAATTCGCGAAGAGACGCCTGGTCACCCTGGATCTGCTGCTCTCGATGCTGAAGCATTACGACGACGGGGCCTTCCGAGAGGCCGCCTGGGATGCGGTCATCCGCGCCCGCGCCGTGGTTCTGGATGAGATGGCCGAACGGACGCGGAGAGTGGCCCTTGCCGGTCGGGAAGATTCCACGAGTCTGAAGGCCTACCGCGAGGTGGGCATGCGACTGGCCAACCTCCATGTTCGTGGTCCCGGTGATCTGAGTCCTGAGGACTACCGGCACCGATTGGATGAGACCCGCCGCGAATTCGAACGAGCCCAGCGAGCGTTGGCTCATGGACGATCGCTGTCCACTGACAAAGGGGACGCTGAGACCATCGGGCGCGAGAGAGTCGCCGAGGCCCTTCCCCGTGGTTCGGCGCTCGTGAGCTACATCTTGTACGAGCAATACGAGCCAGGGCAGGCGCCCGGGGATGGTGGCCAACTGGTCTATCGTGCATTCATCCTCTCGCCCGGCCGGCATGCGATCGAGACCATCTCTCTGGGAAACGCCCGCGAGATCGACGCCAGCATCGCGGCCTGGAAGGACGAGGTCTCGCTTGGTCCTCTGCGCGCGGATCGCGCAGATCCGCAGGGCTTGTCTGAGTACCGGCACGTCGCCCAGAAGCTTCGCACCTTGTTGTGGGACCCGGTCGAACCCTGGGTCGGTGCCGCAGAGCAAGTCTTCATCGTTCCCGACGGGCAGATCCATGTCGTGAATCTGGACGTCTTACCGTTGGGAGAAACCGAGTTCCTCATCGATCATGACCGGTCGTTTCACTACCTGTCGGCGGAACGGGATCTGGTTCCATCACTCTCGGAAGCAAGTGCCGAAGGGTCAGCCCTGGTCATTGGAGCACCTGATTTCGAGAAAGCCGACCCGCGCAGTCCCCATGGCGAGAGCGCGCTGGAGATGACGGCGTTCCCAAAGCTGGAGCGCCTCGACGCCAACCGAATACCTTTCGCTTTTCGTGGAGAGCGCCCCGACTGTGGAGAGCTGGGCAACCGAACGTTTGCGCCCCTGCCCCATAGCCGGCAGGAAGCGTATCAAGTGGCCGAGATC
>CAZZIF010000572.1:0-2316 GCA_964654025.1 uncultured bacterium
GGGCTCGTCCGATTGCGGTCGCTGGCGTGCTTTGGAATCTGAGGCAGCGTGTGGGCGCCCAGCTTCAGGTGGCCGCTCTTGCGCAGGTTGCCCGTGCGGCCGCGCGCGATCTGATCGAGCAGGTCCGAGAGCATGTCGCCCAAGAAGATCGAGATGATCGCCGGGGGCGCCTCGTTCGAGCCCAGGCGATGGTCGTTGCCCGCGCCGGCCACTGAGGCGCGCAGCAGGTGGCCGTACCGGTCGACGGCACGGATGACGGCCGTCAAGAAGACCAGGAACTGCATGTTCGTGTGCGCGCTGTCGCGTGGATCGAGCAGATTGACGCCGCGTGATGTGGCCAGCGACCAGTTCATGTGCTTGCCGGAGCCATTGACGCCCGCGAAGGGCTTCTCGTGCAGCAGGCAGACGAAGCCGTGCCGCCGGGCGGTACGTTGCAGGACGTGCATGACGAGCATCTGGTGATCGGCCGCGACATTGGTTTCTTCGAAGATCGGCGCCAGCTCGAATTGCCCCGGCGCGACCTCGTTGTGACGCGTCTTGACGGGGACGCCAAGTTGATAGAGCTGCTGCTCGCTGTCGTGCATGTAGGCGAGTACACGGTCGTGGATCGATCCAAAGTAGTGGTCATCGAGCTGGTGTCCCTTCGGTGGTGGCGCACCGAGCAGGGTCCGGCCGCAGATCTGCAGATCACGCCGCTGCCGGTAGAAAGCCTCATCGATGAGAAAATACTCTTGTTCGGCGCCCAGGGTCGTCATCACCTGGACATCGCCGGGGTCTTCGCCGAAGACGGCCAGAATGCGGACCGCGTGGCGGGCCACTGCTTGCATCGAACGCAACAGCGGCGTCTTTTTGTCGAGCGCCTCCCCGTGATAGGAGACGAACACGCTGGGGATACATAGCGTGGCCGCCGAGGTGCCCCGCAGGATGAAAGCCGGGCTGGTCGGGTCCCAGGCCGTGTAGCCGCGGGCTTCATATGTATCGCGAATGCCACCGGAGGGGAAGGAACTGGCGTCGGGTTCCCCCAGGATCAGTTGATCGCCCGAGAAGCGGTTGATGGCGCCCCCGGCGCCGTCGGGATGGAGGAAGGCTTCGTGCTTCTCCGCCGTGGCCCCGGTCAGCGGCTGGAACCAGTGGCAGTAGTGCGAGGCGCCGTGCGCGATCGCCCACTCCTTCATGGCCAGCGCGACGACGTCAGCGATGCCGGGTTCGAGGGGCAATCCACGCCGGATGGTTTGCTGCAGGCGATGGTAGATATCCGACGGTAGGCCGCGCTTCATGGCAGCACCGGAGAAGGTGAGCTCGCCGAAGGATGGCGAGCCGGTGGCGTTCGTTGCCTGGGAATACGTTGGCGTGGACTCGTGCAAGGGCGAAACCTCCTGCGACAGACCCTGAATGGAAACGCGGACGCTACCCGAAACCCGAAGCGAGTGACGAAGCTTGCTACCGACGATCCATGTTCATCTGGCCGGGATGCTAAGCGGGTTTGGTGGGTCGTGCTAGAACGTTTTGGTGTCCTGCTGGAATGCCTGCGTTGGTGCTGGAGCAGGTGGGGGCGTGTCGAAACGCCTGGCGCTGTGCAGGAATGCGCGGGTGTGGCGTCCGAACCGGGGTGGGGATGCTATTCTGACGACTTGACCTCGGAGCCCCCTTGGGGGCCCCGAGGTCTTCGGGCTCCTGGAACACTTGTCAACACGACGGCCCCACGTCGGATGGGGCTGGGGGGCGAGGCATGTCCCTCGCGGTTGGCTAGGCCGGCTGACGGCTCAGCCAGGCACCGGCATCAGCCACGTTGTCGCAGACGGTCGAGAAGCAAAAGCCCTGATTGTGCAAGACACAATCGAGGAAATGAGCATCCCGTTGCGTGGCTGGATTGGTATCGCAGATGGCGATTCGGCAGACCTCGCGAACACCGGTCTCACGGAGCCGCTGCGGCCAACCGTAGAGCTGCACGATGCTCGGCCAACGGGAGACTTGAGCCTCAATCAGCATCTGCTGCGGTTGGCACGACTCGACCTTCGCTTCCAGCTGCTGCCAGATCTCACACCACGGAAGATTCGAGACATCGCCGCGAAGCTGCAGACGCAGCTGATCCTGAGTGGACTGAATCGTAACGTCGCCCGTCATCAACGGTCCCTCCTGTCACGGAGGCTCCTGACCGTCGCACATAAGGGGTATCGCCATCCCTGAGTGAACCCGTGCTTCGCACCCCCAACAGGCCACAAGCGGTGCGCACAGGGCGGCACACGACGACCGTGGAACCTTGCCCCTCGCGCTTTACTAGAAGAAAGCGTTCCACGAGCGCACCTTTGATCGTAA
>CAZZIF010000573.1:0-2310 GCA_964654025.1 uncultured bacterium
GCACGCTCAGGGGCTGGTGCGACCTCCGCGTACGCCGGGCACGACAGACCATTCACCTCCCGGCGCCCAAGATTGCCAAATCGTCGGGCCAGGCACCGTAATTGCGCCGGACCGGACCGTGCGATCGAGAGCCCCTGTGTGGCCGGACGTCGAGCGACGGTCAGAGGGCCCGCGCCCACCGAGCAGGCACAGCATGGGGCACCGAAGACAAGCCCCTCAGCGGAGGGACGGCCGTTCCGACGCTCGAGAGACCTCTGGAACGCTGGTACGACCGCTCGAACGCTGAAACAACCGGTGGCCACGATTGGACATCTCGGCGGGCCGGGTTTCCCCAGGCTCGAGCCAGCCGAGCTCCGTCCGAGCGTCGCGTCCACAACCGCAATCCTCGCCCCGCAGAATCGCAAAAACCGTCGGGCCTGGGGCCCATCGCGGCCGGTGTCAGGAGGTCTGGAATCCCCGCGGCCAACGAAACAACTGCCCGTTCTCAATGACGATGTCCGCGCATGTACCGCTCGTAGGCCCGCGAGAGTAATCCTGCGGATTCGATACATCTGGTGTTGCATCCGCGCCATAGCTGATCACACGACACCGTCTGTCACCACAGTCGAATGCCAAGTCATTCGTCCAACCGTCGGTTGGCTCAGTCCCAGTGCGAAGACCGCGAAAGTCGTCGGCGGACTTTACCATCGGGTATGCACCCTGCTCGTCGCGTATTCTCTCAAGTTGCTCGCTGATCAGCCCCATCGTGGTCAAGGTCTGTTTGATGCGTCCCGTTTCTACAGCACCTATCTTGCAGCACACACCGGATACCACGCAGAGAGACACGAGACTGGCAGCAGCGAGCAGCCGTCGGACCAGGTCGCTCTTGGTCAGCCGACAGAATCCGGCCTTCCAGGCGCCTGGAATCAACAGCCGCGCTCTAGTACGCACAGCCAGAATCTACCACGCCAATGGTAACGACGCCCCCGGTCATGACCGGGGTGTAGGCCCAATCATCCCAGGAAAGGACACGCAGATTGCCACGGGGCCAAGCGTCCAGGATGTACCCGTGCTCCCAGTCTTCTGCGTTGCAGGGCTTGAGTGCGTTGGCGACATGAACAGGCCATGTCAATCCCCGATCACCATCTATCCAACCCACCCAAGGCAGCCAGTAATCGCCTCCCAGCGGATTGGCAGGTAGGCCCCGCTGTTCCGCGCTCTCAACGAAACCACTATCGTGACACTCGGGTGCAGCATTCTGAATGCCGTCCTCAACAACTCCCTGCCAAGTCTCACATCTCATGTCGGTATTACGGCCTGCCAGGAGAGCTCCCAAGTGCCGAAGCAGGGCGTTTCCTACCGACAGAATGATGTTCTCAAGGTCTCTCTCCCTGAATTGCTCATGGACGCAGCAACCTTCGCACTTCAGCCCGTAGGAATCGGTGTTCCGGTTGGGGTTCTGCTCAGCGTATGCGAACAGGTTCAGCCCGCCCTCCAGCCCAAGAGGATCCGCCTGGGTATACCTCCCCCAAGGCCCCCGGTACCACCGGTACCCGTTCTCGAAAAGGGTGGTGCTGGGTTCCAGGATGCCCGGGAAGGTGCAGGTGCCGCCGGTGCAGCTGGCCTCGAGGTCGAGGTCGTCCTGCCACTGGCCAGGGTATCGGAGCCCGGGGTCATACGCCTCGCTGGAGGTTCCGCGGAGCGTGCCGTACGGCTCGGCGAAGCCCTCCCAGACCTTCGCGCCCGCGCTGCCGATCGCGAGGATCGGCATCCCGATATGGTCCGAGACGACCTGGATCGGATCGTCGGCGCCATCCTCGAAGTAGGCGAGGAGCTGGCCGCCGAGGAACACGTAGTCGCGCCAGCCTGCATTGTCGTGCTTGGCCAGACGACGCCCGGACAGGTCCAATACGACGTCGGTCGTCTCGCCGGAGTCCGAGCGATGGGACCGCACGCGCCGGCCGTCGGCCGAGTAGGTGTGGGTCGTGGTAACGGAGTAGATGGTCCTGGCTCCGAGGTGGTTCCGGAGGTCATACGTGTACGTATGGTTGGGGCTCTCCTGCTCGATGTTGCCGGCGTCATCCGTGGCGATGTTCCGGTACCAGCCGTTGTTCCTCGCGACCGCGCTCAGAATCGCCGTCGTGTTCCCGGCGGCGTCGCCGAGGTAGTCGAACGACAGCCACTCTGCATTGCCAACAGGATCGTCATCGACCTCGAGCCGCTCGATGTTCCCGATCATGTCGTACTCGTACGCTCGAGCGGTGCCCGTCCACCCTGCCGAGGTGAGACGCCCGGCGTCGTCGTAGCCGTACGTCACAGCCCGGTCCCCGG
>CAZZIF010000574.1:0-2308 GCA_964654025.1 uncultured bacterium
CGAATTCGAGTGTGCAGCGCTCGTGTGGTGGCCAGGTCTCCTTGTGAGGAACATAGGTCTCCGCGTACATTTCGGTGGGCGCCTCGGGCGCCAAAACGGTTGCCGTGGCGCCGGCATTGTCCTTGTACAGAGTCGCACGGCCTCCATGAAAGAGAAACGGGCAGTCCCCGGCGGTGAGTTCGTTGCTGGAGTGCCAGTGCCAGCGGAACTCGCGAAGATCCTCGCCAGCGAAATCCATGTCGTCGTAGACGATCAGATAGGGCGCCTCGCCTGATGCTCGGGGCAGAACGAACAGGTGGCGCTGATCGCGCTGGAGGTCTCCCTCGACCCACATCGGCGTCCGGTCTCCGGCCGCCATGAACGGGGCCATTCCAGCGCCGGGCAACGTGCCCAAATGCTCGCCCTCATGATGACAGATCGTTCCCGGCCCCACCCACTCCTCTGCGATCCTCACCGTGCAAAGGTTGTGTCCAGACGAATTGTTGGACGGTCCGGGAGCGTTGTTGCCCGATCCGTAGCCGCAGTCATAGAAGAGCGGGGCGCCGTATGCGAAGACCACGAATTGGTTGACGTCGAGCTGGGCGTGACTGCCGTGATGGCCGGGCACTTGATACTGATAGCAGTCATGGCATTCGTAGAGGCTGTAGTCCGCCGGCGTCCGGCACTCGAAGAGGATCAGTGCCCCGTCCGGATCATAGTCGAGATGGCCATCGGGACCGATCGCGGGCAGGCTCGAGCGATAGTAGGCCATCGCATGTCCATTGAACGCCTTGGCGAGGGGCATCTCCTCAGGCTCCAGGAACGCTCCCGAGGCGATCATCGCCTCTTCGGGCCATGCCAGCAGAATCGGCACCGCACTGTAGAGGTAGTGCCACTCGGTGGGATCTTCATAGTAGGGCGCCCCGAAGACATCCTCATCGTGGGGATAGCGCGTGAAGGGAACCGCCTCGGGAGCGTTGAGCTCGTAGTCATCGGCATCGAAACCCAGCGAGAGGGCCTCCTGCCAGATCGCCGGGGGATAGATCGTCTTGAAGACCTGGAGGACGGCGCTTGGCCTGTCCGGATTCCCAAAGGCTAGAAGCCAGGGCCAGCCGCGGTAGTTCCACGGGTTCTGGTCCATGACAGGCAGGGCGGTGTCGTTGATCGGAGTACCCGCGGCCGGCTCGTACGGGAGCTGGTCATAGAAGATCCATGTACCGGCCTGCTGCACGCCGAATGCAGGATCTCCGGCCACGTCGAACTCGGGGACCGTTGGCAGGTGGCTCAGGCGGTCGATCGCCAAGGCGGCCGGTAGAGCCGTGACCATCGCGTAGTTCGCGTAGAGCAGGCCGTCGAAGCACACCCCATCGTGGCCGTAGCCGTCCCGCAGATAGTCGCCGAGACGTGAGATGGCGGCGTTCAACCACTCCAGCCGCTGGGACTCGCTGATCGAAAGCCCTGTCTCGCCTTCCAGGGCCAGCGCAGCCATCGCCCTCCCACCGAATGTGATGCCTACGTGGTTGTTGTCGTTATTGCAATGGCTGACCCAGTAGGGGATCTCCTGGTTCTGCATAAAGCGGATGAGGTTCTCGGCCTCCTCATGCACCCGACCGGCCTCGACCAACTCCTCGTACAGCCAATCGAAGGCCAGCGACCAACCTATGAGCAGTTCTCCCAGGCCCAGCCCGTAGCCATCGTAGCTCGGTCCCGAAGCGGAATCGGCCCAGGCAGCCATGAAGGCCAGTGCCCGGTTCGCGTAGCGGCCGTCGTAGCCCGGCTCCCCGTCGCGCAGCCGGTGGGCCATCGAAAGCAGCATCAGGCATTTGAGCTGCCGGCCCTGATCCATGAAGATATCCGGATTCGCATCTAGGAAGTTCGCCGACTGGACGATCGACCGGTAGCACAGCCGCCCGATTCTCTGTCGATCAGACCACAAGCTCGGTGAACCGACAGGGTGGGTGCGGTCCCACAGCTCTTCGAATGCAACTTCATCGACAATCAGGCGGGGGTGCGGCGGCACCTGTGCCATGGCGTAAGGCATGATCGGAAGGTAAAATACGAGCGCCAGCAGGAGCGCTGCCAAGCAACGAGTCACAAGAAAGACCTCCAGGTGGATGGGAGCGGTCGTTCCCATCGACATGTTCTCCTAGCGCCCCTCACCCAAAGTATAGCTGTCCGAATAGCCGGATTGGAAGGCAGTTCTGACTTGAGGCAGCAGCTTCAACTCGGGGCGGTCTCCCGCCTCGTTGCCTGGGTCGCTACCATATTCACAAGAGGGTGTGCGATTCTAGGCGCCTGCCTGGGTGCCGCAGGACGCCCCGGCCGGCCA
>CAZZIF010000575.1:0-2290 GCA_964654025.1 uncultured bacterium
CGGTCGGCGGATCTCACCGGACCGCTGGCCACGGCCCTTGAGCAGATGAGCGAAGACCTCTCCGGCGCCGAGGCCGCCCGACGGACGCTCGATGCGCTCGAGACCTCCGTGTGTGGGAACGAGAAGCTGGTGATCGCTTTCCTCAGTGAACTGCGCCCGCCAGGCTTACGGATCGTCCTCGACGCCGTGGCGAGCGCGATCGAGGTCGACGAGTCTGGCCGCGCCATGTCGTCCATTCCGGCCCAGGCGATGGCGCGGGCGATGCAGCACCGCTCCCATCTTCTCCTGGCCCAGCCAAACCGTTTGAGTGCTCGTGACCTGAAGGCGCTGGCGAAGTTCATGCCTCCTCAGTTCACGGCTGATCAGGCTGAGGATTGGAGTCGGCAGCTGGCCAGTCTTCACAGCAGTCCCGAGGCGGAGATCCGGGTGGCGGTGCTTGAGTTCCTGACGGCCTGCCGGGCCCCGAACCTGGAGAAGCGGTTGCTGCGCAGCCTCGAGGACGAGGACGGGCAGGTGCGACTGATCGCCGCCCAGATCTTGAGCGAGACCTACGGAGCCAAAGCACTCCAACCACTGCTGCAGACGCTGCTCGCCAAGGACTTCGACAAGCGTGATTTCGAGGAGCAGGCTGCACTTTACGAGGCCATGGCTTGCTCTTCCCCGAGCGAGGTCTTTCCGCTGCTGGAGCGGACGGTCAGCCGGCGAGACTGGTTGGCGCCGCGTCACTGGCGCATCCAGAAGGCCTGCGCACTACGCGCGCTCGGGTTCGTAAGCATCGAACAGGCCGGGCCGCTGCTGATGAAGTACCGCGATGCGCGTGATCCGTTGCTGGCGGAGTCGAGCCGGCGGGCGCTCGAGCGCCATCGCAAGCAAATCCAGGGCGATGGGCACAGCCCCTCGAGGGCGGCCTAAAGTGCCGGCCGGCCTTGGTCCGAGGCCAGGGTCTTGGAGGTCACCATCCGCAGTCGCAATCCGCGGTCGCAATCCGCGGCCGCAATCCACGGCCGCAATTCGCGGTCGCATTCCGAAATGGTGGTCCGAGATGGGGATTCGAGCTGGCAGTCCGAGGTGGCGGTGAGCAATAGCAGCCCCACGGCCTTGAAGACGGGAGAATGACGGTCATGGCAGCCAGACGAGAGACGCCTTCGCACTCCGGATTCCGCCAAGAGCACGCCGGCGTTGAGCCGGGGGCATCCGTGTCCGAGGCACACGGCGACCCCGCGAGCGAGACGCCCGGGGCTGCCTTCCTGCGCCACTTCCACAGCTGCTGGCGCGCTCTGGTGCTGCGCGGCCTGCAGGATCGCACCTTCCGTGGCACGCTCGAGAACCTGCGCACGAGCGTTCTGGCGATGGAACAGCAAGCGATACCGCCCCGGCTTGTCCGCTACGGCAGTGGCTTGCTGGCGGGCGAGGAGGCGCTCTCGCCGTACTCCTCGGGCAACCTCCTGGCGCAGATGGTGGCCGAGGAGTTCGGTACGATGGGACTCGGGGGCATCCAGTTCAGCGGACCCTGGGATGACGCCGAAGTGGCTCGCTTCCTTCAGATGCTCGAGAACTGGCGGCGCGACGAATGCAGCTCGGAACAAGAACGCCGCGAGGAGATGGAGGCGATGGGCATTCTGGGCATCGAGATCCTCTCCTACGAGGCGGAGGCCGAGGAGGTCGAGTCCGAGAGCGGGTGGGATTCGGTGGCCGACTTGGGCGAACTCCGCCGGCGGGCCAGGCAGACCTTCTTCGGCGCCATGCGCGTTGCGCGATTCCAGATGAGCAGCCTCGGGGGGCAGAGCATGCCGGCCCTGAGGCGAACCCGCCAGGTCGTGCACAAGATCATCGACACCCTGGTCGAGGAGGAGTTCTCCCTCCTGGCGCTGACTGCTCTCAAGGCGTTCGACACGCAGACCTTCCTGCATTCGGTCAATGTCTGCATCCTGGCCACCGCCCTTGGACAGCGTCTGGGCCTGAACAAGCGCGAGCTGGCCGAACTGGGCGTGGCCGCCTTCTTCCATGACCTGGGCAAGATGAACGTGCCCAAGCCGGTTCTCAACAAGCCGGGCACGTTCAGTCCCCTGGAATGGGAGATCATGAAGACCCATCCGCTCGAAGGGGTCCGGACGCTGCTGCGCAGCGATCAGTTGACGGAACTGACCATGAAAGTGGCATTGGTGGGCCTCGAACACCACATGCGCTTTGATCTTACCGGCTATCCACGCATGGGCGATCAGTGGGAGATCGGCGTGATGAGCCGTATCGTCTCGATTGCCGATTGCTATGACGCGATGACCTCGCGGCG
>CAZZIF010000576.1:0-2289 GCA_964654025.1 uncultured bacterium
GCTCGTGTTGTTGTAGAGCTTCCAACTGGCCCCATAGGTGTCGCCGAAGACATTCAGATTCCAACCGAAGATGCTGGACCCAGCGGCTTCACCCTCAGGCGGCGTGAGCGCCTCCCAGAGTGCCAACTCGGAATTGCTCTCGCTGAAGTAGGCGGTCACCTCCATACCGGCCATCATGTCACCCGTTGTGCCAAAACCGCTGATGCCGTCGGTCTCGTGCAGCGTACCCGGGTCGAAGAACACTGAGTACGCCGCTCCAGCCAGCGGCGCATGGGCCACCAGCCCTGCCGCTACAAGCAGCAGAATGAATAGATTGCGCGTCAACATTTTCTACCTCCAAATTCTCTAAGCGGCCATTCGACAACAAGTTATCGAAAATGGCCACACACAGTGCCAGCCGTTTCGTGGCCCGATAGAGGAGCAAGGACCGAGCCAAGGATGTAAACCATCATAAGACAATGTCTTGATATAATTTACATGCGAGTGGCTAATTCGCGCAAACGCTTATATGTCAATTCGATGGACGATTTGGTATGAGAAGGTGTGCCGGCCTTGGAAGCGGCATGAAGCGCCGTCCCAGAAACCGGGGAGTGGACTCGGAGAAGCGGTCAGAGGCGTTCCTGGTCTAACTCGATCTTCAGAAATGAATTGTGGCAATGGGGTGGTCTAGATCCTGCTGGAGTGGCTCCCCTTCCCGGCCCTGGGACGCAACAAGGAGGCAGGCCCAGACGGAGTGCTCAGATGTCAGCTTGGTTGGCCAGTTCAGCGTGGAGCAAAGTTTACATTGTTTCAACACTCGTAAACCTCCGTGCGTGAACCCCTTGTGGGCTCGCCAAGCCAACGGTAATCGTAAAGAATCGTGACACAAGGGTTATATCATATCTGTTGTGCATCTTACGCGGGCGTTGTGGAGGACGGATCCAGAGGGGAGATCCAGAGGGGAACGGACTTGCAGGCAGGTGACCGGGTGGTCACCTGCCTGCTCGACTCGAATCGCTCAACAGCCCGCGCGTCTAGCCGCGGCGCTTGCGCCACCAACCGGCCACGCCCAGGCCGACGAGGCCGAGGCCCAGGAGCCCGATGGTTCCGGGCTCGGGCACCACGCGGCCCTGCACGACCATGTTGCCCTCGTACATGTAGTAGTCGCCGGGATCTTCGAAGTAGTCGTCGTCGAACCAGCCGCCGAACCAGATGGTCAGCTCCGGCACGGAGTAATCGTTGGGAGCGCCCTGGGTGTTCTGGCCCCACCACGCGTCGGTGTCGTCAACCTGCATCATGAAGGAGAAGGCCTTCGACCCGAGGTCGGTGTCCTGGAAGTTGAAGCCATCGCCGAAGCCGTTCGCGTCCCAGCCCAGCAGCAGATCCGTGTGGCTGCCCGCCGGCGGATCGCCCCACGGCCACGCCGTCGTCCACGGAGTCCAGCCCGCGGGCTCGGTCGATCCGACCCAGGCATGCGGCTTGAAATCCTCGCCCCAGTGGATGCCGCGACCGTCAAAGCCCCAGATGTTGAAGCTCAAGAAGCGATCGGTCGTACCCGTCGCCCAGCTCGTGAACGCCCCGTTCTGGCTCTCCCAGTAGGACCGGCTGGCCAACGGACCCGACGGGTTCGTGCCGTCCCGGCGGAGCCGGGCGCCGTCGAAAACCTCGTTGTCGGCCGCCGAGGACCCCTCAGTGCCGTCGACGGTGACGTAGGAGAGCATGTCCTCCGCCGTGAAGGAGAACTCGTAGGTCGTGATGGTGGCCTGAGCCGGTGTGCCGAGGAGCACGACCATGCCCAGGACGGCCAGGATCGATGCTAAAGTCCGCATGTTGCCTCCCAATGATGTGTAAGGACCAAGGATCTGCTGTCAAAGTCAAAAATCAACCTAGGCGCGCCGTACCCGCGAATACCAGGCCGCGCCCAGAAGCCCACAAGCGATCAGCAGTGCCGTCCCCGGCTCGGGAATCTCACCACCGCTATAGATGTTGTCGGTGTCGGCATAGAACTGAAGGGACTCGCCGTTGCCCAAACCGCCCTCGTTCTGGAAGGCGATCTCGAGGTACTGGTAGATGTCGCCCCGAGGATCCACGGGCGCATCGGTCAGCTTGACCGCGTTGACGTAGGTGGCGACGATGTCATACGGATCGTGGTTGATCGGTTCGAAGTCACGGCCGAGCTCCGAACCGTAGCTTCCGTAAGGATCGCCAGAGAGATCCTCCTCTCGGTCGAACACGGTGTCACCGGCCCAGGCGTCAATGAGCAGACGACTCAGCGACTTGCCGGTCGAGTTCGTCAGAGTCCACAGGCTG
>CAZZIF010000577.1:0-2285 GCA_964654025.1 uncultured bacterium
GCAGGACGATCGAGGAGGTGACCGGGCTGCCGACGGCGTTGTCGACGACCACCGTGTCGTAGAATCCCCCCAGCTCTTCGAACAGAGGCCGGATCTGCCCGGAACTGACCGCCTCGACGTGACGGATGCGGTCCCGGCCGGCCGGCAGGAAGTGCAGGTTGGCTTGTTCGGTCCGCAAGATCACCTTCTGGAGGGGGCCACCGCCCCGGAGCAACTCGGTCAGGCCGTCGCAGTCCCCCACCGCTTCGGAGAGGCTGGGGGCGGAACGCGCCATGTCGGCATCGATCAACAGCACGCGTTTCTCGGCGACACGGGCGAGCAGGTAGGCGAAATGGACCGCCAGGGTCGTGGTTCCCTCGCCGGGTAGGGCCGCCGTGAAGGAAATGACCCGGCGCTGGTTGCGGCTGAGCAACACCTCGGTGTTCTCGCGCAGGACGTCGAGTTCGCGCAGGAAGTCGGTGCTCGGCTCCCCGAGCAATCCGCCACTGACCCCATCCTCGGGCTCGAAGCCGCCGGAGGGGGCCCGCCGCGGAGGCGCCGGTGGAACCGGGGGCTCTTCGGGCCCGGCGTCACGGCCACCGCCCGGCGGGGCACCAGGCGGCGCCGTCTCCTCGCCCGAGCCCTTGCCGCTCTTCGACTTCTGCAAGGCATCGTAGATATGACTCATCCACCCGCTCCTGTCCTGGCGATCTGTCCCGATGGTGTCGCGCCGTGGTAACCACGCTCCAGCTCTTGGATCGCGGAACGCACCGTGGCGCCGCCCAGCCTCTTCTGATCATGAACATAGCCGATCAACAGCGCGCGGTCGCACAGCACGTTGATCAGTCGCGGAATGCCCTTCGAGTAGCGCGCCACTTCATCGGCGGCATCCTCGTCGAACAGACCACCCACCCGGCCGCGGCTCGCGATACGAACCCGGTGTTCGATGTACTCGCCCACGCCCGCCGGCTCGAGGGGACGCAATTCCCAGATACCGGGAATCCGCTGCCGCAGCTGGCGCAGGTTCTGTGAACTCAGCAAGCTCTTGAGCTCGGGTTGCCCGACCAGGATGATCTGAATGAGCTTCTGGGCACTGGTCTCCAAGTTCGACAACAGACGGAACTCCTCGAGCGCGTGGGCGGTCAGGTTCTGCGCCTCATCGATCACGAGGACCGCGTTACGGCCGGCGTCGCGCAGGCGCAGCAAGTATTGCTGGAATGCCAGCAACATGTCTACCTTGCCCCGGCCCTGCACAGACAGGCCGAAGTCGATCAGCGCCATCTGGAGCAGCTGTTTGAAGGTCAGCATCGCGTTCATCACGATAGCGGTGTCGACCGATTCGTCGAGCTGGTTGAGCAGGGTGCGGATGATCAGGGTCTTGCCCACCCCCACCTCGCCGGTCAGCACCAGGAAACCCTTGCGTTCCTGCACCCCGTAGGCCAGGTACGCCAGTGCCTCACGCTGGTCGGGGGTCATGAACAGGAATTTGGGATCCGGCGTCAGGTTGAACGGCGGCTCATGAAATCCGTAGAATGCCTCATAGGTTGCCATGGTACATGAAGCCTCTGTGAGTCGAGCGGCGAGCTGCGCCGGAGAAGCTCCGCCGGAGGAGCCACCGCCTATCGTTTGAACCGGCTCACCGTGGCCAGCACTGGCACTTTCAGGTGCGCTTCGGTCTCCATGCGATCCTTCAGCGAGTGATCCAAGCTCTCCATCAGGAAAGCCAGGGCGATACCCACCAGCAAACTGAAGAGCGGGAACACCGCCAGCCGGACGTAATCCTGGGTGCGAACCGGGGTAGCTTCGGAGGCGTCCTCGAGCACCACGACCTCCCAACGGTTCGAGCCCATACGGGCCGACATGGCCTCGATCCGCCGCTGAATGAGGGCTTCGTAGGTCGTGCGCAGGCTCTCGATCGTGCGATCCAACCGCAACAGCTGCGCCTCACGATCCGGGAACAGTGCCAGCTGCTCATCGACGTAGTCCAGGCTAGCCTGCAGCGATCTCTCCTGTGCTTGCGCGGCGCCGACCATCGCCTCCAGGAAACCGGCATAGGCTTGCGCTTCTTGCTCGAGCGCCTCGCCGAGTTCGGTCAGGCGGTCGTTCAAGGCCAGCACGGTGGGATGACTCTCGGTGTACTGTGCCTTGGCCTCGAAGTACTCGGACCGGGTATCGAGGATCATCTTGCGCAGGGTGAGCAGGATTGGTTCCCCGTGCATGTTGGGTTCACCGAAAGGATAGAATCCCTCCTGGTTGAAATCCTCCTCCGCTTCCGTCAGGGAGCGGGTCCACACAAGGCGCGCCTG
>CAZZIF010000578.1:0-2281 GCA_964654025.1 uncultured bacterium
CCGGAGCCAGAAGTCTTCGATCAGGCGGATCACCTCCAGGAATTCCCCATACTCGACCGGCTTCGAGATGTAGCAGTTCGCATGGAGCCGGTAGCTCTGCTCGATGTCCTCGCGCGCTGACGAGGTCGTCAGGACGATGATCGGAATCTTGCGAAGAACCGGGTCTTGCTTGAGCTGGGCCAGTACATCGCGCCCATCGAGCCTCGGTAGGTTGAGGTCGAGCAGAATGAGATCGGGCCGGGGCTGGTCCGCGTAGGCGCCTTCGCGCCTGAGCATCTGGAGCGCGGTCTCGCCGTCGCCGGCGACACTGAGATGATTGCTCATCCGGCCTTCGAGCAGCGCCTCCTCGGTCAGCCGGACGTCGGCGGGATTGTCCTCGACGAGAAGGATCTCGATCGGCCGGGATGGCTGGGGAAGAGTCATCGCGCTCCCTCCTCGGGCTCGATCCGCAGGGTCGTGCGGATCCCGCGTCGTTCGAGCTCGCCGGTGAAGCGATCGTAGGGAACGTCGCGCACCGGCGAGAGCAGGCCGGGCCCGGGCAGCGTGCCGCGCGCCAGCAGATGGGCGCCGATACTGGCGGTGAATCCCACGGTCCGGCTCATGGCGGTGAGTCCGGACTCGCGATCGCGCCAGTCGATCAGCTCGGCGATCACACGCACTCGCCGGCCCTCGCGCCGTCCGGTCGCCTCGATGCGCACGATCGACACATCCCTCTCATCTTCTGCGAGTTCAAGGTGCGGCCCCAACACGGCGGCCAGGTAGTCACGCCGGTTCACCGGATGGCCGCCGACGAAGACCGGCTCCTCGTCGAGCAGGTGGAGCCGACCCAGCAATCGCCATAGCTCGGCATGGCCGGGATAGCGAAGGGTATAGCGGCCGGTCGACCGGAGTCGCCCCGGATCCAGCCCGGCTGCCTCGGCGAACGCGAGAGCATCTCCGTTCGGATAGGCCTCGAGCCTCCCAAGGCCGTCGACCTCCACGGGGTGAATGTGTTGCGGGGCGAAGATCTCCCCGGGTGGAATGTCCTGCACAGCGCGATCGGCGACGAGCCGCGCCGCGCGGCAATAGGCGCGCAGGACCCCGGCGAAGGTCCAGGTCACGCGGTAACGCAGGGGCGGTTCGGCGGCATCGGGTTCGGGGAGGCCGCCGCCGTAGCTGTCGAGTGTCTCGATCACATCCAGCGAGCGCACCACCTCGCCCAGGAGGACCAGGTCGATCCCGGGATCGAGGCCGAACTCCGGCAGAAGGGTCACGCCGCGGGCTCGGGCGCGATCGGCAAGAGCGCGGATCTCGGGACGGACGTACATCGTGTTGACGAGATCTACCCGATGCTCGATGGCCAGCTGCGCGACCGCGTGACCGAAATGGACCGGCAAGAGGTCGATGACGACATCGGGCCGCTGCTCGAAGAGCACGCGAAGTTGCCTGGAATCTCCGGCATCACAGGGGATGCACTGCAGCCGGCCGGAAGTCTCATAGCCCATCCGGGCCACGTGGGCACGCAAGCCGTCGAGGTCTGCGTCGGCGGCCAGGATACCGGTGACCTCGTTGCTGGCCACGAGGTCGTGGAGGGCTGCCTTGCCCTGCATGCCCACGCCCAAGAGAAGCACTCGCATGTCTCGACCCTTCCCATTCCGCGGTTGCGAGGGAACCCACTGGCGGCGAACCTGTGCATGGTGGACTGTCGGCTACCGGGAATCATACACGGATTCGGCAACGAGCATATCGGTTCAAGCCAAGCCGTGCCAAGCGCATCGGCCGGAGAATGGGAGAGTACAGAGCATGGCCCCAGGATCTAAAAATCTGGCTGGACGTTACGAGCGCATCGACCAGCAGCTGGCCGAGCTGTTCGAGAAGACCGGCGACCTCACCGCCCGCATGGCCACGACCGTGGCCCTCCTGCATCACAAGATGCCCCACTACTTCTGGACGGGGTTCTACCGCCTGGCCGGTGACCGGCTCATCGTGGGACCCTATCAAGGCCCGCTGGCCTGCGCGGTCCTGCCCGGCCCCGACGGTGTGTGCTGGGCCTGCGTGAAGCGGGGCGAGCCGGTGCTGGTCGAGGACGTCGAGGCCTTTCCGGGTCACGTGGCGTGCGATGCGCGCTCCCGTAGTGAGGTGGTGATGCCTCTGCGGGATGCGGCCGGAACGCTGATCGGCGTGCTCGACGTGGACTCGGATCGTAAGGGCGCGTTTACCGAGGCCGATGTCCGCGGTCTGGAGGCGATCCTCGGGCGGATCGCGGTGCCGCCCCGCCTCCCATGAGCTTCCCAGATTAGGT
>CAZZIF010000579.1:0-296 GCA_964654025.1 uncultured bacterium
CCAGCCGTACGTAATCCTGGGTGCGAACTGGGGTGGCTTCGGCGGCGTCCTCGAGCACCACCACCTCCCAACGGTTCGAGCCCATGCGGGCCGACATGGCGTCGATCCGGCGTTGAACGAGCGCTTCGTAGGTCGTGCGCAGGCTCTCGATCGTTCGATCCAACCGCAGCAGCTGCGCCTCACGATCCGGGAACTGTGCCAGCTGCTCATTGATGTAGTCCAAGCTCGCCTGCAACGAGCTTTCCTGTGCCCGCGCGGCGCCGTTGATCTGGCGGTCGACTACCACCGGCGCGGCG
>CAZZIF010000579.1:306-2281 GCA_964654025.1 uncultured bacterium
CGCCGACCATCGCATCCAGGAAACCGGCATAGGCTTGCGCTTCTTGCTTGAGCGCCTCGCCGAGCTCGGTCAAGCGGTCGTTCAGGGCCAGCACGGTGGGATGATTCTCGGTGTACTGGGCCTTGGCTTCAAAGAACTCGGACCGGGTATCGAGGATCATCTTGCGCAGTGTGAGCAGGATTGGTTCCCCGTGCATGTTGGGTTCCCCGAATGGATAGAATCCCTCCTGGTTGAGATCCTCCCCCGCTTCTGTCAAGGAGCGGGTCCACTCAAGGCGCGCCTGACGGGCAGCCGTTTCCGAACGCACCGCGGCCAGCTCGGTCAGGATGTCACGCTTCGTATCGAGCAGGTTCTTGCGTTCCTCGGGCAGCTGCACCGCACCCTCGCGGGACAGGAAGTCGGCACGCTTGCCCTCCCACGCGGCGATTTCCTCTTCGAGGCCGGCCAACTCCTGTTGCAGGAAGCCGGTGGGATCGACGGGCCGGCTCTCCGTGCGGAACTCGCGATAGGCTTGGGTGAGGGCCTTGACGATCAGCTGGGCCTCTTCGGGATCGGAACCGCGGTAGAAGATGTAGATGACGCTGGACCTGCCTGGCGTGCTCGATTCGATGCGATCCGGATCGATCGGGGGTGTCTCTTGGGGATCCCGCCCCATCTCGACGTAGTAATCGGCGAGGATCTCCTCGGCACGCAGGTAGATCCGGGCGCTGCGCACGGTCTCGAGTTCGGAGTTGAGTTCCTCTTCCCATGACAGGAAGTAAATCTGGGTCGAGAAGGCCGAAGCCGGATTGCCGCGGTTGACCAGCAACTTCGAGTACGATTGGAAGGTTGGCTCGGCGGTCAGGATCGAATAGAGGATCGCGCCCACCGTAGCGGCCACGGTCGCGATCGCGACCCAACGCCGCCGGAACAGAATCCGCAAGAAGTCCCGTAAGGTTCCGCGGTAGGCTGTGGACTCGCGTGATTCGGCCACCAACTTCTCCTCGTTCGGCTACTTCTAGTCCGGCACGTAGACGTCGAGCCGTTCCATGTGGAAGGCCTTCCACGCCTCCTGGTAGAAGTAGAAGGGCGCCACGTTGCGGGCGAAGACCTGCTCCACGAACTTGTTGATTTCACCGATGATCGAGCGCGGCACGTAGACGATGTCATACGGCTCCAGGAACACGTCCCGCGCATGGACATCGCCGTCGAGGGGCGCCTCGAGATCGACTTTGTAGACCGCCAGCTCAGTCGGTCCCGTCCGGCGCAGCACCAGCACGTTGCTCATCTTCGCCGAGATCATCGGCCCTTGAGCGGCGGCCACCGCGTGCAGTGCGGTCATATCTTCGGTGAAGCGGAACGTCCCGCCCGCGTTGACTTCGCCGAGAACATAGACGAGCCGGTCGGCGTAACGGCTGAGCATGATCGTCACGTCCGGGTAGCGCAGGAGCCGGCCAAGCCGGCCGCGCACCTCCTCGGTCACTTCGGGAATGCTCCGCCCCGCGGCCTGCAGATCGCCCACGCCAACCGGCGAGATGAAGCCGTCGGGGCGAATCGTGTTGATGCTGTTGAATTCGTCGGCACCCACCACGGTGATGCGCAGTTCGTCGCCAACCTTCAGCCGGTACTCGCTCGGCAGAGGCCGTGTGGGGTCGAGCGCACCGCTGGGACTCGGTGGCGGCGACGGCGGCGGCGGCGGCGACGAACTGCAAGCCAGCTGAAGCAGGGCCGCCACCAAGATGATCTGAATCGTCAACCGCATGCTTTGCACAATCCTTATGCGCTCAGGCCCGGCCGCTCCCGCTCAAGATCCCTCTTGGCGGAACAGCCCGGCATCCCTATGGAATCGCCACGGTTGCAGCGAGGGCATGCTAGCATCGGGCCCCATATGGGTCAACCGAACCCTCACAGAAGGGCCATCGAGCGAGCAGCCTTCCTACGGTTGAGTTCGGCCACCGCTGTCACCATCTTGAAACAAGTCTGGCCGTTAGAGGGC
>CAZZIF010000580.1:0-2279 GCA_964654025.1 uncultured bacterium
GCAGCTGGCCCTCGAACGTTCATCGGGAGTTCTTCATCGGATGGAACTACTAGCCTCCAGAACCCGGTTCACCGTCGCCAGCATCCGAGTCGTTGGCTGGGCGCTGCTCCTGGGAGCATTGCTGGCCTGTTGGCCCGCCTGTTGGCCCGCCTGTTGGGCAGCCTGCTGGCCCGCCAGTGGGCCCGCCAGTGGGCCCGCCAGTGGGATCGCCAGTGGGGCCGCCCATGGGGCCGTCCCGACGGCGGCCGCCTCGGAAGCGCCCGCCGCTGCGCTGCGGTGGGAGGCAGAGGTGGGACGCACGCTGGGGGTGGAGCTGGCCAGTGGGCCGGGCATGCTGGCCGTCAGTGCCCGGGACCGGCGCATAGCCCTCTTCGCGTTGCCCGGCGGAGAACGGCTGTGGGAGAAGAAGCTGGAAGCCGGCGTTCAGGCGGGGCTGGCGATCCAGGGCGGTGCGATCTACGGGGTCACGGACTATCCGGATGGCCGGCTCTTCCGCCGCGAGGCCGGGACGGGGCGCCTTCGCTGGGACTTGCCGCTCGGTGAGTCGTGGGGCGCGCCTCTGCTCGATGACCGCCGGCTGTTTGCGGCTTCGCTCCAGGGACGGGTGGTCTGCTGTGATGCGGCCACGGGTGATCCGGTGTGGGAGCGCCGCGTACCGGGTCTGGTGAGGGCCAAGCTTGGCCTGGCCGACAGCATCCTGTGGGTGCCGACGGTCAGTGACCGTTTGCTGGCCCTTGCGGCGCGCACGGGCGAGACGCTGTGGGACGTCGAGCCGGGGGGAGCCCTTTATGGTCCACCTGCCCTGCTGGACAGCCTGGCGTGGACGCTCAGCTATGACGGGCACCTGCGTGCCTGGCGGCCGGCGACGGGCGAGCTGGCGGCCGGGCTCGATCTGGACGGCCGCTTCAGCACCGGGCCGGTAGCCGGTGCCGGGTCGCTGTTCCTGGTGAGCGCTGGAGGCGTGGTGCGATGCTACGACGACTGTCCTCCAGTTCTCCGTTGGGAGCGCGATCTCGAAACCGCCGCCGACCTGCGACCCACCCTGGCCGATGGGACGCTGTGGGTGCCTTTGCGCGACGGCGCGGCATACGGGCTCGACCCGGACAGCGGTGAGATCCTCTGGCGTCTGCGCGTCCCCGCACCAGCCAGTACCCGCGTGCTTCCGGCAGAAGGCCTCCTGCTCCTCGGGGGCGGCAGGGGCGACCTGTTCGCCTTCGCATTACCCGGCGGGTCGCCCTCGGGCGCGACGCTTCGGCGGGACGGGTCACCCTCGCGCGCCGAACGCACACCTTCGTCTGATCGCGGACTGACCTTCGCCACAGACACAGTGGCCCGTGTTTCGAGTCTGCGGCCTCAGGCGTACCGGTCCGGGGGACTCGAGCACCTGCGCAAGCAGTTCACGCCGGTTACCGAGTCACGTTCCTGGAGACCGGGCGCCGGTGAGCTGTGGGCGGCGGCCTGGGTAGCCGGCACGGCCTTGGCCTTCCACTTCCAGGACGTGGCCGACGATGCCTACGAGGAGTATCGCCATCACGGCCAAGCCAGCGTGCGCGAGGATGGATTCGACAAGGCGCAGCGCTACGACCGCTATGCCCTGTCGGCGTGGATTGGTTCGGAGGTCTTCTTTCTGCTGGCCCTGCGCGAATGGTTGTGGGACTCCCCATCCGGAGATGAGGGACGATGAGAAGAAATTGGCCCACCGGCCCCCCTGCTGTCAT
Source organism: uncultured bacterium (assembly GCA_964654025.1). GTDB lineage: Bacteria > Eisenbacteria > RBG-16-71-46 > CAIMUX01 > WJJG01 > CAYQJL01. Next base: position 1,719 of record CAZZIF010000580.1, read on the forward strand.
GCTTGCTGACGCGCTGCTGGCCCGAATCGGCCTGGCCTGGCGGCTCGGCCCGGCTCGACTGCTCGTCCTGGCTCGACTGCTCGGCCCGGCCCGCCTGGTCGGCCCGGCCCGCTTGGTCGGCCCGGCCCGACTGCTCGTCCTGGCCCGGTTGGTCAGCCCGGCGCGGTTGGTCAGCCCGGTTGGCCTCGTTGTTCTTGCTCTCTTCGCTGTTCTTGCCGGCTTGCTTGGCGGGTGCGGCGGCCGCGACCGCACCAACCCGTTCGACCCCTCGAATCCGGACACTCACGGGAGGCCAGGCGGTTTGTCGGCCGCCGGTGGTTGCCGGCACGTCGAACTCTCCTGGAGAACCTACGACCTGCGGGATCTCGAAGGGATCCGGCTGTGGCGGCTGAGTGAAGGTACCTCGACAGAGTCTCTCCTCACCGCAGAGCCGTTGGCGCCCTCATTGCGGTCCTACACGGACGACGACCTCGAGAATGGCCGGCTTTACACGTACCGGGCCGAGTTCCTCTTCGAAGGCGGGGACCACGGAAGCTTAGAGTCGCGCGAGGCCGAACCAGG
>CAZZIF010000581.1:0-2267 GCA_964654025.1 uncultured bacterium
CGATCGCGATCGAGCTCACCGAGGGAGGCGCACGCGGGGATCTGTTACCCGAGACCGCAACGGCGGCTGATCAGGTGCGGGCCGAACAGCGGCTGCGCGCGCAGGTCATCAACCCTGACCACGTCCGGACCGCCCGCTTCACCGCCCGTTTCGCCGACGGCTTGACCGACGGCTTGACCGACGGCTTTGCCGAGGCGCCCCATTTGCCCGATGCCGGCGGTGCCGCTTTCGAGCGCAACCTCGACCCCGGCGACTACGACTACGTCATCATAAGTCCGATCGGGTTCGAGTCGGTTTACGAAGAACTCGCCGACTGGAAGAATCGCCGCGGGGTGCGTACCACGATCGTCTCGGTCGACTGGATCTACAATGCCGGTGGCTACACGGGAAGCGACGAGGAGAAGATCCGCGCCTTCGTGATCGACGCCCATAGCACCTGGGGCGCTGAGTCGTTCTTGCTGGGTGGCGATACGAACAAGATCCCGTGCCACTGGCGCTGGATCGACGACAACATTCCCAACGACACCTACTATGCCGACTATGACGATGACTGGACCGCCGAGGTCAACGTCGGTCGTGTGCCGGCTCGCTATTCGAGCTATGCCTACAACTTCATTCAGAAGGTGCTGGCCTACGAGAAGACCCCACCGATGACCGATTTCGCTAGCCTGGCGCTCTTCATGGGCTTCGACCTCGACGCCTCGACGGCCGGGGAGGAGGTCAAGAATGCAATCGATGACCTTTACATGCCCGATGACTGGACGATCCTGACCGAGCACGACAGTGATCCCGGTACCCATAAGGACGATGCAATCGCGCTCATCAACGGTGGGTTCAATCTCTACAACCATGTTGACCACAGCACTACCGGGTCGATGGGAGTGGGCAGCACCAATCACAATCAGAGTTTAGGGATTGCCGACGTTAACGTCTTCGACAACGACAATCGCGTCGGCACCGTGTACTCCACCGGTTGCTACGCCTGCAACTACGAGGACTACCAGTGCATCGCCGAAGCGTGGGTGCAGAACAATAACGGGGGCGCGATTGCGTTCATCGGCAACTCACGCTACGGCTGGTACAATCCGGGGCTCCTCAATACTCTCTCGAACCGTTATGACCGGCTCTTCTTCCGGTCGATCTTCGAAGAGGGTCACATCGATCTCGGGGATGCGTTCAGCGACCATAAGAACGACCAGTATCCGGGTGGCGATCCTACCTACCGCTACATTTGGACCGAACTCACCCTCCTCGGCGATCCCGAACTGCGTCTCTGGATGGACGATCCGTCCATCATCGCGGTCACGCACCCGTCGAGTCTCAGCGGCGGGCCAGGCGAGGTCACCGTCAGTGTGGCCTATGAGGGCGGTGGCAACGTGACCGGCGCCACCGTATGCCTGTGGAAGCCGGACGAGGAGATTCACCTGGTGGAGACAACCGGTTCGGGCGGTGCGGCAACCTTCAGTCTGGATCCTCAGAACGCGGGGGAGATCTACGTCACGGTCTCGGGCGGCGATGTGGTGCCCTATGAGGGCACGATCCTGGTTCTGGATGCATCGTCCGTCGACAGCGCGGATGCGCGTCCAGCCCTCTCGTTGCGCGCGGCCCGCACGGTGGCCGGCGGTGGAGCGGGGGAAGGGACCGAACTCGTCTTCGAACTCCCGCAGCCGGCGGAGGCATCGTTGGTGGTCTACGACCTCAGTGGGCGTCAGGTGCGCTCGCTGCTGGACGGCGAACGCTTCGAGGCCGGCCGGCATCCGGTGCACTTCGACGGTCGAGACGATGCGGGGCGTCCGCTCGGATCGGGCGTATACCTCTACCGGCTCCGCGTCGGCGACGATCACCGCGAAGCACGCAGCATCCTGCTGCGGTAGGAGGCTCGAGAGGCCGAAAGGGCCGCATCCGGCTGGAGAGGTCGGAGGGGTCGTACGTGGCTCGAGAGGCCGAAAGGGCCGCATCCGGCTGGAGAGGCTGGAGGGGTCGTACGTGGCTCGAGAGGCCGGCGAAGCTGGATGAGACCGACCAGCGGCGGTGCCCAGAATGCGGATGCGGATCCGATCCCGGTAGGTCCTATCCGCAGATGGTCACCGGTGACGAGTACTGAGGAACCCGAGAAGGTTCAGGCTCATGGGTTTCGAAGAGGCCGCTCCCCTCCGAGTGAGTGAAGCGGCCTCTTCACGTTCCATATGGAACGTCAGGTCGCCCATGCCGCACGTCGTCCATGCCGCACGTCGCCTATGCCGTACGTCGTCCATGCCGCACGTCGC
>CAZZIF010000582.1:0-2254 GCA_964654025.1 uncultured bacterium
GGGCCCCCCGAGACTACCACTGCCTGCGCCCCCCGACTGCTCCGCTGCCCAACCCCAGCCCGGCGTCAACCATTGGCAGCGTTTCCAGTTCTGGCGACATCGCCGACAAACCGCAGGATGCGGCCGTTGACTCGTGATTACTCCACACCGGATCGTAGCAGTAGGCGCTAGCCGTGGTGGTGGATGAGAATCTCGCTTTCAGCTACCCCAGCACCTGTGTGGTGTAGTCGACTGGGTACACTCACTTCAGCCCTTGCAGCACGGTGTGCCGGTCATTGAGTTGGCCACTTCTCGGCAGAGGTGCCTTTCCCAGCGAGCGTCCCGAGTATGAACATGCCAGTGTCAATCCCAACTGGCAGGGCCAGGATAGACTCCGCAATTGACTCCATGACATGCAATTCCGAGCTTCTCTGCGGTGTAAAAGGCCATGACACAGGGCCGCCCCCACGGGAGCGGCCCTGCCTGTCTGGGCTGTCAGGGTTCTGTGCGGTATGCCCAGCGGATGCTCAAAGCGAATTGCGAAGGCCGATCTTGTCCGCCCCAACCGGTGCGTTGTGCCAGGGGGCGTGTTTCCAAGCTCTGCCCAATCAGTCAAGGAAGCTGACGGAACTCACCTTCCGCCGAGCGCGAACCTCTACTTCCTCCTCCGCCAGAGGACGAGACCCGCCAAACCCAGGCCGAGCAACGCTGCCGTGGCCGGCTCCGGTACGGCGGTCAGCCGCAGGGTGGCTTCGAAGCCCGAACCATAGGCGCCTTCGGTCACACCGGGATTGTTGGCGAAACCGCCCTCGAACGAATCGAAATCGAGTGCCAGCGAGCCGCGGTTGACGCCACCAAACCAAATCGTGGCGTCGTCCCCATACGCAATCGTCTCGTTCGGCAGGAAGCTGAAGCTGAACGTGCCCACGTCATTGCCGGGGCGCAGGTAGAGGTCAGGGTTGTCGGTCGTCCACTGGACGATACTGTATTCGTCGATCCACGGGTTTCCAACGACACTCACATCCCACCCATCAGTTGCCGTTCCGGTGGGCGTGAAGTCAGGATTCATGGTAAGCGTTTCGCCCCAGGCAATTGCTCTGGGGTTGTTGCCAAGCCAGATATTGAAGCGCCGGATGCCCTCACCGTCCCCGAGCCCAGCGCAGAAATTGTCGACCATCGCGCGCTGACCGCCATCGTTCGTCCAGGACCGATACATGGTGGTTGCCCAGGTCTCATGGATTCTGAACATGCCGCCATCGGTGCTGAAGCCCTCGGAAACATCGCGGTAGGCGAAAAAGTCCACCGGGTTGAACTCGAACGTGTAGGCAGCGTCAGCCGTGCCTATGCCGGCCGCGGCTAGCATCAAGCAGAGTATCAGAACCTTGTCCTTCATTTTGCTTCGTCTCCCTTCCCCGCCGGAATTCTCCTCCGGCTGTGCTGCGTTGCTTGGTTGCGGATCTGCATCCAATCTGTCATCTAGTATCCAGTGGATGGGCGATGACAGCGGGCTTCCTGCTGAAGCGTCGCCGACACCGCCCGCCCGAGAAGCCAAGCCGCGGTTCTCTTCTCCGCGGCCGCTCTCACTGGCCGCGCCGCCTTAGCGGCGACGATTCCTCCAAGCAAGCCCGGTCCCCAGCAGGAGGCCCGCGCCCAGCATCATCAGCGTGCCCGGCTCAGGGACATCCCCCACGAAACCCTGGGCGCCCTGGTAGTCGGGCGGAGACAGGGATGGACCGGGATCGTAGTAGTAGAGACTGCCCGCGTAGGAGGTCGGGAAGTTGGTGTGAACGTGCTGCAGGATCTGGGAAGCCCAGTAGCCCTTCGTGCCGTAGTTCTGGTTGAGCGTGGCCCAGAACTCCGATCCGGAGAATCCCTGGTGCTGATACCAGGTCGAGTAGTCGAAATGGGTCCGCCACGCCTGCTCATGACTGATCTCCCAGAGCGCGAGCTGCAGTCCGGCGGCCTTCGCGGCGTCATAGGAGTAATCCTTGAACGTGTGATAGGCGTAGGCCACCTCGGGGGTGTTCCAGGGCGGTGGCAACAGCGGATCGGGCGGGACCACCATGCGCTCGACCTCCCAGCTGGTCGTGACGTCGGTGAAAGAGTGGAAGATGTCGAGACAGTAGATCGGACCGGCGGGCAACTCGTCCTCGAAGTGGCCGAGAATGCTCCCGGTGCCGAACTGGCCGTCGATCGTTTGCTGTGAGGCGGAGGCGTCTGTGTACATCGCGTTCACGTATGTACCGCCGCCGCCCGCGAGCCATCCGCTAAGGGT
>CAZZIF010000583.1:0-2246 GCA_964654025.1 uncultured bacterium
TCGACTGCCGTCGGCAACCCCGTCGACCTCGCCGACGAAACCGGCGGCGGCGCCCGGGCCGACCGCGAAGAAACCCCCGGCGCCCTCGCAGCCGACCAGGCCGAGCAAGCCGTGCTACTGTTGCGGCTCTCGCGCGTTCTGGTCGCACCGCATTTCCCCGACCGTCTGGCTGTGCGCGTGCTGCCGACGGCCGGTCGACGAAAGCCACGTGGCGGCGCGGTTCACGCTCGATATTTCCTGAATCACCACCGGCTGGAGCCGGCTTACCTGCACGGAGACGCGACGCATGACGGAATTGGAAAACTTTTCCGAAACACCGAAGCGGGGCCGGCCTCGCGCGTTCGCTCCGTACACCGAGGCACTCGCCGATATTCTCACTGGAGGGCTACCGGCCACACCACGGCACCGGCAAAACCTGCTCTACCGACAACGGGCGGCTGTTCGCCTGCTTGACGACAATCGCTTCACGTGGCTGATCGACCGCGAAGGGAAGCGGGTCAAGTCAACCATTCTGGCGGAACTGGGCCGCATTGAGGATGAACAGCAGATGCGAGAAGTGGCGGAATCGCTTTGCTCTCTACGCCCGAGCACCAGTGATGCGGTGGCGTTGATCCGAGGCTTCCGAGGTGTACAGCAAAAGGGAAGCGCGGGCGCCCTGGCAGGACTGATAAGGCAACAGGTAATGCGGTATTGGAACGCTCACCCTGAAATGTCTCTTGCGGAGGTAACTGCCGGCCTCGACTTGGCCATGGAACAGGTTGAGGCTACAAAGTGAGCGAGCCTAAGCGTAACACTCCGACCGTTACGCTAAGGCGGTGCGACCACTGCCGAGCCCGCTACCCGTTCACCCGGTCGACCTCCCGTTTCTGTTCGACCCGTTGCCGGGTGGCCTGGAATCGGAAGCGGCGGAAGCGGAGCGTCCACTTCCGGAGCGATTCGTGCGAGTGGTCGACCCCGGCTGATCTGTTTGCCGAGTTGGATCGGGAGTTCGGTTTCGGCCTCGACGTGTGCGCCACGGCAGACAACGCCAAGTGCGAGCGATTCTTTACCCGCGCCGACAATGGCCTGGCACAACCATGGGAGGGTGTCTGTTGGATGAATCCCCCTTACGGCCGCACAATCGGGCAATGGGTGCGACGGGCCGCCGACGCCGCGAAGGCGGGCGCTACGGTGGTCTGTTTGCTCCCCGCCCGAACCGACACGGCATGGTGGCACGACGTGGTAGCCGTCCATTCGTCCGATGTTCGTCTTCTCCGCGGTCGTTTGAAGTTCGGCGGCTCGCGCAGCGGGGCCCCGTTCCCGTCGGCTGTCGTGGTGTTCCGCCCCGATATTTCCTGAGAAATCACCCCACCCCACCCCCGGGGATAGGTTCTTTGCCGGGGCGAGACGGACGAGGCTCCGCCTAGGTATCGACGTGTTTTTTTCCGCGGACGGAAATTCTCAAGTAAGTAAGCGCGACGTGCACCGCCCCCAGGAACCCCCGGATATGACCTACCGCGACTTGATCCGCGCCGTGCAGGCTGGCGACGCGCCCGACCTGGCGACGATCGGCGCCGTGCTGGCCGGCGCCGGCAAGACCGAGGCCGACCTGGTGACCGATTGCTTCCACGCTCCGCCTGCCCGGCCGGGCCAGCCTTGCACCGCCTGCCACTCCGGCCGGTTGCGCGTCGCCAACACCCGACGCCACGGCGGGCGCATCGTCCGCTACCTGGCTTGTGCCCGTTGCGGCCACCGCCCGGCGCGGAACAAGGTCGTCGCCCCCGCCGTGCCAAGGGATTAGCAATCTCGACTAGCGGCTGGGCCGGCCCGGCTGCGAAAATGAACCTTACGCCACGCGCCACCTTCGACCTTCCACGTTTCCCCCGGGGCTTTCCATGACCAACGAACACCGCTTCCATCTCCTCAGCACCGCCGCGGCCGTCCTGACCGATACCGCCCACCTGCTTGCCGCGGACCTGGCCGACCGCGACGTGCGCGAGCGTACCCTCGACGCGCCCGGCCTCGCGTTCTACGCCACACGCATTCGGATCGTCCGGCGAGCGCACGAGGTGGCCGGCCGCGTGACCGGCGCGTTGCTGGCCGGCGAGTCACCCGAGCTGCGTGACGCGCTGGCCGTCGCCCATCACGCCGCGCTTTTCGACCACTGGTTTGGCCGTCGCCCCGCGCCCGCCGCCGGCCCGCTCCACCCCGCCGACGCATAGCATGATCGACTTGACCCTCTACGCCCCGATCGACTCGGCCACCGC
>CAZZIF010000584.1:0-2244 GCA_964654025.1 uncultured bacterium
ACTCACCTCTCACGATAATGTGTATTATGCTTCCACTTTCTTAGGAGCTCTCAGTATTTTTACTGGAGCCATCATCAACCCCATCATCAAAACAAAGTACCTCATCAGGTAGGGCTCTTTCATCGGAACATCAACCAGCCCATGTACCAGGAACAGAGCCAGAAGCCCCAGCCCTGCCGCTTTCCTCCAGGGTTCGATCACATCAAACAGTAAAGTCTTGATCACAACCAACAGAAGGGCAGCTGCAGCAACTAAACCAACTAAACCTCTTTCGGCTGCTGTGTTTAGAAAGATATTGTGTGCGTGCGCTGTCAGGCTGATGGATTTATAAATAGGTAATGCAAGAAACTGAAAAGTATTCAATCCGGATCCAAAGATCGGGAATTGTGAAAAGATCTGCAATCCGAAGTTCCACATATCGAATCGACCAAAGAAGTTTCCTCCATTCCACCAAGAGACACATGACTGAGGCCGGGTGAAAAGAATTGAAACCAGGGGAACACCCACCAGTAAGGTTGATGAAAAGAATATGGCTGCTCTCTCTTTGAACTTTGCAAGATTATCGTAAACAATATGTACGCCAAGGACCACCAACACGCCGGCAGATAGCGCACCTATCCCACCCCGTGATCCGGTAGCAATCACAATCAGGAGACTGCTACCAATAAGAACAAAGGGTAAGATTCTTTTCTTGAGATCGTTCCTTTCCAGGACAAGCGACAAAGAAACCAGCAAGATGATACTGGCAAAGGCCGCGGTCTTGTTTGGGCTGTCAATCCCTCGATCACAGATATCTGCCCGGAATAAATAGACTGTAGCAATCTCATAAAGTTTGGCTGCATTGAATACGGCTCCCAGAAAAAGAGCAGAGTTCCTCAGTGAATATTCACCCCATCCATAAGCAACCAGGTTGATCACGCCAAGGAATATAAACAGGGTGATGATCCAAATATAGAACTCAGCCAGAGAGAACATAAAATTCACTGAGTGAACTAGAGAGGATGCTCCGGAAGCCAGGAAAAGCGCATAGATCAGAAAGTGTTCCGGGGTGTGGAATTTATATCCTTTGAAAATAATGACGTACAACCAACCCAGGCTCAATCCCCCGATCATGAGATAAGAGGATATCCTTACCTCAGAGGTCATAGAGTGATAAAAGGATCCGGTAGAAAATACCAAATAAAAGAGCAGGTAAATCTCAGTGAGTTTTTTGAACCATTTCATAGTGCCTTCTTTATCCTTGTAACTGTGATATCCAGCATGTAGTGTAGAAAATCTGAGAGAGAAAGCCCCAGGGCCCATACGGTGAATAACCCGGACCGGATCTGAGCTTCCAACCACCAACCATATCCAAAGATATAAACAAATGGAACCAGCAGGATCCCCATGTAAACCAGCCTGGTCAAAGTCCCAATCATAGGCCAGTGAGACACTCCCCGGTGTTTGAACAGCTTCCCATAGAGATACCAGAACGGTTCTCCTTGAAAGTTCTCAGCAAGGTCCATATCTGGGGAGATATATAAACCAGTGATGATCCCAGAGACCGATAAGATCTGTTCTCTCGGGGTTGCTGCCTGGTCTCCCATCAGGTAGTACACTGCCCCGGCCAGGAGTAAGGTTGAGGCCTGGTGAATATCTTTGGAGGGCATGTTATCTCAAGTAGTGAGTGATGATCTGGAAAGCAGCATAGATCATAAAGATTGTGATCACACCAAGAGCTGCAGCCACAACAGCAATCTCTCCATAGCTGATTGTCTTTTCAATTGCAAAGACTTCCTCATCAATCTCTACTTCCTCATAGAGATCCGCTGTAGGCTCCGGTGTAGCGGTTGCTTGAGCCTGAGCTTTGGTTGTGAAGCAGGATGCAATAATAAATACCAGAACCATCAGGAGAAGGATCCCACAGCAGCCAAACCCTTTCCTGTCTTTCTTTCCTTCCTGGACGTTTCCTTGTGAATAATTGAAATCGTTTGTCATTAGCTTTCCTTGTCTATGGTTTGGGTTATGGTTTACCTCAGTACTTGACTGGTTGGGGGGTGTATTCAACAATTCGTCGAGGTAGAGCTCCTCCATTTGAAGGGATAACCTTATACTGAACATCATCAATATTTATGACTCTGTGATCATATTCATTGAGCCATGATTTGAGTTCTAACTGGCTAACCTTGCCTTGAAAATGATCGAATAATGGTCTCCAGGACAATGAACCATCTAAATACTCCAGTGAATATCTGAATATGTCCT
>CAZZIF010000585.1:0-2244 GCA_964654025.1 uncultured bacterium
GAAGAGGAATCGGGATCTAAGAAGGGAATTCAACCCCGCTATAGCGGATTGCGGGTTACAGGGCACCGCTAACTCCCCATCTAGCACGGCTCCGAAACGTGTGTCCCGTATGTGGGAGCCTTGGAGCTGAGCGGGCTCGAACCGCCGGCCTCCTCGTTGCGAACGAGGCGCTCTCCCAGCTGAGCTACAGCCCCGAATCAGCCAGCGTCACCGCCGGCTCAAAGACTTCTAGCGCGCCGGTGCGATCGTGGCAAGCAGCCAATCGCAACCGGCGCAAAAAACTGGCGGAGAGACTGGGATTCGAACCCAGGAGGGGCGTAAGCCCCTACACGCTCTCCAGGCGTGCTCCTTCGACCACTCGGACACCTCTCCGCGCAATCCTACACCGCAGAACCGATGTATCTCCACGAGCAGGCTTACGCACGCAGCGACTTGAAGAATTGTCGCATCAGGGCTGCGGCCTCTTCGGCGAGCAGCCCCCCTTCCACGCGCAGAGTATGATTCAAACCTTCGGCCTTCGTCAAGTCCAGCCGAGAACCGCAAGCTCCAAACTTCGGCTCGGGTGCACCATAGACGACCCGGGCCACGCGCGCGAGGTAGAAAGCACCCATGCACATGGCACATGGCTCGACCGTGATGAAAGCACTGGCTCCCGTGAGCCGCCAGGTGCCCAGTGTGCCGGCCGCGGCCGAGATCGCCAGGATCTCAGCGTGGGCAGTCGGATCCTGCAAGCTCTCGACCCGGTTGTGGCCGCGGCCCAGCAGCCGGTTCTCGGCCACGATCACGCAGCCGACAGGCACCTCGCCACAATCGAAGGCGCCGCGCGCCTCACCGAGCGCCTTCTCCATCCAGTAGGCGTCGTCACCGAAGCTGTCCACCCCTACGACTCCGCAGCCTCGGCCAAGGTATCGGCCGCCTTGGCCGCCACCTCGTCGGCGACCTCTTCGAAGCGCGGCGGCTTGGCGCCGGCAGTGGTGACCCTGGCGATGCCGTGGTCCTGTCTCCCGGTGTTCATTGTGGTGCTGGCCGCTTGTTCGGCCTCGATCGTCCTGCTGACCCGCTCACGCCACCCACGCCGTCCGGTTTCGGCCGCGTAGATCTCGAGCATGAGCGAGATCCGGGTCGCCGCCGGGGCCGCGCTGCCGGGCGTGGGCTCGACCTGGCTCCACTCTTCAATATTCGCGCCCAAGAGCGCGTCGAACCCCAGGGCCTCGCACAGTTCTTGCACCTTCAGCGTGTGCACTCGCTTGCTGTCGTTCCAGTAATCGAGAACATCCCGGTACAGGCTGGTCAATCCGAATCGTCCGGCGGTGGCCGCCACTTGTTCGGGGCGCATCAAGATAAACGGATACTCGCCACCGGCCAGGGCATGTTCCAGACGCGGGGTCATGATCTCCAGAGCCACGTTGTCCCCGGCCGAAGAAGCCAATCCGAGATAGCCCACCACCCTCAGCGAATCAAACTCGATTGCATATCGCGAGCGGGATGTTGCCGGCGAGGTCGCCGACCCGGAGGAAGGGGCTGACTGGCAGCCCGCCATCAGGGCCAGGATAAGGGTCAGCGTCATGATCAGGGGCGCGACCAAAAGCAGGACGGTCAATCTGGTCAGAGTTCCCGGCGCAATCGGCGGAATCAATTTGCGGATCATGGCTACCTCCGTCATCGCGCGATCTGTTGGATGAGGGCGAAGGGGAGAATCTGCGCCATCGGTAGGCAATTGCGACAGGATATCGCTGCGCGCCCGGGAGGGCTCGAACCCCCAACCTTCTGATCCGTAGTCAGACGCTCTATCCAATTGAGCTACGGGCGCACAAACCGCGGAGAGGGCGGGATTCGAACCCGCGGAGAGCTATTCACCCTCAACACATTAGCAATGTGCCGCCTTCAGCCACTCGGCCACCTCTCCTCAAGCCGAGTCAGCTTATCCCAGGGCGAAAGTAGGTGTCAAGCCTTAGCCTTAGCCTTAGCCTTGCCTTGCCTTCGCCTTGCCATGGCCTTGCCATGGCCTGCCTCAATCTTGCCTTGGCCATGCCTTGGCCATGCCTTGCCATGCCTTGGCTCCAGCCTTGCGAACCTCCGAGCCGACAGCCAACCAGACAGATTCCATCTCCCAAAGCGGCGGGCAGACCGGCGGGCAGACCGGCGGGCAGACCGGCGGGTCCAGCTCCGCACGACTCGTCCGTTGGTCGCTGCACATCGCCTACTGGTCGCTGCACATCGCCTACTGGTCGCTGCACATCGCCT
>CAZZIF010000586.1:0-2244 GCA_964654025.1 uncultured bacterium
GCTGGGTGAAGATCATGTCGTAGGTGAGCGCGGACACCCAGGCCGTGCGCTCGTGGTCCGGTCCCAACGTCCATCCCGCCTGGATCGCCAGCAGGGGATCGTATTCGGGCTTCCACGCGCCCGCGAAGTAGCTGGCCTGCATGTAGGCTTTGATCTTCTCGGGGGTCTTGGAGAGTTCCTGCCGGTACCAAGCATCGATGGTCTGGTAGGGAACGACGCTCTTCCAGTCCTCGAGACCGATGGGGTTGACCAGGGCCAGCGCGCTGGCGCGGCCGGGATACATGAGCGCGAAGCGGGTTGCGAGCATCCCCCCCATGGAATGCCCTACGACCGTGACCTCGCCGATCCCCAATCGATCCAGGAGCCGCGCCGTATGGGTTGCCAGCAAATGGAAGCTGAACTGGAAACGTTCGGGCTTGCTGGACTTGCCGAAGCCGATCTGATCGGGCGCCACCACGCGGAACCCATCCTGGGTGAGTGCCTCGATGGTGGTGGCCCAGTAGGCTCCCGAGAAGTTCTTTCCGTGCAGCAGAAGAACGGTGCGTCCGTTGGGATTGGACGGAAGTATATCCATGTAGGCCATCTCGAGCGTTTGGCCCTGGGTTTCCACAGAGAACGTGGATACGGGATAGGGGTAGTCATATCCTTCCAAACGCGCCCCGTAAGCTGAGTACCGTTCACTGCTTGCTTCGGCGGCGCCGGCCCAGGAAAGTCCGGCTGCCACTGTCAGCACCAAGCAGATGACGTGGTTTCTTGCGATACCTGTCCGCACGACGATACCTGTCCGCACGATGCCTCCTCTGGTGAATGCTTGATGGCAACAACAGACTCGCCCGCCATGGGTTCCGTGGGGTCTGGATGACGCGGATCGGGTGACGTCCTAAGTCGTCCTTAGTCGCATCGTCACATTGCCCGCCCGACGCTGGAAGTCGCCGGTGAGCCGATGGAGTTGACCTTGCTCGATCCCGGCCACGGCCTGTGGACGGCCGAGTTCGAAGTCGCACCCGATACTGACTCCCTACTCGTCTCGGCTTGCGCATACGGCTTTGGCGGTCAACTCGTCTGCGAAGAAGAGTTCTGGAGCGTCAGCCATCTGTCCGCCGAGGATGGTGGCATCGCCAGCAATGCTGATGGTAGCGCACGGCTGTTGTTTCCGCCGGGGGCGCTGCCCTTCGACGCCGTGATCCTGTCCGGGGGGGTAGAAACCTGTGAGCGAGGCTATGTCTTTGAGTGTGGTCCCGCGGGGGTGCCGTTGCGTCGTCCGGCGGCGTTGAACATCACCGTGCCGTCCGCAGCCGTGCCCGGCGCGATCCCAGGTCCTGATCAGCTTTGAGTTGCCCTCCCGGCAAGCAGCCGGCATTCGGATTTGCGACCCCATGGGGAGGGTGGTAGCAGATGTGCCTGTGGGCTTCGCGGGGCCGGGGCATGTGGAAGTGCCCTGGAGCTTCAGAGAGCGAGGTGTGCGTGACGTGCCCTCGGGTGTGTACTACTACACGGTACGATCAGGGTCAAACCTGATGCGGGGACGATTGCTCATTGTGCGATGAGCGGCGGTCTGGATGCAGATTCAAGGAGACGCTATCGCCAGCTACGCTGCGGAAACTGGGAGGTCGTTGTGTGGCTGGGCACAGGTGCGCATGGGCGACCTGCAGTCCTCACGAGTGGCCTTCCAGCGGGCGCAAGCCCACGCCCCGTCGCGTCTTGCCGGTCGCCGGTGAGAAGCCTGTTCGCCGAGAAGATGACGGATCGCAGACTCTCTTTCGTGTCCTTGAAGGGAGTGTTCGGCAAGCCGGCGGGCATATGCCGGCCTCGGAGCCGCCCCCCCAAGCGCTGGTCCATTTGGTGCATGGCGCGCCGCAACCGATCGCGACCGTTTCTTGCCTCCTCCCGATGCGATCAGATCTGGCCGGCAGCGTCCCCGCGTTCGGTCAAGCGGCGGTACCGGTTCTGAAGAAAGAACCAGAGCAACGCCGAGATGACGAAGATCGTCAGGCCGAACAGCGTGGACGTGAAGGATTCGGCAAGACCGGCCATCACCACCGCGGGCGAGATCTCGCTCGCCCGGGCAATGGCGCCCAGCGCGTTGTAGATGCCGGTGCACTGTCCCAGGATGCCCAGCAGGGCACTGAAGGCACCCCAGAAGATGATCGCGTGAATCCCCTGCCGCGTTCCCAGGGCGAGGGCGTCCTTCCGCAAGTAGAGCTGGATGAAACGGCGGATGGCCAGGGCTACGATGACGAGGCT
>CAZZIF010000587.1:0-2224 GCA_964654025.1 uncultured bacterium
TCTATACCTTCGGCCCTACCTTCAGGGCAGAGAACTCGAACACCAGCCGCCACCTGGCCGAGTTCTGGATGATCGAGCCCGAGATCGCCTTCGCGGACCTGAACGATGACGCTGATCTGGCGGAGGAGTTCCTGAAGTACATCTTCCGCGCCGTGCTCGAGGAACGCCCCGACGACATGGCATTCTTTGCCCAGCGGGTTCACAAAGAGGCCATCACACGCCTGGAGGCCTTCGTCGCGTCCTCCTTCGAGCGGATGGACTACGGTGAGGCGATCCGGATTCTGGAGGGAGCCAAACAGTCCTTCGAGTTTCCGGTTCGGTGGGGTATCGACCTGCAGTCGGAGCACGAGCGCTATCTCACCGAGCAGCATGTCGGCCGCCCCGTGGTCGTCATGAACTATCCGAAGGAGATCAAGGCCTTCTACATGCGCCTCAACGACGATGGCCGGACCGTCGCGGCCATGGACGTGCTGGCTCCCGGGATCGGCGAGATCATCGGCGGCAGCCAGCGCGAGGAACGGCTGGAGGTCCTCGATGCCCGGCTGGACGAACACGGTCTTCCCAGGGAGGCATACTGGTGGTATCGGGACCTGCGCCGTTACGGCACGGTGCCGCACGCCGGTTTCGGCCTGGGGTTCGAACGGACGATCAACTACGTGACCGGCCTGCAGAACATCCGCGATGCGATCCCGTTCCCGCGAGCACCGAAGAGCGCGGACTTCTAGCTCTCGGCGCCGCTAGGCCGCGGCGGCTCCCGGGGGGGGCTCCTCTTGCCGGCCAGGAAGAGGCGGAGGGGGAAGGTCAGCTTCGCTCGTGTCACCGAGGCCGGGAGCGGGGGGTTCCGCCGGATTGTCGGCGAGGTGCTCGGCCCCCTGGGGTATTTCGGCGCTGGCGATGAGGGCTTCGTCTTCGGCGGAGAGCGAGGAGTCGATGGTGACGCCGCCGGCTGCATCTTCAGACAGCCCGACCGGGGTTGCTTCGATGTCGGCCGGGCCGCCCGGCGCGTTCGCCTTCTCCGCCGGCGTGTCTGCCTTCTCCGCCGGCGTGGCATCGGGTCCGTGCAGCTTGCCGAGCCACTTCTCGAGCATCTGCATCAATCCATCCGGCGAGATCGGCTTGGTGAGGTAGTCACTCATGCCGGCCGAAAGACACCTCTTGCGGTCCTCCGTGGACGCGCTGGCCGTCATCGCCACGATGGGGATGCGGGGATTGCGCACGGGGGATTGCGCTCCTCGAATCAGACGCGTTGCGGTGTACCCATCCATGACCGGCATCTGGCAGTCCATCAGAACGGCGTCGTAGTCTCCCTCGCGCAGGGCCTGCAGCGCTTCCTTGCCGTTCGATACCGGCTCGGCTCGATAGCCGCGCTTTTTGAGGATGGCCAGTGCTACGGTCTGATTGACCGGGTTGTCCTCGACCAGTAGGAGCCGGTAGCGCTCTCTCGCCGGGTCGCTCTTTGCCGGAGGTGTCACCGCAGGTCGACTCTGGGAAGGGTCGCCAGCGCGAGAAATCCCGAAGGCTCGAGCGAGGCAGTCGTGAAGCTGCTGGTGGCGAATCGGGCGCGTGAGGTATCCCTGGAACCCGATCCGTTCCAGCCGTTGCGCGTCGCCGCCATGTCCCAATGCGGCCATCAGGATCAGTGCCGTTTGCTTCAGGGTCGCATCGATGCGGATTTCGCGGCCCAGTGATTCGCCGCTCATGTCGGGCAGGTGCGTGTCCAGCAAGGCGGCATCGAAGGGAGCTTTGTCGCGAGCCGCGTTGCGCAGCATCTGAATGCCGGCATCCCCGCCCGCGGTGGTGTGGACGAAGCAACCCCAGGACTGGAGCAGCCCGGCGGTTACCGTGCGGGTGGTTTCGTGGCCGTCGATGATGAGGACCTTGCGGCCGGCGAGTGAGATCGGTTGAGGTGGCGCTTGATCGGGAATGCTTTGCCGGGTGAGCTGCGCGGTGAAGTGGAAGGTGGACCCTTCGCCGACCACGCTGTCGATACCGATCTCGCCGCCCATCTTCTCGACGAGCTGCTTGCAGATCGCCAGACCGAGGCCCGTTCCGCCGAAATTGCGCGTGGTCGAGCCATCGGCCTGCATGAACGGCTCGAAAATGGCCTTGCGCCGTTGCTTGGGGATGCCGATGCCCGTATCGCACACCGAGAACCGCAGGTGTAGAGGCTCTTACCAAGCTCCAGGGCTTCGAGGGTGTAATCGGTTGCTATCCGGGCCAGCTG
>CAZZIF010000588.1:0-2212 GCA_964654025.1 uncultured bacterium
GCGCAAAGCCGCCCTGCTCGACCCGATCGAATCCCTACGACACGAATGAGGCCGATGCGATGAGAACATCGATGACCAGTCGTTCGCACCGCTCGATCACGCTTGGACTCGCCCTGGCGGCCCTGCTGTGTTGCGTGGCGTCCCGCCCGGCGGGCGGCCAATCCGACACGAACGCGGAGGCACCCGGGGAGGTGATCGAACTCACCGTCGACCGGGCGATCGAGATCGCGCTCACCGACAGCTACCGCATTCAGTCTCTGCGCGAGAACCTGCGCTGGGCCGAGCACAACCTGTGGGCGGCGCGGGCCGGCTTCCGGACCTATGCCCGCAGCAGCTTCTATGTGCCCGTCTACGACGAGGGCACGCGACTGATCGAGGTGGCCGAAGGCAATCCGGTGGCCAAGGACTTCCGCAGCCTGCAGGTGCGCGGCGTGCTGGACCTGGTCCAGCCGCTGCCATGGATTCCCTGGGGCGGGGGCGAACTCACCTTCCGGTCGGAAGCCTATCAGCTCAACTCCTGGACACCGGCCACCTACGATCCGGATGTCGAGCTTCGCTCGAACAAGTTCTACACCTCGCTGCGGATGATCGTGGAGAAACCGCTCTTCACCATCAACAACCTGGCACTCAGCTTGCGCCGGGCGCTGCTGGCCTATGACCGGCAGACGCGCGTCTTCAAGCGCTCCGAACTCGATCTGGTCTACCAGGTGACCCAGAGCTTCTACCAGCTCTACCGGAGCGATGAACAGGTGCGGATCAGCCGTGAACAGCTCGAGCGACAGGAGTCGATCTACGCGACCACCGAGGCGAAGTTCCGCGCGGGGCTGATCGCCGAGGTCGACGCGATGCAGGCCGAGGTGGAGGTCATCCAGAGCCGCAACGAGCTCGAACAGGCCGAGGGCACCTACCGGGAGCGGGCCGCCGCGCTGAAGGAGCTGATCGGTCTGCCGTTCGACACCACGGTTCGGGTCTACGACGAGGTGGCGCCCACGGCCGTGAGCGTGGACGCCGGCCGGGCGGTTGCGATCGCGCTCGAGCAGCGCAGCGAGCTGGTCGAGAAGCAGATTGACATCACCGAGCAGGAGATCGCCATCGAACAGGTCGACGCCCGCAGCTCGATCAAAGGGAATCTGCGCGCCTACTACGACTTCTCCGGTTACTCCGATCCGGACCTGGTGTGGGGAACCTCGTCAGAGGACTTGTTCGAGTCGAGCTGGGAAGAGGCCTCCCGTACGCCCAACCGGGGCGTGACCTTCGAGCTCGAGGTGCCGGTCTGGGACTGGGGGCAGAACGACGCCCAGGTGGAGGCCGAACGGGCCCGCTTGCGTCAGGATCTGCTCGAACTCGAGGAGCTGCGCCGCGGCATTCGGCTCGAGGTGGAGAACGTGGTGCGCCGGATGCGGGAGACGTGGAACCGGGTCAGCATGCTGAGCCAGAGCACGGAGGTGAGCCGGCGCTCGTTCGAGATCAACCTGCAACGGTTCGAGAACGGCGACATCACCTCCACCGAGCTGGCGCGGGCCAGCGAGCAGCTCAGCCAGAGCAATCTGTCCTACCTGGCCGCGTTGATCGAGTACAAGCTGGCCCTGGCGGACTTGCGGCGCAAGACGTTGTACGACTTCGAGTCGGGTCGCTCGCTCATTGGCGGCGAGTAGGCTCCTCGGCGAGGGGTGCGGGCCGGCGCGCTACCGGCTACCGAGCCTGCTACGAATGGTGCGGAAGAGCACCTCGGGGGGGAACGGCTTCTGGATGAAGCTGACGCCCTCCTCGAGGATCCCGTGGTCGGGGATGATGTCAGCCGTGTAGCCGGACATGAAGATGCACTTGAGACCGGGGCGTTGGGCCAGAAGCTCGCGGGCGAGATCACGGCCGTTCTGGCCCGGCATGACCAGGTCGGTCAAGAGCAGGTCGATGTTTCCGGAATGCTCGCGGGCCAGCCGAAGGGCGTCGTGGGGTGTGTCCGCGCCGAGAACCTCATAGCCTTCCTTTTCGAGCAGGAGCGTCGTCATTGCGAGGATCGCCTTCTCGTCCTCGACGAGCAGGATGGTTTCCTGGCTGGCGTGCCGGGATGTTTCGCTGCCGGTGATTGGTGCCGGCGATGGAGCGGCCGGGCAGGCCGGCAGGTGGATTTCGAGTGTCGTCCCAATGCCCGGCCGGCTGTTGACCCGGATGATGCCGTTGTTCTGTTTGACGATGCCGTAAACGGTCGCCA
>CAZZIF010000589.1:0-2207 GCA_964654025.1 uncultured bacterium
CACCCACCCAGGCGAAGGCCACCGAGACGGTGTCGCCGGGCTCGAAAAGCCAGTGTTCTTGCCCCGAGGGGTCGGTGACCGGGGTGGTGCCCAGAGGGCCGACCGATAGGAGGGTGACCGGATCGTTGTTGGGTGCTTCCACAGCACTGGTCGCGTCGCGCGACCCGTTGCTCAGCATCGCATAGCGCTCGACGTCCACATCGGGCGTGTTGGGCAACTCACCCGAGGGATCCCAATTGTACCAGTTGAAGGAGACCGTCTTGGTGTCGATGCTGTCGGGCTTGGTGCCCAGCAACGCGTACCCAGCCCAGGAAGGGCAATTGCCGCCGTCGAGTTGGAAGTGGTGCTCGGTGACCAGACGCAGTGAGTCGACGTAGGCGATGTCTTTGCGCTCGTACCATCCACTGGGAGGCCACTCATCGTGTCCGTCTTTCCAGCCCGAGGCCAGCTCAGCGTAGAGTCCCACGTAGAGGTCAAAGAGCAGGGCCAACTCGTTCTCGTTGACGATGTCGACCACCATGATCTTCAGCGCATCGTACGGTTCGAAGTCGAACTGGTAGATCTTCTGAATGACCCGCACGTTCAAGGGTTCGTGATCGTCCGCCTGAGTGGGGCCCCATCCGTAGTCGATGTATTCGCAGATGATGTCCTCATAGCTGCGCGCGTTGACCGGATCCCAGTACTGGTGGTTCTTGAGGGTGGAGCGGATCAGAAACCCCTCTTGATCCGGACGGTATTCACTGCCGGTAGCATCGCTACCGCCATACCCGTCGATGGTGGCCGTACTCACCAGCGTGTCGGCATCGACCAGCTCTCCGGTCTCGGTGCGCAGTCCGCCTATCCAGAGTCCTGCGCGTACCAGGTGTTCCTCGGCCGAGTCGAGCGGGAACTCGAACGAGGGATCGCGACTGACGAAGTTGTTGCCGATGAAGCCGTCGGTTTGCAGGGCCAGGCCGATCTTGCCGGTGCCGGCCAGCGTCGCTTCGATGCCGTAACCGTCTTGCTGGACCTCCGGAGAGGCGCCCGAGGGCGGCGCGGGCGGACGGCCCTCGCGCGAGCGTGCTCCGCTGGGCGACGTCAGCAGTGTCGTACCCCACAGCGCAGTGGCCAAGAGACCAAGAACCAGGAGTCCGCTGCGCAGGCGGCCGGTGCCCAGGGGGCCGGCCGGCGTGTCGTGCCCGTCGCGGTTGGAGTAGGCCGTTCTTTTGCCTGCGATCTTCTTCATCAATCACTCGCCAGGTTCAGCAGGACGATTCGGTCCTGCGCCGGATCACTCAGAAAAACCACCGAGTCCTCGCTGCACAAGAAGCGCGGCACCTCGACCGGCGGTTCGAGCCCAATCTTGCTTGCCGAATAGACCGTGTCGACGAACGCGCCGCTCACCAGGTACTTCAGGACACGGTTGCCTCCCGTGTCGGCCACGAAGACGTACTCCCCGTAACGGTCGCTGGCGACACCCTCCGGGGCGGTCAGCTGCACGCCGTCTAGGCCGATCGGATCGAGATAGGCCGCTACGGCGGTTGTGTCCGGTTCCAGGCGTTGGACCCAGTTCTTGCCCGTGTCGGCCACCAGTAGCGGGGCGCCCGACTCGCCGGTGGCGATGCCCAGCCCATGCGGCTCGATGACGAACCCGCTGCCCGTGCCGTTTTTGGAGACCACGTGCAAATGGTCGCCCCAGCGGCTGTAGCACGAGATGGTGTCACGGGTGGCGTCACCGACATAGATGCGCAGGTTGGGGTCGGCCGCCAGCCCGCTGAATTCTCGCCAGCGCGAATCGCTGAAGCGATAGAGCGGGGGACCGCCCAACCAGTAATAGATCTTGCACTGCATGTCTCCGGCGTCGGCCACGATCACGAAGAGCGAGTCGCGCTTGACGAGGGCGACCTGCGCGGGCTTGATCAGCTCTTCGAATTCGCCGATCAGGGACGGCGCGACCGGCTCGATGCGATTCGCATAGTAGGCGCCCACCCGGCTGGAGTCCTCGACCACGAACAGGTAGAGGCCGAACGTGGCGATCGACGTCGGGTGGGGGATGTTCCAGGTCGCCAGCAGATTGTAGGTCCCCGGTTCCGGGATCCGTCCCGGCTCGGGCTGGGGGGGGAGGTCGTACTGGCTCCCGCAGCCACCCATGAGCCAGGCCGCGCCAACGACCGCCAGCAACCCGCCGGCGACGATGCGGCGCACCCACCTGGCCGGCACGCACCTGG
>CAZZIF010000590.1:0-2203 GCA_964654025.1 uncultured bacterium
CGCGGCCGGCGAAGAGGATGCCGAATACGAAGCGTTTCTGACCGAGGCCGGCGATGATGCCAGTGGCATCGCGGCAATCGAAGCCGCCCTGGCCGAAGACGCGGAGGCCGAGGAGAGCTTGCTGGCGTACCAGGACTCGCTGGCGGCCCACGATGAGTTCGCCGACCGGGAAGAGGCTTTCCAGGGTTACCTGGCCGGCGATGCCGAGCTGCTCGAGAAGTATGAAGCGTTCGAGGACGCTGCCGGCGAGGACCGCGACGCCGCCGAGCAGTTTGCCGTGCACGACAGCCTTCTGGCCGCCGACGAGGCGTACGCTGGTCACGTCCAGGATCTGGAAGAGGAGATGGCGGCCAGTGAGAGCGCGATGGAGGAGCACGAAGAGGCCTTGCTCTACCTGGGGACGCATCCCGAGGAAGCCGAGATCATCTTCGCCTCTCCGCACGCCCCGCGCTATGATGGCGCCCATCCTGCCGTGGCCGCCTACATCGCCTACCTGAAGGCGCATCCGGGCCTCTATCGCGCCTGGCACCGATTGCACACCTACGTCAAGGTGCACCCCCGCCTGCGTGTGCCGATCCACCGGCACTGGCGGTGGTATCACGCACGGCCCCAGCTGTGGCGGACCCATTGGCGGTACCGGTTGCACGTGGCCCGTCACGCTCCCCTGCATGAGCTCTATTGGGGGCGCAAGCTGTACTGGGGCCGGCGGCCGAACCTGGCGCGTAGCGTGTGGCGCCATCGCTGCTTCATCGCGGGGCGCCCGCAGGTGAGAGCACACGTGCGCTACTTGCACCGGCATCCGCACTACGCCCGGCGGGTGATCGATCATCGGCGCTGGGTGCATCGCCACGGAGCGCCGCACGCGCCGACCCGACTGGGGGCGCCACCGAAACGCGTGGCCAATCCGCCTCCCAAGCGGCCGCCCGCCCGGCCCGCGCCGCCGCCGAAGCGCAATCCGCCGCCCCCGAAGCGACGCTAGCCGGAGGAGGAATCTCGTGCCCACGCCACGCAAGCATACAACCCGCCGAGCGAGCGCCGCGATGCGCCTGCACGCGCCCACCGGCGATGATGACTACCAGGCTCTGGCCGAGGCCGCCGGTATATCCTTCGCGGCCCCGGCGGCCGATCTTCACGAGAAGCTGCGCAAGTGCCCGCCCGCGATGGTGCGCCTCGCTCACCATCGCGGCCAGGTCGCCGGGGGATTGCTGGCCTACGACTGGGGTCAGTGGTTCGGCGGACGGGTAGTGCCCAGTGTGGGCATTGGGCTCGTGGCGGTGGCCCCTGAACACCGGGCGGCAGGATTGGCTACCGAGATGATGAAAGCAGAGGTCCGCGCGATGGCGCGCGAGGGCAAAGCTCTCTCGGCGCTCTTCCCGGCGAACCTGCCGCTCTACCGCCGGGCGGGATACGAGATCGCCGGCACGCGTTTTTCGATCGAGGTCGAGACCCGTTCGCTGGGTCGTCGGGCCCGAACGCTTGCGCTTCGCAAGCTGGAACCGGGGGATCACGCCGCCCGGCAGAAGCTCTACCGGAACGCCCTGCGGTTCGCGTCGGGTCCGATCGATCGTTCGCAGCCGGTCTACCAGCTCTCCGAGAAGGTCTGGCGGCCGCCGTACGTCGCCTATGCCGTCTGGCGCGGCAAGGAGATGGTGGCGGCCCTGGCCTACGTCAACCCCTGGAAGGAGGGCAAGCTGGCGGTGCTGGAGATGACGATCGCTGATCCGGAGGCGGGAGAACGCGTCCTGGCCTTCCTCGCCGATCACCGCCAGCAGGCGAAGGCAGCCCGCTGGATCCTCTCGCCGCAGGATCCCATCTTCGCCGCTCTCGAGTCACCCGAGCACTACCGGCTCGAATCCCGCGACCACTGGATGCTGCGGATCGTGGATGTGGCCGCGGCTCTGGAAGCGCGCGGCTATCCCCGTGGCGTGCGGGGGCGATTCGATCTGCTGATTCGCGACGATGTGGTCGCCCGCAACCGGGGCCGCTTCGTGCTCGAGGTCGACGACGGGGAGGCACGCGTACGTCCCGGCGGACGCGCCGCCATCGAGATCGACGTGCGCCACCTGGCCAGCCTCTACACCGGCTACCACAGTGCGCGCCAGTTGTGGCAGGCGGGCTGGGTCGACGCGACCGCGCGGCAGGTGGCGCGGCTCGAACCGGTGTTCGCGGGGCCCGCGCCCTACTTGCCGGACTTCTTCTAGCG
>CAZZIF010000591.1:0-2203 GCA_964654025.1 uncultured bacterium
CGACCGCCCCCGAGGACCTGGTGACCCACATCCACTCACCGCTCGAGCCGGCTGAAGGGAACTGAGGGACATAGAATCTCGATCTGAGTCCGGGACCTACGCAAATCAGGGCCGCCTCCCCGAAGGGAGACGGCCCCGATTCCACAATCTCTGCAGATCAGCGATACAGGCCCTTGACGGCTCCCCAGCTCGAGCCTTCGACGGGCACGGGAACGTCGACGGTCACGCTGATGTTGTCGTAGTAGACCTGCGCCGTGCTTGCCGGGTCTGCGCCCGTCGTGGCGGTCAACTGGAGCGTCACACCGCCGGAGACGTCGGGACCGGTCATGGTCGTGAAGGTGAAGTGCGTCCAGACCTCCGGATCAGGATCGAGGGCAAGCGGCCCGCCACCCAGAATCTCCGAGCTGGAAACCCCACCGCCTTCGATCTCGGAGAAGAACTCGGCGAAGGCGACACCACCGGCGGTCAGCAATCCCCTGGCGTCGAAAGAAATCGTGACCGGCTCGTTCGGCTCGACGACGCCGATTCCGATGTTGGCGTTCTTCATCAAAGCGGCGGAGCCGGGCACCGTGTTCGTGATGCAGCCAGCGTACTCGCTCTCGAAC
Source organism: uncultured bacterium (assembly GCA_964654025.1). GTDB lineage: Bacteria > Eisenbacteria > RBG-16-71-46 > CAIMUX01 > WJJG01 > CAYQJL01. Next base: position 606 of record CAZZIF010000591.1, read on the forward strand.
CCCGGCGTGATGATGGTGAACTGATCCGGCCCGGTCGGGAAGAGGGACCAGCCGTCGAACGTCCCGGTCTCGAACCCACCGTTGACCGCCAGCTCAAAGGGATCGGCCTGGGCGGCACCGGCAACCATGGCCAACGCACATGCACTTACGACAAGCGTGATTCTCAATGACATGGATGAATCTCCTCTTGGATGTTGCCCCGTTCTTCGACCAGCGCACAATCCTCTACCTGGTCGGAACAGCGCTACGTTTGCACTCAGATCGGTACTCAGGTCGGTACTCGAGTTGGTACTCAGGTCGCTACTCGAGTCGGTACCCGGGTCGGTACCCGAGTCGGTTCTCGACGATCCTCAACCCCTTGGCGGAACCCCCTTCGATCGTGGTTCGAGACTTCAAGCTCGACGTCGACACGGGGAACCGGGTGGATCGCCCGACGGAGGGTATCATAGACTAAGTTCGGTATCCGAACAAAGCTATTTTTCACCACCAACTAAACATGGTGCCTATATCTATATATATCAATAACTTGTGGCGGGAGGGCGCACCCGTCTGAATCGCAGTTGTGAATGATCGCTGTTCGTACGGGCGGAGACGCAGCGTAGGTCCCGGAGAATTGTTGACATAATATGCAATCATGAAGGGGTTTACGCCGCTAGACCATCGCACCAGAATCCAGCTACGATTTCCTAATTTGTACGGCTAGCGAACTAAGATTGCAGTGGATGGATCAAGTGGACGTGACACATGGACGTGACACGTGGACGTGACACGGAGAGGTGACAGGCAGATCAGTGCCAGGCATTCTGGCGCGTCGAGCACGGTTCCTCCCGCTCTCCGGCCTCACAGGTGCAGCCCACGCAGCGTTTCCGCAGCGCCCGGTTGCGAATGATGAGGCCCACCGCCATGGCGGCCATGGCCGTGAGGAAGACGACGGCTGAGATGAGCAAGACGGTCAGCATCCGGTGATCTCCTATAGAAGAGCGACTCGCCCGTGGGCGGCTCACTCGTGAGCAAGCCGCTCGAAGGCGGGGGTCGCCAGTTCCTCAAATCCCTCATCGCCGCGCACGATGAAGGCGGCGGCCAGGCCTTCCGCGAGCGCCAGCTCCAGGCCGCGCTCCGGGCCCAGGACCATCAGGGCCGTGGCCAGCGCGTCGGCGCGCATGCACAGCGAGTCGGCCACGGTGACCGAGGCAAGGCGGTGCCGGATCGGCTCACCGCTGCGCGGGTCGATGGTGTGGGAATAACGCCGCCCATCGGCCTCGAAGTAGTTACGGTAGTCACCGCTGGTCGCCAGCGCGAGGTCCGTTAAATTCAGGGTGCGCTGTATCCCGCGACCGACCTCCTGGGGCCGCTCGACGCCCACGCGCCAGGGCCGGCCGGGGGCCTTGGTCCCGGCCGAGCGCAGTTCGCCGCCGATCTCCACAAGATAGGCCTCCAGGCCCAGAGCCGCCAGGGTGTCGGCCACGGAGTCCACACCGTGGCCCTTGGCGATGGCGCCCAGGTCGATCGCAACGAGCGGATGGACCTTGCGCAGGGCCGGCGGGTCGTCGCGGACAGCCAGCAGGTGCCAGCCAACCCACTGGCGGAGATCGGCGATG
>CAZZIF010000592.1:0-2198 GCA_964654025.1 uncultured bacterium
GCGCAACGCTGCGAGCGCTGGGTTTCGCGGCGGTGGAGCTGACCGGCTGGGTGGCCTATTTGACCTTCAAGGATGGGGCGGACGAGAAGCGCAATCAGATGGGCGATTTTGCCGAGCGGTGGTGGGACTACGAGCGCTATCACGAGATCGCGCCGGATCCGGCGGCCTGCGAGGAGGCCGGGTGCCCCAAGGACGAGTGGTCGGCTGAAGCGGACAGCCTGATCGTCTTGCTCGAGTCAAGAAGTCGGGGCCGCTTTCTCGATTACATCACGCGGGATGCGTACGCTTGTGGGTGGGATACGCCCACGAGCCGGCACCTGTATCAGGGCTTGTGGGACGATCGGGAGGATCTGCAGAGCGCGGCGAGTTTCAGCGGGCGCATGATCTTCCTCAATCACCTGGTCTCGGCGGTGGATGCCTTCCTGGGAGCTCGCAAGCTCCAGGTGAGGCTGAACAGAGACACGGCGATGACCATCGAGGTCGAGGGCGTGCCCGATCACGAGCATCCCCGGTTGATGCTCACCAGCCGGTTCATTCCGTTCGGGCGCTAGTTCGTTCCGTTCGGGTGCAGGTTCATTCCGTTCGGGCGCGGGTTCGTTCCGTTCGGGCGCGGGTTCGTTCCGTTCGGGCGCTGGCGCGGGGCGGAGGGTCCGCAGGGACTCGAAGAGAGCAATGAGGGAAGAGAGGCGATGAGGGGCATCTACGATTCTTTGAAACCGTGCTGGCGTCGAGCTGCGGGACTGCTTTTGGCGGGCCTGCCCGTCGTGATGCTTCTGGCGACGCCTCCGGCGGGGGCAGACCTCTACTTCACCGGATTTCAAAGCGGTGTCGCCGCGATGGAAGCTCAAACGGCCGGCGGACAGACGGCCGTCGCGGGCGCTGGACCCGCATCGGGTGCTGAGTTCGCGTCAAATGCCGATCGGGCGTCAAGCGCCGAACTCAACGGCCGGGCGGTCTCTCGAAAGAAAGCCATCGGCGCTTCGCTGCTGATCCCGGGATGGGGGCAATACTTGACCGGCCACCATACGAAAGCGAAGGCCTTCATCGTGGCCGAAGTCGCGATTCTGGCCTCCTATGCTTTCTTTGGGATCCAAGGCACGGTCCGCCAGAACCGCTACATTGATTATGCAGAGGAGTTCGCCGGCATCGCCGATGCCTCCGGCAAGGAGGACTACTACTACCGCAACCTGGGCGCCTATGGCAGCAGCGATGACTACATCGAGTCGATCAGACGGGGTGCGCGTTCTCTCTACGGTGATGACATCGAAGCCCGCGAGGATTACGTAGCGCGTTTCAGTCCTCGGGGGGACGAGCAGTGGGCCTGGCAATCGGACGCCTACCGGCGAGACTATCTCCAGCAGCGCAAGGACAGTCGCAACTCGTTTCGGCTGGCCGGTCACATGGTGGGGGTGGCGCTGCTCAACCGGGTGGTGAGCGCCGTGGATGCGGCGCTGTCGGCCGGGAAGACGTCGCGGTCGCAGAGGGTCTACCTCGAGACCGCCGGAGATGGGACGCAGCGCATGGGCGTTCAGGTTCCGCTGAACTGATCGCGGGATTCCATGGACAGGATACTGCGCCGATACCGGTTCGCCCTGGCGGCGCCGGCTCTCGTGTGGGCCTCCATGACGCCCTCGGGAATGGCCCAAACGATCGAGCGTCCCCTGGCGGCGGTGCGCGTGCCGACCGGTATCGTGGCCGGTGACCGGTGGGCGCTGCGACCGGGAGACGCTGCTCTCAACGTCGTTAGCCTCTCGACGCATCCTTCCGGCCTCGTCTGCGGCATCGAGGGCCGGCGACATCGCCTCTTTTTGGTCACCGAGCGCGGACAGTGGGTCGGCTTCGCCGACACCCCGCCCGAGGAGCATGCGCTCACCTTCTACCGCCGGGTCCACGCCGGGTCCGGCCTGACCCTCTACACGCTGGATCCGGACGGTTTCGCCATCGATCTCTACGACCTCCACGGCCGCTGGCTGCAGAGGCTGGATCTGGAGGTGATCCTGGGATCGCTAGGAGGACCGCCGCTCAGCCCCTGCGACATCTGCGTCGACGGCGCCGGCACGATCTACCTGCTCGACAGTGAGGGTGGGGGACTCTTCCGGATCGAGGCCGAAGGCACCCAGAGTCGCCGTCTGGACGAGCTGGGCCAGTGGCCGCTCTGGAACCCGGCGGGAATCGGGGTGGACGGCCGGGGCCAACTC
>CAZZIF010000593.1:0-2193 GCA_964654025.1 uncultured bacterium
GTGCCTCGTGATGAGGCCGTCCTCGACGAGTTCCGCATGGGAGCGGGGATAGTGGCCACGACGCAGACGGAAGGTTTCCATGAGCTGAGCCGTCGCGTAGTCGGCCCGTGCCGCGCGGGCGCCGGGTGAGAGAAAGGTGAACTCACGGCTCTGATGCCAGGAGGGCTCGAACCTCTCTAGCAGCACCTGGGTGCCGAAGGTGACCACGGCCAGGAGGCCGAGCCCGGCGATGCTGAGCGGAATCCACTTCCACCGGGCGCCTCGTCGCCAGACCGCTTCCATCCATGGTCCCGAAGGGATCCACTCGGCCAGCTCGATCTGCTGCGTATCGCGCAACTCCCGGACGGCCCGGTACAGGTCGTAGGCGGGTAGTGCCGAAGCGGCCACGATCTCCTGCAAACTCAACCGTCCATCGACCCGCCGCAGGATGGCGGCGGCGAAGCGGTCGCCGGGCGGGTCGCCGGCGGTGCGCGGGCGCGGCCGGGGGATCATGCCGGGCGGCAGCTCCGTGGCCTGCAAGTCCACGAGCTCGTCGATCCGGCGCATGCTCTCCATCAAAAAGCCTTCGACCTTCCAGGGGCCGATCAGCTTGCTGGGCGTCTCGAGTTTGCCGGAATGGAAGACGAACCGGCCCTCGCGCCAGGCCAGCGTTTGGTCCATCACGGTCTGGACGTAGAGATCGTAGGCCTCCAGGAGCTGCTCCTCGTCCATGGACGAAAGCTTTGGAAGCAGGTCGATTGGATTGATCGGCTGGCCGGAGGGGAAGCTGAGCCAGGCGCGCAGGTCCTCCTCGTTCAGGTAGCCGGCCTCCAGCAGCAGGCGCGGCAAGAGGTCTTCGTGGTCCAGCGGGCTGACGTGGGCCGCGTGCAGCAAGCCGTCCTCGAACACGAAACTGTGCGATTCCGAGCGCGTGGTGATCTCGAGCGTTCCGGACTTCTGCTGCAGCGCGATCAGCTGGAATGTCTCGAGCGCGCCGAATTCTTGAATCGTTCCCTGCAACGGCATCGTGTCAGATCCTCTTCGGTCACCCGGCGCGCCTGGCCCCCGTGCCTGGTCCCGGTGTCATGCCCCCGTGTCATGCCCCCGTGTCATGCCCCCGTGTCATGCCCCCGTGTCATGCTCCCGTGCCATGCCCCTGTTCCTCTCATGCGGCCTCTCGGCGGTCGGATTGCGGTCGCGCCGCCCCGAGGAATCGTTTCAGATTCGACCGCTTGTGGAGAGCCTGCGTCTCCGAGACGATCACCCATAGCATCAATCCGCCGAGTGTCACTGCGGGGAATAGCAGCGTTGGAAAGACGCGATCCTCGAGCAGCGTCCAGGGCAGCGGCTTCACCGGCAGCCCGTCGCAGGCGATCCATACGATGCACAGGGCCAACAAGAAGAGCTGGATGAACCCGCGCTGGCTGCGTTCTCTCAAGATGGCCCCCAGGCCGGGCACGCTGAAGCGCGCCAGGTCGAGCAGATGATCATGCCAGCGATCGTGCCGACCGAGCAGCTTGGCGAGCAAGAGCTGGGTGTACTGCGCGTTGGCCCAGCGACCGGCCGACAATGCGCACTCGTTGCAGAAAACGCGCCGTTCGCGGCGTTTCATGCAGCGGCGGCACACGACGCGTCCACACTGACAACAGGTGTGGATCTTGAGCCGGCGGTGCCAGCGGTGCGACAGCCACAGCAGCGGGGGCAAGAGAAGCGCGCCGGGCCAGAGCAGCGAGGGGTTCTGGGCCGGGAATAGCACCGACAGGGCCCGGGGCATCGCGAAGGTACCCGGGCGCGGCGTCCGAGCCAGGACTTTCCAAAGGTCGGAGGTGCCAAGGCGCTCTTCGATCAAGTCATCGGTCCTCTCCTGCAGCCGGCGGCGTTCCTCCCAGCGCACCTGGCCCGAATTGAGTGCGAAGGCCTGGCGCATTTCCCGATCGGCCTTGAGGAACAGCGAGGCCCGGGCGTAGGCTTTCGACAGGTTGTAGCGCAACTCGAACCGGTCGGGGACCATCTCGACCGCCCGCGCAAAATGGCGGATCGTCTCCTCGTTGTTGCCTTCGTGGTAAGCGAGGATGCCCTTGGCCGAGAGGAAGCGGTGCTTCGGCAGTGGCCGATACGACTCGGCGCGGGCCAACGCCTGACGCGCTCCGTCCAGGTCGCCGGCCTGGCGGCGAATCATCGATTCGGTGAAGTAGATGGCGCCTTCGTCCGGAT
>CAZZIF010000594.1:0-2190 GCA_964654025.1 uncultured bacterium
ACTGGGTCGTTTCCGGTTCGCGCCCTTCCAGGAGGCCGCGCCAGAGTTCGATCCATTTCTCTTCGTCGATGCACATCAAGTACACCTCGGTCTCGCATGACTTCTGATCAAAGGGCAGGAGCAAGGGGTATCCATCTATCTCCCCATCCAGCGTCCTATCTAGCGTCCTATCCAGCGTCCTATCCAGCGTCCTATCTAGCGTCCTATCTAGCGTCCCGTCTATCGCTGAATGTAGTCCGTGCGCCGCATGGCTTCCCGCAAATCCGCAACGATGAACTCGAGCCATTCCTCCGCGGAGGCATGGCCGAGTTCGCCTCGTGCATGCAGCTGTTCCGCTCGGTTGACGATCACCTGACTCGGAGCGATATTCAAGACCGTGTCGGGCAGACCGAAGGTCGTGCTCACGATCATCGACCTCGCCGAGTTCAGATAGGCATCCGTGCGCACTACCGATCCGGTGTCCGCCACCGAATCCAGCGCCAGTATGGGCCATCCGATCTGCATCAGGGGATCCTCGGGCAAGGTGCCCATCCAGGAGCGGAACGGCTGCACATGATGGACCAAGCACGGTTGCCGTTCGGGGTCGAAGGTCAGTCCGGCGCTCGTGTATTCCGAAAGCGGCTGCAACGATTCAATGTTCCGAACCGGGTAGAAGTCCTCGGTCTCGAGAACCAGCAGGCTGAGGCCCTTGGTCCGATCATGATACCCGCTGGCAAGCACTTCGGGGCGGCCGTCCCCCGTCAGGTCCCGGGCGACCAGGTTCTCCAGGTGTCCGATGTGCTCGGCGGACCGTTCGCAGTGGAGGTCTTCGTCCAGGATCTGGAGAACGGTGCGCGAAGACGGGTTGAAACTGATCGAGAGGATGATTTCTTTGTAGCCATCGTCGTCAATGTTGGCCACCATGCCCGCCTTGACCGAGTAGAGGTTTGCGTTCGTCTCCCGCAACGGCTCGTTCGGTAGCCATGTGGAGAGGGGCACGTACTCGCCCACCCATCGTCGTGTGGGAATGTGTAGTATCCGGACCCGCCCGTCCAGTCCGGCCGAGGGGTCGGCGCCTTCCCCCAGAATCAGGTAGGGTCCCGGGCCTCGATAGCGTCCCACCTCTGTCACGATGAAAGCGAACGAACACCAGCGCCCGCCATCCGGCTGGTAGTGGAGATCGGCCATGCGAGGGATCGCAAGATCGAAACCCAGAATGACGTGGTGCGGTACAGTCAGATCCTCGATCCGGGGCATTGGCCGCCAAGCAGGAAACCAGTGCACGCCAACCTCATCGAGCAACCGCGGCGACAGCAGCAGCAAGATCAGCCCCATCACGCCCAAGAGCGCGTAGGCTGCGGTCTGTTGCAGGCGAGGCCGGCGACACGCGGCCACCACCGCATCCGGTACGGTGGCCGATTCCAGAAGCTCGCCATGATCGAAGACCTCTCGCAGACTGCCCGTCGTGTAGATTTGGCCGTCCCATGCGGCCTCGGCCGCGATCTGGCAGGCCTGGTCGCCCTGTGTCCGGGACACGACCAGACCCCTCAGACCCGCCGCGCGGGCTGCGCGGACCTTCGCGCGTAGCGACCGGCTGTCAACGTCGTTCACCTGACCAGAAGGGGTGAGTTCACCGGTCCAGGCCAGATCTCGCCGCGGGGCCAGACCTTGCCCGTCTCGCAGCAGCCCGATCATGGCCCCAGCCATACCAACACCCAGGGCGAGGGAAATCGAGGCTCCCGCGATGGGCATCTCCTTCTCGGGCAGGGACAGCTCGAAACCGAGCCGGTCGACATCCATGCGTCTGAGCGCCCGCGCGGTCACACCCTTCAGCACTCCACTTGGCGGGCCGCCTTGACACAGGCCATAGACGGTCTCCCGCGCCGTCATACGCGCATCAGCCGCCGTGTCACCGAGCAGACGAAGCCTGTTCGCACCGATCTCGTTGTTGCTGTTGTTCCAGCAAAGACCCTCCCCGGCGTCGTCCACGACCCGGGTACTGAGAGTCACGACCGAGAGGACCCCGGCGTACTCGGACTCCGTGCAGCCCGGGACCGGGGGAAGCTCGCACACCAGAGGCACCGGCGCTTGCATGACCGCCGTGGTAGGTGCACCGGGAGATAGATGATCCCGACCTACGGGGGAAAGACCTGCGCCGTCCCGACCTTCCGCGGCCAGACCTGCCCCGGCCACACCTGCGCTGGCCGCACT
>CAZZIF010000595.1:0-2181 GCA_964654025.1 uncultured bacterium
GCCCGTCCAAGATGCAGCATGCGCCAGCTCTCCACCGGGGCAAACGGCGCCTGCCATGCCAGCATGCCCACGCGTTGGCCTCCAATGTCTGACAATGGGCAGCGTTGGTGCCGGCCCTTGACGGCAAAGCGATCCGATTCGGCGGTGTGTGCCATGCGTTCGAAGGACTCAAGTACGATACCGGGCAGGAACTGGCGCAGCTCTGCCTGCGCGGAAGGCACGAGGCCGCGGGCAGCCAAGGTCTGCGCCTTCCAGTGTTCGTCCATCATGCGGGCGATCTGACCGCGCGCTTCGAGTTCAAAGGAGCCGGACAACCACCCGTCGCGAATTCCGTCGAAGCTCTCGACAATGTCCATTCGATTGGCCTCCGGCGGCTCAACCGGAAGGGTCTCGATGGTGGGCTCTTCGCCGAGCACCAGACAGTCCATTCCCTGCAGCTGAAGAGGAATCGATCCAAAGAGGCCGCTTGAGTTGGTGGCGTCGAGGTAAATGCATCGATCGGGCAGTTGAACCCTGACAAGAGCATGGTCGCACTGCTCGCCGGGCAAGTCACGAATCAGAATGCCACGCCCGACCGATACGGCCACTATCTGGAAGGGCAGACCCAGCTCACGGCATGCTAACGAAAGCAGATACGTCCGGTCCTTGCAGTCGGCAACACCTGCTCGGATGATGGCGTGGGCACGGCCTTCCTTGCCGATCAGCTCTTGAACCGATCCAATCACGGCGTACTTGAGCCGGTCTCGAATCCAGTAGAAGACGCGTTTCAGCTGTTCCTCCGGCACGGCTTCGGGAAGGAAGTGTCGGCGTAGAGCCGCTGGCAGTGAGTCGGCCAGGCTCTCTTCGCCGAAGTTGCGGCGAAATGAAAGCTTCGCATCTTCCTGCCAGTCGTGATCCGCGATCGCGAAAGCGACCAACGGATTGAAGACATAGCGCTCGTACTCGCAGTTTGTGTGGCTCGTGGGAATGTACCGCCGGATGGTCAGTGTGATCGTGCGCTGATTATCCAGCACTCGGTCGTCGCGTGCAATGTGTGCCCCGATGCCACGGACTCGAACCTGGAGAGGGGCATCGGAGTTGCCATTGATCCGCATGATACTCCGATAGGTTGGGATGAGATGATGGCAAAGATCGTTGACAACAGCACGATACTGGCGCTCTCCGACGTCCTCGATCCACTGCGGCGTGATCACATGATGGGTCCACTCGATCTGATCGCCCTCGTGGAGTTCGGGCAGCAACCAGTGTCCTGCATGCACGGTCTGGGTAAGGACGCTGACATCGCGACTGCTGCTATCCCCCACGACAAAGCGCTCAGTTGGCAAGGTGTCGACACGCCCATCGCGGCGAATGATGCGGCAAGCCGTGTAGAGGAGGTAGTCTTGATCGGAGAACTCGAAGGAGATCTGCGAAAGCATGCGTGCGGTGACGGCGCGGCGGACGAAGAGAAGCTCGCGATCTCTTCGCAAACGCCAAGTGTGCAGATCCAGGGAGTGTTCCTGGACACGCTCGAGCACGACGAGGCCGTGTTGCTCATCCAGGGGCCACTGGCGGCAGCCCTCCATAAGGGTTCGGCGGTGAGCTGGATCCGTGAACCAGCGGGGTTCGACCAAGGCATGGTAGTCATCGTCGGCCGGTCCCGACAGTCCGCGCACCAGAGCCTGGAGAGAAAACGTTTCGGCTCTTTGGAACTCGCCCACAGCGCCGTGGCAACGTGACAGGCCCAGGAGGACCCACGGATTTTCGGTGAAGCTGGTTTGGTAGGCGAGGAGCGCGGATCGGGCCTCTTCGATGTGGCCCATCTCGAGGGCAGCGAAGCCATCTCGCATGAGCCGTAGATCGCGAGGTTCGTTCTTGGAGGCCCCCACCTCGACCGAGCAAGCGACGGGTTCGGTCGGCGCTTTGAAGTGGATCAGTACTTTCTGTCCCAGTCTTGCCCGGGGGGCGGCCACGACCACGCGTATACGGTCACCTTCCTGCCGCGAGACGCCATGTGCGACCGATTGCGGCTCTCCCTCCGCAGGGATGAACTCGACGCGATCGAACGAGCTGACGAGCGAGGAAGGCATCGCAATGTCAACATGGAGAACGTAACGGGGAAGGAAGAATCGCACTTCGATGCAAGACTGTTGGGGCTTGGTTCTCACCATCATTTCATAGGCTTCCAGCGTTCGGCAGCGG
>CAZZIF010000596.1:0-2180 GCA_964654025.1 uncultured bacterium
CGCCACCGAGTCCGCCGCCACCGAGTCCGCCGCCACCCAATCCACCGCCACCGAATCCGCCGCCACCGAGTCCGGCGCCGCCCAGTCCACCGCCAACGTGTCCGCCGCCACGCAGTCCACCGCTGACGAGTCAGCTCCCCAAGGAGGAGGGCACGGAGCTGGTTGTTCACCCGCCATCGCTGCCGGTTCTCTCGGTGCTCGCCGTGAGACAACCCATCAGCTTGATTTGCCCGACTCGCCCGACACATACTGGGAAAAGGTGCTGACAACCCAGAAACGCAACGACATTCGGCGGTTGACACGCAAGGGCGTGACTGTGGAAACGAGTACCGCCGACGAAGACGTTCGCCAGGTCTACGACTTCTACCAGCGGCGGATGGCCACCTGGTCACAGCGACCAGGAATCATCTACCCGCTGGAGCTGTATAAGAAGATGATGTCTATTGGAGGAGAAGCCGTGCGGCTCTACGCCGTTCGGTTCGAGGGCCGCTTGATCGGGGGCACGTTCGTCTGCCGGGCTTACGGAAAGGTTCACTACCATGCCGGCTACTTCGACGACGAAGCCAAGCGACTGCGCCCCAATGTCCTCGTTCAAGAACGGATCATCCGAGACGCGATCGAGGACGGCTTTCATCGATACGATTTCCTGCCCAGTGCCGGTATCGCGTCGGTCGAGAAATTCAAAGAGTCATTTGGCGGCGTTCGGACGATGTTTCCCTATTGGATCCGCCTGGGTTGGCTCCACCGCCTCGCCGGTCGGATCAGGAGCACGACATGAGTAAGACAACTTTGGCAATCGACGGCGGCACACCGATTCGCGACAGCTACCTAGTCTTCGGACGTCCGGACATCCGGGAAGAAGAAATCGAGGAGGTCGTGGCCACGCTGCGTTCGGGCTGGCTGGGGACCGGCCCGCGAGTCGCAGCCTTCGAGGAAGCCTTCCGTGAGTACGTGGGCGCCCGCTACGCCATGGCGCTCAACTCCTGTACGGCAGGATTGCACCTAGCAATGATCGCGGTGGGTGTTCGCGCCGGCGACGAGGTCATTACCACCCCGATGACCTTCGCTTCAACCGCCAACGTCATCACCCACTTGGGTGCCCGGCCCATCTTCGTCGACTGTGAACGGTCCTCGCTCTGCATCGACCCCCACGCCATCGAGGCGAAAATCACAGAGCGCACCCGGGCCATCCTACCTGTCCATTTCGCCGGTCGCGCCGCGAATCTCAGCATCATTTCACCGCTTGCGCACAAGCACGGTCTCAAGGTCGTCGAGGACGCGGCCCACGCTATCGAAACGATCCATCATGGCCAGAAGATCGGTCCACTGAGCGACTGCACTGCCTTCAGCTTCTATGTCACAAAGAATGTCGTTACGGGCGAGGGCGGTATGGTCACCACCAATGACGCGCAGATCGCCGACTGGATCAAGGTCGCTGGCCTCCATGGACTATCGCGCGACGCCTGGAAGCGCTACTCCGATGAGGGGTTTCGCCACTACGAGGTCGTCTTCCCGGGTTTCAAGTACAACATGATGGATCTGCAGGCTGCGCTAGGCATCCGTCAGCTCGAGCGGGTTGAGGCCAACCTGGTACGCCGCGAGCAGATCTGGCAGCGCTATCGCGAGGCATTCGCGGATCTGCCGTGCGACGTCCCCGCCGAACCACCCGCCGGCGACCGACACGCGCGCCATCTCTTCGTGATCCTCTTGCGTCTTGAGGAACTCCGTCAGAACCGTGATGGGGTATTGCAGGCGTTGCATGCCGAACACATCGGCACCGGAGTCCACTACCGTGCGCTGCACCTGCACCCATACTACCGTGAAACCTACGGCTACGAGGAAGGTGATTTCCCCAACACCGAGTGGGTCGGAGAACGCACCTTGTCGCTGCCGTTGTCCTCGGGTCTGAGCGATCGAGATGTGAGTGATGTGATCGAAGGGGTCCGGCGCGTCCTGACCGCCTATCGCAAGTAGGCGCGCCGGCTCGTAACTCATCGGCTGGTCGCTTCGAGAACTCGTAGGCTGACCAGTTCGAGGACCCGAGGCCCGCCGCCTCGAGGACCCGAGGCCCGCCGCCTCAAGGACCCGATGCTCGCCGGCTCGAGGACCCGAGGCCCGCCGCCTCAAGGACTCGAGGCTCGCCGGCTCGAGGACTCGTAAGCTGGCAGAATGGCAGGCTT
>CAZZIF010000597.1:0-2155 GCA_964654025.1 uncultured bacterium
ATCGCCTGCGCTACATGGTCCAGATCGAGGGCTTCTATGGCACCGAGCACAGCGAGCTCTTGCTGCGCGTGCCCTTCTACGAGCAGATATCGACCGGATGTTGGGCCGCCTCCTGCCTGATGCTGCTCCGCGCCCATCGCGACCCGACCGAGTCGAACCTGCATCTTGGCGATGCACTTCATTTCGTGGGGGCGAGCGAGTCCGATTACGGTCTCAACATCAGGCAGTTCACCGAGACGATGCTGCTGTTCCTGCATCAGCACACCGGGGCGCCGGTGTCCTGGCGCGGCTACATGAATCACGCCAACTTGCGCTATCGCATCTTGCGTTTGCTGGATGCCGGATATCCGGTGCTGGTGAATGTTCCGATCCCGGGCCAAGGACGCCACGTGGTTGTCGTGATTGGGTATCGCCTGGGAGGGCAGGAGTTCATCATCCACGATCCTCAGGCCATGACCGAGGTCACCCAGACGCTGGGCACCATGCAGACGGTTCGTCCCGCGGACTGGTTTGCCGACATGCAAGCCCACGCCATGGTCGCCATTCAGGCTGTTTGGGTCGAGCGGGCATTGCCGGAAAGCCGCCCGCTGCAGACGATCGGGTGCCCCGGCGAGGGTCATGAAGGGCCTCCGACAGGCTTTGTGACCTTCGATATCCTGAATCCCGCCGACGGCAGTGGCCATGATTTCGTGAAGCTGCGCTTCCAGCCCTCCGCGACAACCGTGCACGGCAAGGGCTATGTTTGGCAGTCACAGCGCGATGATGCCCCCGTGCCGCTTCTACCGGCTACCACGGCAGCCTTGCGGGTCCGGACACCGCTCTGGAATGCTCATCCCGAAGCGGCTGATGTGGCGGTGCGGGTGCAAGTCAATGCCGGCGCCGATCGCCTGGTCTGGGAGGATTCGGAGCCGGTCAGCCTGCCACCGGCCGCCGACAACACCCTTTCGGTGCAAGAGGTCTCGCTGGAGCTGCCACTCGGCGGGACGCGTCACCATGCGCGCGCCGACGCGGACGGCGTGCTGCCACTGGCCATCTGGGGAGAAGTCAACACGCCGTCGGGCGCGTTTCTGGATGGCTTTGGCGTCTACCTCAACATCTCCGTGGTGCCGGTCCTCGGCCGTCTCGAACCTGCCAGCGCGAACCCTGGTGATGTTGTTACCATCCATGGTATGGGCTTTGGCGATTCGAGAAGCACGAAGAGCCAGGTGCTGATCGGCACGACTCCGGCGGTGATCAACTCCTGGGCGGATGCAACGATCACAGTCGAGGTCCCACCGGAGGCCACGACCGGCCCGCTCGTGGTCGAAACCGGCGAACAACACCGGTACACCAGCAACGCTCTCACGCTGACCATCGGCAATGCGCCGCGCATCCTGGGATTCGACCCGCCGCGACACGATGGGACCAATGTCATGGCCCTGACCATTCTCGGGGAGAATTTCGGAGACGCTCAGGGCGCCGGTAGGTTGTACAGCCATGACGCGGCTTTCTTTGCAACCTATGGTGAGCCCCCTAACCTCATTGATGGCCTGTGGTGGGATGGCACCCCCTACGAGGTGGACCATGGCAGTTATGGGGTGTACACCTACGGCTTCGCTGTGGATTCGTGGTCAGATACTGCCATCACTGTGCGCGCCCTGGTCAACAGCGAGGCCGTGGCGGCGCATTACCTGTTTCATCACTGGTACCTGCGCATCAAGCGGGCGGATGGCACCTGGAGTACAGGCTCGGCCTACTGGCCGTAAGCGCAGCCAAGGGGATGCAACGGAACAGCCGCACGAGCCTATTCCAACGCCCCTCCCCGCGCTTGCTCAGGCTGACCTGCGTTGGGCGCGGGAAGGCGCATGCTGGCCATGTGCGCGCTGATCTGTGTCCGACACGCGATCCAACATGCACGGAACCGCTCACATCTCCACGCGTTGGTTGCGCTGGATTTCGGTCCCGGGGCGATGAGGCACGCTTACCTCCTCGGCGAACTCGGGCCACCGGCGCACAGCGGCGATGACGCGATCCACCATCTGATGCGCACGCGTCTCCTTGAGAAACTCCCCGATCCGGCGATTCCGGTACCGACGGGCAACCGCCCGGCCGGCGCGCAGATCCGCCATGCGAATCGAGCGGTCCGGCCCTGGGAAGCTGAGGACCACAAGGTCCT
>CAZZIF010000598.1:0-2145 GCA_964654025.1 uncultured bacterium
AGATTTTCGGTTAGCTCTGATTGTCCAGGTGCCGGCAGCTCAACCATGCTCACCTCCAACAGGCTCCGCTTGAAATCCATGCGCCAGCTGGTGGGCAGATAGGTTACCCCGTCATCCACAAATACCATGAACGGGCTCAACTCTTTTGGGTTTATACTGAGCGTTCCGGTCAGCCTTTTACTGATCGCTCCATGCTGGGTTACCAGACCGTCCATAACATATTCTGCCAGAGTGACCCCTGGGCCATAAACCGCTTTACCGGCTCCAGCTCCCTTATAGGTGGACCTCCACTGGTCGGTCAAAGACAAACCATCTGCATCCAGGCTTTTCGCTCCCTTAAAAAAGATCCATTCGTTACCAGACTGATCTGTAATATCTCCCACTGTCAGATCCGTTTTTTTCAGATCATTAATATTGTCCTCTGAGATCTCCACGGTCTGAGTATTATTTTTCCCTGGGGGCACATGATCATAGGTGCCGAATAGCTTGATATTCTTGAAGCAAGTTGCATCAATGTCCCCGGATCCTCCGGAGGCTATCCCGTTACTAAACCGGATCTGCAAATCACCGTCTGCCGATGGGAGGTCAATCTCCAGTTCAAATTTCATCCACCGACGGGCCGAAATCTTTCCGCTTTCCGTGGTAAAATAGAACGAGGTAATGGGAGATGCTACCCAGCTGGGATCATCGGGAGTGCCCCCTATTTGTCCATCCAGGTAAAAATTATCCGTGCTGGGGCCATCGTAATAGAACCGTACATCAATTCTGAACAAATCATGGGTTACTGAATCTGCAAATTCCATCATAGCTTCAAAAGAGATGATCAGTGTCTGGTTCGTAGCTATGACATAATCAAGATTTGATATTGTTTGCTCAATGTACCCAGTTGACCCAATACGGATATAATAATCATCAGGGTTATCCGCACTCTGCGCCCTGGAGACCGTTCCGGAGGTGGTCCAGAAATCAGTCCAATTTTCTGAAATGAAAGTTCCCGGCAACAGGATATTATTATACAAATAGTCCTGTACAACCCGGATTCTCCGGTATGCCCTCTGATACCTGGCCAGCTGTGCGGATCCTATCCATCCAATCATACTTGCCCTGTCCTGTGGACCCGTCAAAGTCTTTTCAATGTCTGTATCCTCCAGCACTTGCACGTCTATATATGTGCCGTCCTCATCGTAGCGCTGGACATGCAGATCCAGGTCCTCCTGCACCATGGCCAGATCCCTAACCCTGACTATAGAAATATAATCTGCCATCTGGATCCTGCAGCCGTAGCTTTTCAAAATATCTTCAACCACCTCCCGGCAGTTCATCACCGTTCCATCCTCATTGATATATTTACCCTGATCCACATAGGTGAGGTCCATCTGGTTATTACTGGACCCTGAGCTGCTCGTAGTTTCCTGTAGGCTCATCATTATCTGAATATGAGGCCTCAGCGAAGTAGTCATGGTGGATGGGTAAATCTTTTTGAGACAGTTTACCAGGATGTTTTTTTCCAGCGCCCTGCCCGTGAAATAGCTACCATCTGTGTCCAGGTATTCGTATTGGTTCAGCTGGCCTAGCCCACAATTGAAGATCAGGGTGGTCTCATAGGGTGGCTGGTTGTGCGGTTCCTCCGTCTCCGTTGGCACCAGCCATCCCTGCCAGACCCTGGCATTATCTGTGTAGTTATGCATGATTCCCAGCACCTCCCTGTTTTTAGCGCTGGCAAAATCAGAAAACTGCCCATCGGTCAAACTCAGAACCCGCACCACGTATTCACTGCCAAATATAACCTCAAAAGGGTCTGAATCCGCACCTGGCACCTCACCCTCAACCGGCACAGCTGATCCGGTCAGCTCGCTGATAGATCCGCTGAATCCCTCCCAGTATATCCTGAAATAGAAATGCTTTTCGCCATACTGATTGTCACAATAAACCCGGTATTTTTCCCCTAGCGCCATCAGCTCCGTCCTGTACGATCAAACTTGTCCTGTGTTCTTTTATTCATCAAATGGAAGTCATTGCCCCGGAGGATCCCGCCGACCTCCACCGGCTCCCTGTTCAGCTCCCCGATCTTTTCCCATGGTATGATCATCTCTTTACCGCTGGGGTTATCCCCTACCAGGGCCAGGGTGGGCTGTGTGACCATAC
>CAZZIF010000599.1:0-2142 GCA_964654025.1 uncultured bacterium
CGATGCCGACCCCGGCCGGCGATGACGCCCGCACGAGCGAGACGCGGATGGCGAAGGCGCTGGAAGAGCTCAGCCTGGACTCGATGACACCTCGCCAGGCGCTCGAGTGGCTGTACGAATGGAAGAGGAGACTGGCGGCTCCTGGCGGACCGGATGAACAGGGGGGCACCCGGGCTGGTCAGGGGGCCGTCTCGGATCCGGGCCAGGATCCCGACGAGAACCCCAACCGGCAGCCTGACCAGCTTGCGGACCGGCACACGGACCAGCTCGCGGACCAGCACACGGACCGGCACACGGACCAGCTTGCGGACCAGCTCCCGGACCAGCACCCCGACCAGGGCTCTGGGTAGGTCGGCTTCGAGGATTGCCGCGATCGACCCCGCCAGAGTTTCGGCGGGGATCCGTTCCTCGAGCCGGCCGGCGGCCAGGGACTGTCCGCCCGATTGCTCGTCCGCCTCCGGACCCCTATACTTGCCTGGCAGTCTCTCGGGTTCTTCCGGGAAGGTGCCGCTCGCTCGATCCGGGCTCGCATCGTCGGTGGCGGGACCGCGCCTCGGCAGGTCTTGCCAAGGAGGGTTTGTCATGGGTCTGTATCATTACATGGGTCGGTTACGACGCGCGACTCGGCGTGGGGTAGTCCTGCTGACTGGCGCGGCCTTCCTGCTGACTGGGTGTTCGAACACTGTCCGGGTAGGAATGAACCAGTATCCCGAAGACGGAACGAAGCGAACCCGTGTCGTCACGCGCGACGGTTTCGAGTACGACTTCGCGCGCGCCTACGTCGAGGGCGATACGCTTCACGGCTATTACCGCGTGGTCGAAGAGCGCGTCATGCCCAATGGTCACCTGGCCTACGTGGATGCCCCACGCTACACGCACTTGCCACTCTCGGAGGTGGCCTACGCGGAGTACAGCAAGTTCGACTACACCGGTACGGCGCTGGTCGGCGCCGGCGCGGTTCTGATGGCCATCTTCATCGGCGGGCTCAGCGACGACGACGATCTGGATCCCCTCCCCGGGAGTGGCAGTGGGGGTGGCGGGACGAAGCCGGACGACCCTCTCTAGACCGCATAGAACGACCGGCCTCGAATCCGTAGAGTCGCGGGCTATCCGGAGGTCAGCATCGCCCAGGCCAGCATCCGCCCCGTATGCCCGCCATCGCCCCGGTGCGAGAAGAACTGGCGCCGCCGGCAGACCGTGCAGCGCCCATCCCGTCTCAACCGGGAGGGGGCGACCCCTGCCTCTCTGAGCTGCGCTTCCAGTAGGGCCGGAAGGTCCACATGGGGGCGGGCTGGGGCGCCGTCGCCGGCATTGCCTGTATCGCCGGCATTGCCAGTATCGCCGGCATCGCCGAGGCGCCGAATCTCGGGCGGGAAGCGATCAGCGACTTCTGGAGCCACTTCGAAGCAACACGGTCCTATACCTGGGCCGATCCATGCCCACAGCGCCTCGCTTAGAGCCTTGCGGTTCGGCGAGGATGCTGCGCCGTCTCGCGGCAACGCTGCGCCGTCTCGCGGCAACGCTCCGCCATCCGGCGGCGACGCTCCGCCATCCGGCGGCAACCCCTCGAGGTCTCTTCGCAGCGTTTCGGCGACGATGCCGACCAGATTGCCGGCGGTGCTGCGCCATCCGCAGTGCAGGAGGGCCGCCACTCGGCCCGGCACCCCCATCACCACCGGATAGCAGTCGGCCACGGTAAGGGGCAGAGGCAAGCCGGGCCGGCGCGTCAGGAGGGCATCGGCGACTCCCCTCACGCCGGGTTCGTCGGCCCAGAGCGCGCGCGTGCCGTGTTCGAGCCGGATCCGCGCCGCCTGCTCCAGGGGGAGACCGGTCGCAGACGCGAGCCGCGCCAGATTGGCGGCCAATCGGGACGGATCATCCCCGGTGCGGGTACCCATGTTGAGGCTGTCGAAAGGCGGGGGGCTGATTCCGCCGAGGCGTGTACTGAGTCCGGCTGGCAGGGTCGTGGGCCACGGCGGCGCGGGTTCCACCCACTGAGGCGAGATCGGCATCTCGGGGCCATCGCCGTGAGGGCTCGGGTCGGTGCGCATGATGTCTCTCCTCGAACGGCTCGGGCAATCCTCGATCGGCTGGACCGGCCCTCGGGCGGCACTTGACCGGCAAGGTGACCGCGCGGGCGTT
>CAZZIF010000600.1:0-2131 GCA_964654025.1 uncultured bacterium
CTCGGACTCACCCAACGGTTCCACGTGAAGTACCGCCGCGGCGAGGAGACGCTCAAGAAAGACAACCTGCTCACCTGGTCGTCGCGGACCTCCTACGACTTCCTGGCGGAGGAACGAGACCGCGATCCGTGGAGCAACATGACCCACACCCTGCGTCTGTCCCCGGGCCGCCGGATCAGCAGCGACTTCTCGCTGACCCACGACCTCGAGGAGTGGGCCCGTTCCCAGCTCTCGCTGCGGACATCGTTTCAGTTCTCCGGCGGACGGCCCGAAGGCGACGGGGTCGGCGCGGGCGAGGCGCAGGCTCCGGCCGAAGATCACATCGGTTTTGGTGACGTCGGCAACGAGGGTGGCTTCGAGCCGGGGACGGAAATGCCCAGCGGATCGTTGACCGGGCCCTGGAGGCTATCGGCCACCCACGTCTTCTCGCTCGGCCGGGAGTGGTCCTCGCACCGCAGCTCGATCAACCTGGCGTCCGAACTCTCGGTGACGCAGGATTGGCGATTGAAGTACACCCTGTACTATGATCTCTCGGAACAGGAGGTTACGAGTCAGAGTTACTCCCTGTATCGTGACCTGGGATGCTGGCAGGCGGTCTTCGACCGCCGGATGAGTGGGGGGCGATCCTCCTACTACTTCCGGATCAGCGTCAAGGACCTGCCCGACCTGAAATATGAGCGGCAGCGCCGGTGATTGCCGGCCGCGCACCTGGCGGCCGTGCCGCGCACCTGGCGGCCGTGCCGCGCACCTGGCGGCCGTGCCGCCTGACACACGACCCGTGCCCTGACACGAGTCTGGGGACCAGGGGGGGCCGGCACGGCAGGAATGAGGATGGACATGCGATCGAGAACCACATTCAGCCTGGGCGGTCTGGTCATTCTGGCCATCGTGGCCCTCTTTCTGGGCCACGCCACTGGAGTGATCAAGGCCGACGCCGATGACCTGGGCCTGCGGCCCGCGAACACCGAGCTGATGTTCGTCACCCGGGGATCGCTCGAGGGCAACATCGGCGTGGTGGGGTGATCGGGCGACCTCAAGGGAGGTCTGGCCCGGCGGGCCAGCAAGTTCAATGAGTTGCGCGCGAAAGGATCACCGATGGTGGTCTTGGAGCTGGGCGACTTCATGCACACCGATCCTTTGATGGGTCCGGTCTACAACGAGTACATCCTCGATCACATGGAGCGCGAGGGGATGCAGGCGATGGTGCCTGGGGTGCGGGAACTGTCGCATTACCCCGAGTTCGTGTCGCTGCTCGCAGACCGCTCCATCCAGGTCGTGTGCTCGAATGTCGCCCTGGCGGGCGAAGGCGGGGCCGCACCGATCGGCCGCCGCTCGCACGTCATCACGGTGGCGGACGTTCGTGTTGGCCTGCTCGGCGTGGTGGGCGCCGAGGAGTTCGATAAGGTGTCCCCGCCCGAGGGCCTCAGTTATGAGTTCCAGGAACCAGCCGGCGCCATCGCTGAGCTGGCGCCCGCCCTCGCCGAATCCTCCGACATCGTGGTCGTGATGGCGGCGATCGGCGACAAGGCTGCTACCGCGCTTGCCAGCGGTCTCGAGAACGTGGACATCCTCTTGGGAGGTTACTTCTCGATCGCCAGCCGGAATCCGCTGCTCTCGGGAGATGTGATCGTGAGCCGCAGCGGGTTGCGGGGCATTTTCCTGCCGACGACCCGGGTGATCGTCAGTCCCGAAGGGGACATCGTCGACTGGTACGGCTACAACTACGAACTCGACGCGACGTATCCGAGCGATCCGGTTGTCGCAGCCGAGGTGGCCGAGGTCGAGGAACGGGCCAAGAGAGTGCGTCAAGAAGCCCTGATCGAGAGGGCCAAAGGCCAGAGATCCCAACAAGTGGTCCCTGAGCGCTATCTTGGGGTCGCGGTGTGCCGACGGTGCCATCCGGCTGAGTTCCAGAAGTGGCGCGAGACGCCGCATGCGCGTGCCATGGAAACGCTGGTCGCCGAGGAGCGCGCCCAGGATCCGGCATGTGTGCGCTGCCACATCACCAGACCTTTGGACGACCTGGATGGAGGCGCGAGAGGGGTGGGTGCCGGCGCGGCGAGTATGACGGAAGCCGTCGTGGATCCGGCTTTCCATCACGTGCAGTGTGAGGCATGCCACGGTCCGGGGA
>CAZZIF010000601.1:0-2126 GCA_964654025.1 uncultured bacterium
CGCGTGGGGTAGGTCGGGGTGGCTGAATGTGGTCCTTGATCATCTCGATCCTCCTGTGCGCCGGTCAAACCGGCGAGGTGTAGTGAATGAAAGAGTCATACGTTGAAGGGTTAGCGACCCACGACGGCCCCGAGTCATGCGGAGTCGCCCGCGAGGGCGGCACCGAAGCGTTGACAGGGGTACGCACGGGCCGGGTATTGAGCCGCGAAAGCAGACTCCTCCGGGACGCCGACGCTGTAGGAGGAAGCGGAAGGCAACACCGGGCGCACCGATATCGCGAGGCGCGCCAGGGTCCCGCGCGGTCAGAGACCCCGTGCACGTACGGAAACACCTTGCTCGGGAACCGGGAGATCCCATCTCCTCCTGCGGCGGATGGTGCCGCAGGACGTGTCGGGAAGTCCAAGGACGTACGCCGATGATGAACGGAGATGGGAAGTCGGACAGACCCATAGTACCTGGGAAGCCCCCGAACAAGGGCGGGCGCCGAGGGCAGTGCGGCTATGGCGATCCCTACACGGGCACGAAGGCGGAAACGCCGGAGACAGCCAAGGGAACACCTACGGTCACGCCGGCCCGAGGAGGCCCAACCGCGGAGGAGGTGGAGGGAAGGGGTCTGGCCGAGGGGAACCCGCGGCAGCAAAACACGCCCCGGACACCGAGCCGGCAAGGCGTGCACAGTGCGCTGGAGCGGGTACGTCAAGCAGCGAGAAGGGACAGGAAGTTGCAGTTCACCGCGCTCCTGCACCACGTCTACCACCCTGAGATGCTCCGGGAGGCGTACTTCCGCCTCAAGCGGGAAGCCGCGCCGGGTGTGGACCAGGTGACGTGGCGGCAATACGGCGAGGAATTGGAGGAGAACCTCCAAGACCTCTCCGAACGGTTGCAACGCGGAGCGTACCGGGCGAAGCCGGTCCGCAGGGTGTTCATCCCCAAGGCCGACGGGCGGCAGCGGCCGCTCGGCGTGACCGTGCTGGAGGACAAGCTCGTCCAGCGCGCGACGGTCGAGGTGCTGAACAGCGTCTACGAGACCGACTTCCTCGGCTTCAGCTACGGGTTCCGGCCGGGGCGCAGCCAGCACAACGCGCTGGACGCGCTCTACACGGGCTTGTTGACGAGGAAGGTGAACTGGGTGCTCGACATGGACATCCGTGGGTTCTTCGATGCCATCGACCACGGGTGGCTGGTGAAGTTCGTCGAGCACCGGATTGCGGACCGGCGCGTCGTGCGGCTCATCCAGAAATGGCTGAACGCCGGCGTGCTGGAGGACGGGACGCGAACACGCAGCGAGCAGGGAACGCCGCAGGGGGGCAGCGCTTCGCCGCTCCTGGCGAACATCTACCTGCACTACGTGTTCGACCTCTGGGTCCAGTGGTGGCGCCGGACGCAGGCGCGCGGCGATGTCATCGTCGTGCGCTACGCGGACGATGCTGTCGTGGGGTTCCAGTGCGAGTCGGATGCCGAGCGGTTCCGGGCGGAGCTGGCCGAGAGGTTCAGCAAGTTTGCCCTGGAGCTGCACCCCGACAAGACGCGCCTCATCGAGTTCGGGCCGTTTGCGGCGTCGAACCGAAAGCGCCGAGGTCAGGGCAAGCCGGAGACCTTCGACTTCCTCGGCTTCACCCATATCTGCGGGAAGAAGAGAAGCAACGGACGGTTTACGGTGCGGCGGCAGACGGTTCGCAAGCGGTTGCAGGCCAAGCTGAAGCAGGTGAAGACCGAACTTCGGCGACGGATGCACGACCCCGTTCCCGAGGTGGGAAGATGGCTGCGCGCGGTGGTCGGCGGACATGTGCGTTATTACGGCGTGCCCACGAACAGCCCAGCGCTTCACATCTTCCGCTTCCAGGTCGGCTGGCTCTGGTACCGCTCGCTCCGGCGACGTAGCCAGAAGACCCGCCTCACCTGGGAGCGCATGCGGCGGCTCATCGACTGCTGGCTGCCACCGGCCCGCGTCTGCCACCCCTATCCCTTGAGGCGACTTGGCGTCATCACCTGAGGCAGGAGCCCGGTGCGGTAGCTCCGCTCGCCGGGATCTGTGGAGGGGGCTATGGGCAACCATGGTTCCTACTCCGACTCTGAGTTACCCCTCCGGGGCCGGTCCCCGGCGGGTGCGCGAGAACCATTGCCCC
>CAZZIF010000602.1:0-2125 GCA_964654025.1 uncultured bacterium
AACCGCCAGGAGCAGGACGGCCGCCTTGCCGGCCCAGGTCGCGAAGGCGCGACGAACGAACTCATTGCGATAGAACATGGGTCACCTCACCATCTGGAGTCTGCGTAGACGGAATGGTCCTTACCTCGAGGATTCGGATCGAAGCGCTGGAGGGTAGAGGAGGATCCGCGCGAAGACGGTCCTGGAACCCGCAGATGGCTGAGGTCGGTCGGGGAATGCCCGGCCGTGGGATCCCAACCGCGGTCTCACCGGGCTAGGCTGGCGGATATCCGCCAGCGTGGGAGGCATCCTCGGCGGCGCCGCGGGAGGCCGCACAGCCGGCGATACAGTCTGCACGCGGTGGCCCGATTCGCCGCGGCTGTCCCAGTGCAGAGCGTACTACCCCGGCGTCGGTTCACCCGCCGCTGGCCTTCCTGCGCGCGGGCCCATGACGTCACAGATGTCCATATCCACCGGTGTTGTACTCGCAGGGCTGAAGCCGATCCTGCCTCAATGCTCTTCGTCGCCGAGTACTTGTTCCAGAGCAGCGATCAGTATGGGTAAATCTTCATTCACCGTCCGCCAAACAATCTCTTCATCGATTCCAAGGTAGTCATGGACCACACGGTGTCGCATTCCTATGATCTCGGCCCACGGAATCTGTGGGTGAGCAGCACGCCATGAATCGCTCACCCTACTTGCGGCCTCCCCTATGATCTGGAGCAGGTGCCGCAGGGCTAGCCTGAGCACTTCGTTGCTCTCAAAGCCCGCATGCGTCGTCTCCCCCACCAGCAGTCGGGACTTGTACGCCATATCGAGCATATGACTCAGATAGACTCGGTCGTCATGCTGCATACTGGGTCTCAGCCTGTGCGAGAATACGATCCTTGAGGCGAGGATTCAGGGAGCGAAATGTCAGCAGATCTACCTTCCGATTCCCAAACAGCCCAGCGATCTCTCGTTCGATGCGGTGAAGCCCAAAGAACCCCGGAACGCTCCCTGGTTCGAATTCGACGAGCACATCAACGTCGCTGTCGGGACCAAAGTCATCTCGGAGGATCGAGCCGAAGAGCGCAAACCGCCGGATACCGTTCTTCTTGCAGAGCTCCGCGATGCCTTCTCTATCAATGGCGACTCGAGCCACAACACTCCTCCCACCGCCGCGCGGCGACCATGGTATGGCGAGACAATGCCGAATTCTGCCCGGCTAGTCCCAAAGAGTCAAGCCGCGCTAGAGTCGAGCTGGTGCCGCGGTCTGCACGAAGTCCGTAACTCCCTCGAAATCGGCTATCTCCTTCAAAGGGCACGACCCCCGACAGGTTTCGGGCCCGGCTGACTATTCCGGCCCAACGGGATATCCGCCAGCCCGACGGCATCCTCGGCGGCGCCGCGGGGCCGGGGCGCCGCGCCCGCCCGATCCAGCCCAGCAGGTCTTCAGAGAGGGTCGCGGTGGTGGGGACTCCGTGCCCTGCCGAATGCAGGTCCTTGTCCGAAGGACGCCCGATCAATTCGTTCGCCGCCAGAGAGCCGAAATCGGCAAGGCGAACATCTGAGCGTCGAACGTGAGGCCCTCGGAACCCAGATAGAGCAGAACTCCCCTGCAGAAGCGCTGGCCTACGACATCTCTCAGATAGCGCAGGCTTCGGAAGTCCTGTGGGGCAACCGACGACGCGGCCTTCACCTCGATGCCGACGACCCGGCCATCCGGCCGCTCGATGAGGACATCGACCTCACGGCCACTCATCGTCCGGAAGTGGAACAAATGGGCGTGAGGGTCGAGCCAGCCGAGCTGCTTGCGGAGTTCCATGGCGACGAAGTTCTCCGCGAGATGTCCCATGAGAGTGTGATCCGCAAGGAGCCTGTCCCGGTCTGCTCCCAGCAGGTAGACCAACAAGCCTGAATCCACCAGCATGAGCTTGGGCGACTTGACGAGGCGTTGTCCCAGATTGGTCGACCAAGCAGGCAAGGGGCGCACCAGCAACGCGGCTTCGAGGAGCGCCATGTCACGTACCTCTCGCTGGAGAATGGTCGTGATGTAGCTGCCAAACCACGCCTGTCTTCTGCGATGAGATCCCCTCTGGACGGGCACGGGGAAGCCGCCCACCAGTAGTCGCTCCACGAGGTCTTCCCTGGAGATGCTCTGATT
>CAZZIF010000603.1:0-2113 GCA_964654025.1 uncultured bacterium
TCGTCACCGGGGAAGGGGGCAGTGGCGGCGCGCTGGCCATTGCCGTGGGGGATCGGGTCTTCATGCTCGAATACGCCTTCTACTCGGTGATCTCGCCAGAGGGATGCGCCTCGATTCTGTGGAAGACGCGCGAGAAGGCGGCCCAGGCGGCTGAAGCGCTGCGATTCACGGCGCCGGATCTGCTCGAGCTGGGGGTGATCGACAGCATCCTGCCCGAGCCGCCCGGTGGGGCCCACCGGGATCCGGTGGCAATGGCCGCTACGATCGGCGATACGATCCGCAGCTCGCTCGAGGTGCTCGATCAGCTTTCGGCGGCCGACCTGGTGCGCATGCGCCAGGACCGCTACCTGGCGATGGGAGCTTTCCGGGAGCGGGGTTCCTCGGGCGGCGTGCGCTGACCGCGGTCCCGGCCGGATGCCGATCAGCCGATTTCCGTTACGGAGAACTGCATTCGGTGCAGGCGATGGTAGAGGCCGCCCTTGCTCAGCAACTCCTCGTGCGTTCCGATCTCCTCGATCCGTCCGGCGGCCAGGGCGACGATGCAGTCGGCGCGTTGCACCGTCGAGAGCCGGTGGGCGATGACCACCGCGGTGCGCTGGGCCACCAGCTTCTGGATCGCCTCCTGCACCAGGCGTTCGGACTCGGTGTCGAGCGCGGAGGTGGCCTCATCGAGCACCAGGATGGGCGGGTTCTTGAGGACGGCGCGAGCGATCGTGATGCGCTGGCGCTCGCCGCCGGATAAGCGCAGGCCATGTTCGCCGATCATCGTTTCATAGCCCTTGGGCATCGGCTCGATGAAGACGTGGGCGTTGGCCGCCTTCGCCGCGGCCACCACGTCGCCATCGCTGGCCTGCGGATCGCCCATGCGAATGTTGTTGGCGATCGTGTCCTGGAAGAGGATCGTCTCCTGGGTGACGATGCCGATCTGCCGGCGCAGGTCGGCGATCGCCAGCTCCCGCACATCGGCCCCGTCGAGGAGGACGCGACCGCGGGTGGGGTCGAAGAACCGTGGAATCAGGCTGACGAGGGTGGACTTGCCGCCGCCGCTGGGTCCCACGAGCGCCACCATCTGGCCCGCCGGAATGTCGAGGCGGATATCGCGCAGCACCGGAGTATCGGGCTCGTAGGCGAACCACACATCCTCGAACGAGATCGCCCGGCGGAATCCGGTCACCGGCTTCGGGGCGGCGCACTCGCGAACCGAGGGGACCGAATCGAGCACGTCGAAGATGCGCTTTCCCGCCGCGAGTCCGTGCTGGATGCGCACGTTGAGCTGATGAATGGCCTTGATGGGTTGAATCATGCTGAGAAACGCAGCCAGGAAGAGCAGGAAGTAGCCGGGTTCGGAGTTCTCGAGGATGATCTTGCGGCCGCCAATATAGATGAGCGTGACCGCGACCCCGACCGCCAGGATCTCGGTGAGGGGCATCCCCAGGCTGCCGATCCGCGTCATGCGCACCAGGGTACGGCAGTACTCCCCGGTCTCGTGCATGAAGCGGCGCGCTTGATGACTCTCGGCGCCGAACGCCTTGATGATGCGAATGCCCTGGACGGTTTCGCCGACGACACTGGTCAGATTCGCCATCTTCTCCTGCGAGACGCGCGAGATGCGCCGCAGGACCTGGCCGAGCTGGTTGATCAACAGGGTGCTGGGCGTAAGGATGGCGATCGCCCACAGGAACAGGCTCGCATTGGCGATGAGTACGATCACCAGGTAGGAAATGAGCGCGAAGCTGTGGCGCAGAAGCTCCATGACGCCGTTGGCCACCGCGCCGCGCGCAAGTTCGGCGTCATTGGTGATGCGACTCACCAGGGTGCCCGAATGGGTGCCCTGGAAGTAGTCCAGACTGAGCGACTGGTATCGCCTGAAGATCGAGTCCCGAATGTCGCGGACGGCAGTCTGCTCGATGAAGACCGACAGGAAACTCTGCGCATACCAGAAGAGGTTCTTGAGCAGGAAGATCAGGATCAGTGTGATGCAGAAGTTGCGCAGCGTGTCGAGCCGCGTGTCGCCTCGAATCAGACCGTGAAAGGTCCGTTCGATTCGATCCCGCAGGTTGTTTGCGCTGAGTCGCTCCTCGCCGTTCGCGGCCTCGCCGGCCGAAGCCGCCCC
>CAZZIF010000604.1:0-826 GCA_964654025.1 uncultured bacterium
TGGGGTTTCTGCTGGGCGGCCACTGGAAGTCCGGGGGGCTCTTCGAGCTGGACTATCAGGTACCCTCCTCCGAGACCCGGATCGTGGTGGACCTGGTGGTCAAGCTAGTCGGTTTGGCGATTATCCACTGGGTGTGGCGCCGTTCGAGCGCGCCACGGCAGACGACAGTCCCTCGATGATGGGTGAGTCATCGCCTGACGTGCGAGAGTAGCATCGACATGAGACCCAAGAACCGAACGACCCGGATCACGGCATCGGTGATCGGCGCGCTCCTTGGCTTGTCGGGTCTTGTGAATCACGGTATCTTTGAAATCCTTCAAGGCAACACGCCCACGAACGGGCTCTTCATCGAAGCCATTGGCCCAGCGCACCGGTACTGGGTGCATGGAACGGAAGGGGCCTTCACGCTCATTCCCAACTTCCTGCTGACCGGGATCGCGGTCATCGTGGTCAGTCTGGCGGTTATCCTATGGTCGGTCAGGTACATCCACGTGCGCAGCGGTGCGACGGTGTTCTTGACGCTGCTCGTGTTGTTGACGCTGGTCGGGGGAGGAATTGGCCATGCTGTGCTATTTCTGCCGACCTGGGCCTATGCCACCCGAATCAACAAGCCGCTCACACATTGGAGACGAGTCCTGCCCACGAGCGTGAGAAGGGTTCTATCGAAGTTGTGGGCTCCCAGCTTGGCGATGACATCCTTGGCATGGCTAGCGGTGATGCAGTTGGGCATCTTCGGATACTTCCCAGGCGAGAGAGATCCGGAGGCCCTTCTTGAGATTGTGTTCGCATTCTTGCTATGCGCCGTCATATTGGTCAACGTGACCTT
>CAZZIF010000604.1:836-2101 GCA_964654025.1 uncultured bacterium
GCTTTTGCGCGAGACATTGAGACGGAAGCGCAATCGCGGCCCTCGGCGAGTGAGTTGCGGCATGAAACATGAGACGATCCTCCGTCAGATCACAAGGGATGCCGAGCGTGACCCGAACATCGTCGGTCTCCTCGTCTTTGGATCGGTGGCGAAAGGGACCCACACCCAAGAGTCGGACATCGACATCATCACGGTCTTCTTGGAGCACCAACCGACCTCAGGGATGGTGAACCGGTATGTCGGCGGAATCAAGGTAGGCAACGTCTTCTTCACGCGCGAGATCATCGAGCATGCCGCCAGGACGGTTCCCTATCTTCTCCACCCCTTCGTGGACGCACGGCTTCTCTTTGATCGAGAGGGGACGCTGCGACCAATGTTCGATAAGATCCGAGAGTTCTTCGGCGATCACCCGGAGATCGTGGACGAGTGGAATGGGCACTATGAACGGTTCAAGAGCGAGAAGGCGCAGTTTGGGCGCGAGAAGACGAACATCATCGACGTCTGGAACGAGCTCGAGCGACGGCATTCCGGAGGACAGGTCAAACGCCGCTTCTTTCTGTCCCCACCATGACGCATGCATCTTCCAGCGATGATCCGGAGCGTGGGGTGCCGCAGGCGGCGTTTGCGCCGGGGCCGTGATGGGACCGGCGCCGTGATGGGGGCCGGAGCCGCGATAGAACCGGCGCCGTGATGGGGGCCGGAGCCGCGATAGAACCGGCGCCGCGGCCGGGCCTTTGCTGTGATGGGCCAGGATCTCTCTCTTTCCACTACAACAGGGGTGTGGTGTATGGCACGTAGTCAAAATCAGGGACGGGCGCTTCTGGTCGGCAACACCGACGGCATCGGCCTGGCCATGACCAAGCAGCTCTTGGCGACGGGATGGAATGTCATCGGAGCGTCGAGAAGTGACTCGCCACTTCGCGAGGAGGCCTACCAGCATCGGGTGGCCGATGTGGGTGATGCCGCCTACCCGGACACCATCACCGAGCTCGTGTCGGGCGGTCCGGTCGACCTCTGTATCTACTGCGCGGGGATCGGGGAAGCGCTGGATCCCATGAAGATGGACCGTGAGGCGACGATCATCGACGTCAACCTCACCGGAATGGTGCGGACCGCGGCCGCGGTGATTCCCCCAATGGTCAGGCGGGAGAGGGGGCATCTCATCGGCATCTCGAGTGTGGCCGATGAGCTGCTGTCGGCGGAAGCGCCCTCCTACCATGCCTCGAAGGCCGGATTCTCAAACTACCTCGAGGGGCTGGCCCGCG
>CAZZIF010000605.1:0-2094 GCA_964654025.1 uncultured bacterium
GGCGCCGATGGCCACGATGATCGTGCCGGCTTCGAGTTCGGTGGTATCGGATTGGGCCGTGCCAGCGCCGGCCGGCGGCTTGTCAGGGCCTCTGCCGGCGCCCTGCCCCGCATCGGCATGCGTCCCCGCATCGGCGTGTTTCCCGCCCGAGGGACCGAGCGTCACACGGAAGTTGCCCACGAATCCGCTCACCTTGCGCACCTCGGTGCCGAGGCGCAGATCCACGCCCACCAAACGCATGCGGCCCACCAGCTTGGCGATCTCATCCTCGGGTGGGTGACCTTCCGGGAACAGGGATGCCATATCGCTTAGCAGTCCTCCGAGGCGCTCCGACCCTTCGACCAGGGTCACCTCGAAGCCCAGAGCGCGTAGGTCGCTGGCGGCTTTCATGCCAGGCAGGCCACCGCCGATCACGAGCACGCTGCGGGTGACATCGACCTCGGTGGTCTCGAGCGGGGCGAGCCGCTGGGCCCGCGCGGTGGCCATGCGCATCAGGTCGCGAGCCTTCTCGGTGGCGCCGGCCGGGTCATCGGCGTGCACCCAGGAGCACTGGTCGCGGATGTTGACCATTTCAACCAGGTAGGGATTGAGGCCGGCTTCCTGGCAGGCCTCGCGGAAGATCGGTTCGTGTGTGCGCGGCGTGCAGGCGGCCACCACGATCCGGTTCAATCGATGCTCCTGGATCGCCTCCTGGATGACCGTCTGGGAGCTGCTCGAGCAGGCGAACAGCTCGTCGCTTGCATGAGCCACCCCCGGCAAGGTGCGCGCGTACTCGAGCAAGCGTTTCATATCCAGCGTGCCGGCGATGTTGATGCCGCAGTGGCAGAGAAAGACCCCCACGCGGGGCGCGCCGCCCGGATCAATGGGCGTGATGTGCGTCTCATGGGTCTTCTCGCCCGAGGCGGTGTGTTCGAAGTCACCCGCGCCAAGACTGGCGCCGTCGCGCCGCAAGAGTTCGCGCCACTCGCTGCGCCGGCTAGGGTCAAAGTCGTCGGGGAGTTCTTCGGCCCAGTCGGGACCCTCGTCAGGGGTGACTCCAGGGGCCGTTGTATCTGCGTCCCGGGTGGGTTTCGCATCGGCATTGGAAGCCGCCGCCGTGTTGGCATCCCGGGTGGGCTTCGCATCAGCATCGGAACCCGGAGAGGTCGAAGCAGACGCAGGGGACGAAGCAGACGCAGGGGACGAAGCGGATGCAGGGGACGAAGCGGATGCAGCGGAGTTAACCGGCCGCGCGTGTCCTAGCTCTCGCAGCAGCACCGCCGCCTCGGTGGCGGCGGCCGAGCCCTGGGCCACGCAGTCGGGGATCACTTGAGGGCCGCTGGCGCTGCCGCAAACGAGGATGCCTTCGCGGGTCGTGAGCACTGGATTGGCTGTGTTGGCGGTGATGAAGCCCATGCCGCTGATCTCGATACCCAGCCGTTCAGCCAGCTCGGCGGTTCCTGGAGACGGGGCACCGGCGCAGGAGAGCACGACCATGTCGGCAGCCAGCCGCAGGGGCCGGCCGGTTTCGGTGTCCTCTACGAAGATCTCGAGGTCATTCGTGTCCTCGTCCTGCAGGATCTTCGACGGTCGACCGCGCAGGAAGCGGATCCACTCGTTGCCGCGGGCCCTCTGGTAGAGCTCCTCGAACCCTTTGCCGAAGGCGCGAATGTCCATGTAGAGGATCGTGACCGACTCGATGTTCGGGTCGTGCTGGCGCAGGAGCATGGCGTCTTTGACCGCGTTCATGCAGCAGAAGCGGGAGCAGTAGGGCCGGCCGTCCTCGCCGCGCGCGCCGACGCACTGCACGTAGACGAGGTTCTTGGGCGCCTTGCCGTCGGAGGGGCGCTTCACATGGCCGAGTGTGGGCCCGGAGGCGTTCAAGAGGCGCTCGAGTTCCAGGCTCGTCATGACATTCGGGTAGACGGTATAGCCATAGCGGCGCAAGCCGCGCGGGTCGAACTCCTCGAAGCCGGTGGCGACGACCACCGCACCCACCTCGAGCTCCAGCTCCTTCGGCCGGCGATCGAGCTGGGCGGCGCCGGTGGGGCAGGCCTTGACGCAGCGTTCGCAGCGAATCATCTCGGGGGTGCTGAGGCACAGATCCGGATCGAC
>CAZZIF010000606.1:0-2094 GCA_964654025.1 uncultured bacterium
GATCATTCTCCTCTGCCTGGTGACGACCCTCTGCGCCACAGCGATCGCCATGACCTTCATGCCCAGCGAGTACGAATCGACCGTGACCCTCACGATGGAAGAGAGCCAGGCAATCTCCCGGGAGCTAGAGGCGCTGATGGGCGGGGTCATGCGCACTGGCACTCACAGGAAGATCAACGAGGAGCGGCTCGCCAAGCTGGCCGGCCGGGTGCGCAGCCGGCCGTTTCTCGAACGCGTGATCCGTCTGCTCAACATGCACAACGACCCGCTCATTCGCCAGCGGGCCGCCGAGATGGCCGCCCGGTACCCGGACGTGACCACCGAGGAGATGGCCATCCGCCTGCTGGTCAGGAACCTGGAGTCCCGGATCCGCTTCGGATCGTCCGGCTTCGGCATCTACCGGATCACCGTCGCCGACTACAGTCCCCAGAATGCGCAGATCCTGGCCCAGTGGATCAGCCAGATCTTCGCGGACCTGTCCAGCCAGGAGACCCTCGAACGCATCCAGGAGGCCCGGGATTTCGGGACCGAGCAGCTGCGGATCTACGAGGAACGCTTGCGGCGTTCCGAAGAGCGCCTCGAGGCCTACCGCCAGTCGATGATCGAGCAGTCCCTGGCCCAGAGCGCGGTGCGCAGCGACAACCTGGTGCAGGCTGAGGCCCTGCTGCGCAAGATCGAGGATGAGGTCGCACTGGCCGAGGAGCGCATCGACGAGTACCTGCCAGCCCTGGTCAGCCAAGGCATCAACGCCAAGCAGCTACCGACGCTCACCGAGGACCAGGTCCGCACGCTCGCGAGAAACCTGACAACCACGATGCGCAACGAGGTACTCGATCGCCTGGCAGGGCAGAGTGCGGCCGCCACAGACTGGCCGCCCGCCGAATACGGTTCGCAGCGACGCGACCTGCTGCGGCAGATCGAGCGGGTGACGGTCGCGCAGTATCCGAACGCCAGCACCGACCTCACCAGTGCCATCACGAGATACACGTTCTCCAGACTGGACTGGAAAGCCCAGCAGGAGACGGCCAGTATGCTGAGCAGCGCCATCGCGGCGTTCCGGGAGCGGATCGAGGCCAGCCCAGGCGGGGAGATCCAGCTCACCCGGCTCGAGAACGAAGTCGCGAACAACCGGGGCCTGTTGCAGTCGTTCCAATCCCAGCTGGTCGCCAGCGACGTGAGCACGGCGGTCAACATGACCCGGCTGGGCCTGAACATCGAGATCCTCGACCCCGCGCAGGTTCCGCTGGATCCCAGCCGTCCCAATCATGTCAAGCTACTCCTCTCCTCGCTGGCTCTGGGCGGCCTGCTTGGGCTGGGATTCGCCTTCGTGGGAGAGACGCTGGATCCGGTCCTGCGGACGGTGGATGACTTCAGGAAGGTCGCACCGGAGCCAATTTTGGGGACCACGCCTTTGATCGGCAAGCTGGTCTCCCACAAGAGCTGGATCCGTCGCTTCTGGATCCTGCTCGTGTTGATCATCGTCTTGCTCTTGACGGGTACGTTCTTCCTGATCCGCAGCAACATCCTGCGCGACATCGCCGTCAAGGGAGTTCCGATTCAGGTCGAGCAGCCAGCGGGAATGATGCATGAAAACCCTTAGGCAACTGAACCAGGACTGGATCCTCGCCACCGAGATCCACAAGCTCGAGGCCCGCCTGTGGCGCCTGGCGCAGAAGCGCGGCGTCAAGATCGTGGTCATCTCCAGCGCCATGCGGGGCGAAGGCAAGAGCACCACGCTGGCCCACCTGGCCACGGCCCTGGCCTTGCATCCGGACCGCAAGATCCTGGCAGTGGATCTAGACTTCCGGGAGCCCAAGATCAACTCCCATTTCGACCTCACTGTCTCAACACCACTAGGATCCGTGCTGCGCGGCGAAGCCGAGTTCGGCCAGGCTCTGATCAAATGCACTCTGCCAAATCTGGACCTGCTCATGCCGCACCCGGAGGGAGAAGATCCCGCGATCCTGCTCGAGACGCTCCGCCTGCCGGAGCTGGCCGAGTTCGCCCGCGCCAACTACGACCTGACGCTGGTCGACGTGCCGGCCCTCGTGCCGGTCGCGGACGCCTCCGCCGTGCTCCCCTACACCGACGGGG
>CAZZIF010000607.1:0-2090 GCA_964654025.1 uncultured bacterium
AAGGGACACGCGTCGTTGAACGCAGTTGCCGGCGCGGGGCAGCGCCTCCATCTCGGTCTTCCTCGCGAACTGCACGCGGAGCTGCATTTGGGACTGCAGCCTGATCTCGAGCCCGAGCCCGAGGCACGAGCGGTCCTGCGCGACCCTATGCGCCATGCGTCGACCTCGCGTATCATCGATTCCTCCCGTGAAACACACATCCTCCCGCGAGCCGCATGGTGCGCCCATCGGCTGATTGATTCGAAGACGACGATAGCAAAGCTGACCGGTGGGTACATCCGAGTGTTGGATTCGGCCAGCCGGCTACCAAACGTCGCGGCAGACCTCTCGAAGACGTAGCAACGAAGTGGCCGGAAATGGGAAACGCAGTTGACCCACGTCCCCTCCCGAGAGGTTGGGACGCCATAAGTAATTACCAATAAGAAGGTTACCGGGTGGCTCAATCCACCACTGTCGGCTGTGTGCCACAGATACCGCTCCGCTCAAATGCGCGGGCATCCGATAAATGGAGGAAAGCCAGCGGTCCACGGATGCAGTCTCAAGAGGTGTGCGATGCCAGTGTTCGTTGCGAGTCTCTTCTCCTTCAAAGGCCGTCTCAACCGGGCCCGGTACCTGGCCATCGGCCTCGGTGTCGGTATCACCTACGTCCTCTTGAACGTGCTACTGATCGGCTTCGAGAGCCAGCCAAGCGCAGCGGCTGTCGTGCCGCTTCTTGGTGCGTGGATTGCGGGTGTCTGGATCCAGGGCGCCGCCGCAGTCCGCAGGCTCCACGATCTGGATCGTCCCGGGTGGCACTACTGGCTAGCACTGATTCCGTTCTATGGCCTCTATCTTGCATGTTTGCTTCTTTTCGTCCGGGGTACGGATGGATCGAATCAATATGGGAACGATCCCCTCGGTCCAGGATGGGGATACTACGATGCCGGGGCACTGGCGCACGGGCAGCAGCAAGGCATCGGCCCGGCCTCGCCGGCCCAGCCCCATGCGAATCATCCGTACACGACTCAGCAGTCTCCGTCAGTTCAAACCCCCGCGCTGGCTTGCGCCGGAGGGGAATGGACATGCCCGCGTTGCGGAATGGAGAACATGGCCGCCACTTGTCTGCGGTGCGGCGCCGCCGATGTAAGAGCCTTGAATCTCCGACGAGCGGCATGAAGAAACCAGGCGTTGCTTTCGTCAGGAAACACGCGAGGCCGTCACTCAGGTTGTGACGATTGCACACGCATGACCGGAATTGCGCTACTTCAATGAAAGCTACAGGAAGCACAACGCACCCCGACATCAACTTGCACACCAGCGATAATTGACTTGCAGTCTGGCCCCATTCCTGCTAGATTTCTCGTCCCACCCTCCAGTATCCACAAAGGCTCGCAAGGGCGAAGCTGTCCCTGCTTGCCCTCACGATGCCAAGGAGTTTGCGCTGTCCACGATGTCAAGGCGTTCGCGCTGCCCACGAGGCTGTTGGACCTGCCCCTGATCCGGGTTCGCTCCAATAGCTTCGTCGCGTCGAGTATCGTCATCCAGATTCAATACCAGCGTGAGCCAAGACAGCTGGTCTAGGCTCTCAGCGCGATTTATCGGCATGATCCATCGCAGTGACTCTGGGCACGATCTATCGGCATGATCCATCGGCGCGATCCATCGGCGTGATCCGTCGCAGTGACTCTCGGCGCGATCCATCGGCGTGATCCGTCGCAGTGACTCTCGGCGCGATCCATCGGCATGAGTCCTGCAATGGGGACCGACCAGGGTGGCTGGTCTATCCCCTCAGTCAGGTGTTTGGACTATCGAGGAGGAAAGTGTGAACAGTTCCAATGCGACGTGCCAACCCTCTGATCGAATCGAACGTCGCGAGCATCCGGAGATCTGCGGCGATATCCATCGCGATGCTCGGCGGATCACCCAAATGGCGGTTTCAGATGTTGCCACTAGCGCTTACGGCGTCCACACCGAGTATCGAGAGGGGCTATCAGCGAAGGAGGTCGACATTTCCCTGCGCGCAGCCCTGGAACGGAAACATGCGGCCGAAAGGACAGTGCTGCTCTGGTTCTGTGAGATGAGGCGCCGGAAACTGTACAACAAGCTGGGAC
>CAZZIF010000608.1:0-2089 GCA_964654025.1 uncultured bacterium
CAGTCCGGCCCGCGCGCTGGTCGCGAGCAGGTCGAGCGAGCGCCGGTAGTCCGCCTGCGGACGAGCGAGGGCATAGAGCCGGGGCACGGTCTCGATGTTGTGGTTGAGCACGTCGGGCCGCGCCGCCAGCACCGTCCCGAGCGCATCCGGGTCGCCGCGGAAATCGGGAATCAGCACCTCCACGCTCACGTCCGGAATCCGGCGCCTGAGGGCGGCGATCGTCTCGGCGAAGTGCGCGGCCCCGCCGTCGGGCAGGTCGTCACGCGTCACGGAGGTGACGACCACGTGGCGCAGCCCCATGCGCGCGGCCGCCGCGGCCAGGCGGGCCGGTTCGTCGGGCTCGACCGCCTCCACGGCGCCCTTGGCCACCGCGCAGAAGCGGCAGCGCCGCGTGCACGTCCGGCCCAGGATCATGAAGGTCGCCGTCCCCGCGCTCCAGCACTCCTGGCGGTTGGGGCAGTGCGCCCCTTCGCAGACCGTGTAGAGCCGGCCGTCCTCGAGCGTTCGGCGAACCTCGCGGAACGCGCGACCCTTGGGAAGCCCCATCTTCAACCAGCCGGGCTTGCGCGCCCCCCGCCGGGCTTGCCGCTCGATCAGCTGCAGGCACGCCTCCACGCCGGCCGCATCCCGCGGCGCGGGGAGGTCGACCGGTCTCAGGCCGAGACCGAAGACCTCGGCGAACGTGCCGGCCCACTTCGCCGCCAGCTCAGCCACCAGATCCCTCGCGGCCGGCTCAGCCACCAGATCCCTCGCGGCCGGCTGACCCGGGGAGGCTGTCCCGGCTGACGGATCGTCCGTCCCATCTCCCTCGTCCCGAAGCGTCTGCAGCAGGGCCTCGACTGCCGTCACTCGTTCGCCCGCCAGCCCGCACGGCACGATCCCGCCGAAACCCGCGAGCACCGAGCGCAGCACGTTCAACGCGATGCCGTGCAGGCTCACGCCGCGAGTGATGCGGATCCCGGTCGCGGCCAGCTTCTCGCGCGAGCCGTTCCCCTCTGTCCAGACACCGATCATGCCGTCCCGGCGGCCGACCGCTACGCCGTAGCCATCCAGCAGCCGGATGACGGTTTCCTCGAGCGCGTGGACGAAGGGTTTCGCGCCCAGATCGTGCGCGCGCAAATCGCAGATGAAGTAAGCGGTCAACTGCCCGGGACCGTGATAGGTCACATCCCCCCCGCGGTCGATCGGAACCAGGGGAATGTCGGCCGGCCGGGTGGCGCGCACGAAGCGCTCGTCGCCGTGGCGGCCCAAAGTGTAGACGGGTTCGTGCTCGAGCATGAGCAGGCAGTCGGGCAAGTGCAGGCTGCGCCGCGCGTCCCAGAGCGCGCGCTGCAACGCCCAGGCCGGCTCGAACGGCACCGGCTCCGAAAATCGCAAGAGCAGTCCGTCCCAGAGGGAACCGTTCCCCCCAGCCGGCGTGGCGCCCATCTGCGCCGGCGCGCGCATGTCGGTGGTTTCCCGGTTCTTCATGGCTCGCGACCCTCTTCGTCCAGCCCGGCCTCCGCCCCCATCTGCGCCGCCATCTGCGCCACTACCCACGCCCCCATCTGCGCCACTATCCACGCCCCCATCTGCGCCACCACCTTCTTCCCGGGCCTAGATGTGAATCCCGACGCCGAGCGCGGCCCCGACCGCCTCGGGCACGGCTTCGGCCAGTGTGGGGTGCGTATGGACGGTATCGAGCAGCGCCTGACCGGACAACCGCCGCGTGCCCGCCAGCGTCAGCTCGGCGATCAGCTCCGAGGCGCCGGGGCCCACGATGTGCGCACCCAACAACCGGCCGTCCTCTTCGTCCAGGAGCACCTTGACGAAGCCGGCTCCCTCGCCTTCGGCCACAGCTCTGCCAAGCGCGCTGAAGGGAAAGGTGCCGCTCCGGTAGGCTACACCCTGCTCTTTCAGATCTCGTTCCCGGGCGCCGACGGATGCCAGTTGCGGGTGGGTGAACACCGCGGCCGGAATCCACGCCAGGCCCTCCGGCACCGGCAGTCCCAGCATGTGCTCGACGGCCCGGATGCCGGCGGCCGAAGCTGCGTGTGCCAGCATCGGGCTGCCGGTCAGGTCGCCAATGGCGTAGATATGGGGCGCACTG
>CAZZIF010000609.1:0-2088 GCA_964654025.1 uncultured bacterium
TGGGCCGCTGGAGTCTGGGCGCCTGGAGTCTGAGCCGCTTGGGTCTGAGCGCCTGGAGTCTGGGCCTCTGGAGTCTGGGCCGCTGGAGTCTGGGCGGTCTGTCCCGGCGTGATCCTCCCGCGGGGACTCGGCGGAACTGCGGCGCCAGACGCCGGGTGGTCCGATGCGGTCTCGGGCCGGAGAACCGCCCCCGACATCTCGGGCTGCGCCTGGCCGGAACCGTTTGACGGCATCACCGTCGTGGTCTCGGGCGCAGCCGACTTAGCGTCGCCGGCGCGTCTGAGACTGGCCTCGATCTCAGACGGCAACTCGGTGGGAATCCTGGCAGGCATCCGCGGCACGGCGCGTCGTTCAGGGGCACACCCGGCCAGAGGCAGGGCGCTAATGAGGATCAAGCCGCTCGCGAGAGCCAGGACGCTCCTGAGCGTCACGGTGCTCCTGAGCGTCACGGTGCTCCTGAGGGTCACGGTACTCATGAGGGTCACGGTACTCATGAGGGTGGGTACGCCCACCGTTGCCCCCAGACTTGTCCTCGCGGCTAGCATCCTGCAACGAATCCGAGGAAGGAAACTCATGCTATCTGTGCGCTTCCTGGCACGCATCGCAACCTCCTGTTGCTCGTGCGCGTCGCATCCCTGCCGGCAGGGGTGGCGGGATCAGGCGGGATCGGACCAGCCTCAGATCCAATCGCCAGCGTCTTCGCGGGGCGTTTGCAGGGCCTCGATGATGGATCGCACTTCATTCGAGCGCTCCTTGGGCAATACCAAGGTCACATCACCGGTTCGAACGACGACCATGTTCTCGACCCCCAGTGTAACGATTAGACCTTCGTCTGCATAGAGCGCACATCCTTTCGAGTCCAGCGCCAGCACCTTCCCGGATGTCGCGTTGGGCCCGTCACCGGCCAGATCCGCCCAGCGTTCCCAGGTCCCCACATCGTTCCAGGGAAACCGTGCCGGCAACACCTGCACACGATCCGATTTCTCCAGCACGCCAAAATCGATCGACTCCGACGCGGCCGCGCGGAAGACCTCGTCGAGCAGACGGCCGGGCTGCTCAACCGTCGAGAGAGGCATGACGAGTTCGTGGAGGGCGGGCAGGTGACGGGCGATCTCGTCGAGCAGCGCCTGGGCGCGCCAGAGGAAGA
This sequence comes from uncultured bacterium, assembly GCA_964654025.1. Taxonomy (GTDB): domain Bacteria; phylum Eisenbacteria; class RBG-16-71-46; order CAIMUX01; family WJJG01; genus CAYQJL01. The sequence continues at coordinate 1,148 of CAZZIF010000609.1, forward strand.
TCCCACTGTTCCAGTAGAAGCCACCTGCGGCCTGGTAACGGCGAGCGGTGTCGAGATCGGGCTTTTCGTGGAAGCGGGCGGCACGGTAGGCCCGCACCGTGGGTGCATCGGTACCGTCAGACGAGCCTCCGGTGGCGCCGGATGGGCCTCCCGTGCGGTCAGACGAACCCCCCGTGCCGCTGGATGGGCCTCCCGGGCCGCCGAATGGGCCTCCGATGTCGTGGGTCGGCGCACCGCGTTCGATGTAGCCGTAGCCGGTGTCGGGGCGGGTGATCTCGATACCGAAGGTCACCAGGGCCGACGGTAGAGATTCGATCACTTGGAGGCCGTCATCGACGGTGGCCCAGAACGGCGCCGGGTCGGCGACCAGGTGATCCGATGGTGCCACGAGCTGCACGGGATCGCGCCCGTCGCGCACGCCCAGTGCGGCGGCCACGGCAAGGGCCGGCGCCGTGTTCCGTCCCACGACCTCAGCTATCAGATTCTCCGGCGGGAGTTCGGGAAGGTCGGCGGCGATAGGAGCGACCAGATCAGAACCGGTCACCACACAAATCGATTCGGGCGTCAGCCGGTGGCGCAAGCGGTCCCAGGTCATGCGCAGCATGGAGCGGTCGCCGAACAGCCGCAGGAGCTGCTTGGGCCGGTTCCGCCGGCTGAGTGGCCAAAAGCGTGTTCCCCGGCCTCCGGCCAGGATCACCCCTTGAAGCATCCTTACTCCTCATTCGGGCTACCCGCGGGCCGGACTCGCAGGGCCGGCCGGCCACTCCGGTGCCGGGCTCGCAGGGCCCGGCCACTCCGGTGCCGGGCTCGCAGGGCGGGCCGGGCTACCCGCGGGCCGGGCTCTCGTGGGAACCTGGCACGCCGGTGCCGGGCTCGCATGGGGACCGGGCCACCCGCGGGCCGGGTACCGGCAGGCCAAGTACCCGCGGGCCGGGCACTCC
>CAZZIF010000610.1:0-2084 GCA_964654025.1 uncultured bacterium
GCTGAGAATCATCTGCAACAGACACAGCGTAGCAGACCACCACGGCCTCCATCGGGCTTTGTTCGCGCAGGCGCGGCCTATTGAGACCCCTACAATTGCATACAAGCAATCCTCAACGGTCATTTGTGCTGGGAAACCGGCTCTGGGCTGGCATAAGGCCAATGTTCACGAAATCAAACACCAGCCCCGAATGCCACTTTTCATGAAGTCCAGCAAAGCACAGGGCCACAGCCATGTCCATTCCATTCCGCAGATCCGCTATGATCACCGTCTAACCTCTTGTGCGGGCCCTCTTCTGGTGTTCGTGTGGCTGAATTCACTGGGTGTTCCGCAGGCATGGCGGGTAGGGATCCAGCCCTCCCCAGTGAAAGTAGATCGCATTCCGGAAGGGTTGGCGATTGCGGTATCCCCGCATCATGGCTTTCACGCGCTGGATCTTGGAGTTCATGCTCTCTGCGCCAGCATTGGTCAGGCGATGGGTGAAGTAGGTCTTGATGTTACCCCAGTGACTGACAATCATCCGCGTCACGCGCTTGATCGGTTTCAGCCAACTCCGCATAGCCAGGATCACCTGGGCGCACAAGGGGTGGCCAGTCGCTCAGCGCTGAATCGTGAAGAGAGGGAGGCCAAGCTCACCGGCCACAGCCGGACCCGTCAACGAGTTGGCCGCAGGGCTGGACCACCGGGATCGGGCGGGTCCGGTGGCGGGTCGCTGCGGTCCGAACGGCCGGCGCTAGATCCGTATCCCAACGGACCAGCACGGCCGTGTCGGCCCGGTCCATGGCGAAGAACTCAATCGGCTTCATAGATATCGCGATGTCGGTCTCCTTCTCTTCATAGTCTCGTCCGGTCCATTCTCCACCGGGAAAGAAAAACCCTCCGGGTCGCAACCCGGAGGGGGCCAGCGGGCTCAGTGAGCCCAACTGGGGATAACAGTTGGAAGTGTCGGCCAGAATCCGGTGCACTGCAAACGCTTTGTAAGATGAACCCGGCATGCGACCTCCTGTTCCTGCGGTCCACTGCGAGCGATTGTATCCAAACTCGACGGACTCCAAGGCCGTCGAGCCGGAGTCGCTCTGCCCATCAATCTAGCAACGGGGATGCCAGTTCTCTTCAACCTGCGCGACCCCGAGGACTTCATCGCCGGCGGTGGCTTCTTCGTCCCTTCTTCGTCCGTCCCGACATCCTTCCGCTGTCGCTGGCCAGGGACCCGTTCGGCTTCGGCCCCAGTACCTGGCCCGGATCCCGCTTGGCCAGGGCGCCTTCCATGAACTTGTGTGACGGGAGCCTCCCAACCACGCTGCGCCATCACCTGCGGTAGCGCATGGAGCAGCAGACCCATCGGTCGACGCGCTCAGATGCAGGCCTTGGAGACCGTGTTTGAGCATCGGTCCATCGCTCTCGCGAAGGATTTTGGGCTGCACCTCGATGACGTAGTCAGGTCGCACCCCAAGGTAGAAGTGATCATAAGCCGCATGGTGGATCTTGCAGAGCGAGATTCCATTGGTCACCACCGGCTCGCCGCGCGGATCCCTATCCGGTACGATATGGGCGGCATCCAGCAGATCTCGGTGTCGAAGGCGACAAAGCGCACATTGATCGCGATAGGCCGCCAGCACCCTCTCGCGGAATCCCTGCTGGTGCAGCCGGACCCGCATGGTCGCGGTGATGTATGCCCTGCGTCCCGCGGACTCATCGGTATCGCCGAGGAGTCCGCGGCCCGTGGCTTCGGTGCGGTCGTGATCCAGAGCGGCAACTCCGGCATGAGTGCCGGCTTGAAGATCCCCTGGGGACCGAGCAAGGGAACGCGCCTGCCCTCGAAGGGCAATCCCCGGCTGAGCACGGCGTACGGCAAGACCTCTCCCTGGAGATCCTGCTGCGCCTGTAGCCACCGGAAGGCCTCCAGGCGAACCGCCGTATCCCTCTCGCTCCACTCCACGGCCCTACGTCTCCTACACGCTCTCCGCCCCCGGCATCACAATTGAGGAAGCAGCTGAGAAAGCAGCTTGGAGGCTCGAACCGCACAGAACCTTGGCACTCGCGGCCTCACCTGACTGCCCCAGGCGTGGCCTCGCACCCCTTGC
>CAZZIF010000611.1:0-2063 GCA_964654025.1 uncultured bacterium
AAGATCTCGACGATCTCTCGCTTCATGAGTCCCTTGCTCTCGGGCTCATCCACCTGCTCGCAAATGGCTATCCGGTGACCGGCGCGCAACAGGCGTGCCAGATGCGGTTCCGCGCTGTGCCAGGGTACGCCAGCCATCGGGATCGGCTCGGGATCGCTCTTGTTGCGCGAGGTTAGCGTCAGGTCGCACAGCTCAGCGGCCGTGATCGCATCGTCGAAGAACATCTCGTAGAAATCGCCCATGCGATAGAAGAGAATCGCATCGCCCACCTCTTCTTTGAGCTGGAGATACTGGGTCATCATGGGCGTGGCGCGGGCACCGGCCTCGGCCGGCGCGGAACCGCCTGCCGCATCCTTCTTCCCTCCGCGGCGGCGGCCCATCAACGTCTCCCCGCTGGTGCAGCGTTCGTCTCGCTTCCGGACCCGGGCGGACCGTCCTGCTCATCCTCCTCGACGATCTGATAGGGAAGCATCAGCGTGCGCGCCAAACGCATTCCGAGACTTTCGGCCGCGGCCAGGTTGGAGCATGGTCCCAGACGCACCCGCTGTAGCGGGGGGCCCTCACTGGCGTCAGTGGGACTGACATAGGCCCGAAAGCCGTGGCTCCCCAGCTCGCGCACCAGGTTCTGCGCCGAGGACTCCTGCAAGAAGGCGCCAACCTGAACGGAGAAGCTGGCAGGCCGCTGCGGTTCGCGCAGGTCGCCGAGTTCCTTGCCCAGCGGTGATCGTTCGGGCAGCTCGCGCAAAAGACCATCCAGCAGCGCGGCGCCGGGGGCGTGCGCAAGCGCCGAGCCGGAGGTTTCGCTCAGGGTACGTCCCGCCGAGGTCAGCCAGCTATGCCCGGCATGCAGCAACCGGTAGGCGTAGGGCACCAGCAAGCCGTGCCGGCGCACGGCCCCTTCGATCCCCAGGACATCGCGGGCGTGATCATTGTCGACCACGGGATTCCCGATGCTCGCGACCGATGCCATCACCGACCAGGCCACCGGATCCCCATCGGTCCCGGAACCGGACCCACCACCTGCTGGTTGCAGGGCCTCAACCTCCTGACCACCGGCTACCGCGACCAATTCCCCGGCGTCCTTGTCCTGGTCCGCGAGCAGCACCCGCCAGTAGCGCCACTCGGCGACGAGGTCTGCTGGCGAATCGGAGCGCACACGGGCCGGCAGCGCGGCCCGCGCCGCCGCCCAGTCACCCGCGGCCGCGAAGAAGCGGACAATCCACAGACTAGCCCGTTCGCCCGGCGCACCTCCAAAGCGCTCATCGGCCACTCGCATCAGTTCGAGCGCCAGATTGCCGTCGCGCTCCCGCAGGGCTCGCTCGTACAACCACCAGCCGCGCTCAGCGGGGGTTCCCGAGGGCAGATCGGCAAGAATGGCAGTGGCCGTCTCCTGAGGCGCCTGAGCGCTCCCGGGCGTGATCCCCAGCACCCAGGCCAAAAGCAGCCCCCCCGACAGCCGCACGAGGCGGCCCCAGGCATTCCCAAACATGACGCCCCAGCCGCGGCGAACGCTCCCGCCGCCGCGAGCCACATCCAGGTGATTGGGGTTGGGCACATTCATGGCTGGATCACTTGTCGATGAACGGGGCTTCCTGCCACGTCCCGCAGTGCGGGCATTGGATCGTCGTCCACGGCAGGATGCGTGCGCAACTTGGACAAGGCCGGCCGGACGCGGCGGTGACCCTCGATTCCACCCGTTCCTTCAAGCAGCGCCGCGCCTCTTCCGGGCGCTGCGCTTCAAGCAACAGGAATGCGCGCCATTCGTGCGCGCCGGGAAGCGAGGGATCGCGTGCGAGCAACTCCTCCACCTTCGCCAGGCCCTCTTCGATCTCACCGCGCCGCAGCGCCATGCGCGCGCTCGCCAGGCGCAACACGGGCGCGCTGTCGGGCTGCGCAGCCAGCTCGTCGTACAGGTTCCCCAGCTCGCTGAACCGGCCCATCTCGAAGTATACCTTCTCGATCTGGTCGACCACGCCCGCCGCGGAGGCCGGAGCCTTCCGCAGCAGCAACGTCCAGGTCTGGGCCGCCTTCTCGAAGTCGTTTTGCCGGTTGTACGCCTCTCC
>CAZZIF010000612.1:0-2040 GCA_964654025.1 uncultured bacterium
ACAGGAAACAGAGGCAGAAGACGTGCCACGCCGTAGAGGGCAGGGATGCGCGGGGCAAGCCGGCCCGCCGGTAGCGGGTGGATCGTAGGCGCATCGCAGGCAATCCAAGGGAGAGCATGTGGTTAGCGCACTCGTACTCGCTCGAACTCAGCGGAAACGCTGCGCAGGGCGCCTCGTGGCGATATCAACCCAGGTTGATGTAGCTCGCACCTGGGCTGAAGTGGCGTCGCCACCGGTGCGGCACCTGGGGTGCTGCGCGCTTGCAGCTATGTGTGCGTGTGGCTACGCGCGCGTGTGGCTACGCGCGCCGGTGCGCGTGAGGGCCGCATGGGTGACGGCGGCGTGCGCAGCGTCTCGCGCAATGCGGCTCATTGACTCGACTTGACGAACTTGTGCACCGCCTGCGCGCTCAGGCCCAGGAGCCGGGCCGCCTCACTCTGGTTGCCGCCGGTCTGCTCGAGCGCCAGCAGCATCAGGTGCTTGCGTGCCTGCTTCAGAAAATCGTCCAGCACGAAGCCCTCGTGCGGCACCGGCAGTCCCGACATCGGATCGGGTCCGAGGGCGCCGGGTTCCATGATGATGTCGTCGGCCTCGATCACCTCATGCCGGCACAAGGACGCCGAGCGCTCGATCACATTCATCAGCTCGCGCACGTTCCCCGGCCAGTTGTGGGCCTGCAGGCGCTTCAGCGCCGCCTTCGAGAGCCGCTTTGGCCGGCGCAGGGAGGCGTTGAGCCGATCGAGGACGTGAAGAGCGATCTTGGGCGTGTCGGAGGCTCGCTTGTGCAGAGGCGGCAGCACGATGACACCCACGCACAGCCGGTAGTAGAGATCCTCGCGGAACTCCTTCACTCCCACGGCCGCCTTCAGATCGCGGTTCGTGGCCGCCAGGATGCGCACATCCACCTCGCGGCCGCGGTCGGCGCCGATGGGCTCGATGATCCGGTCTTGCAACACCCGAAGGAGCTTCGCCTGCATCTGCGCGTCCAGCTCGCCCACTTCGTCCAGAAGCAGCGTGCCGCCGTCGGCGATCTCGAACTTGCCCTTCTGGTCACGGACCGCTCCGGTGAACGAACCCCTCTTGTGCCCAAACATCCAGCTCTCGAAAAGCTGATCGGGAATGGCTGCGCAGTTGACCGTGACGAACCGCCCTTTCCGCCCACTCAACCGATGGATCAGTTTCGCGATCATCTCCTTGCCGGTCCCCGTGTCGCCCTGGATCAGGATCGTCACGTCCCGGTCGGCCATGAGCGCCGCGTGCTCGACCGCCTTGCCCATCAGGGGATGATCGGCCACCAGGCCCATCTCGCGCAGCGCGCGCGCAACGTCGATCTCGGGCTCCACCGCCGATTCGGCCAGCCAGCCGGCCTCCGTGGGTGCGGCCGGGGAGGGGGCCGGCGGAGCGCCCGGGGGGGCGACCGCAGAGGCGGCCGGGGGTTGCTCGGCCGGACGCATTGCCGGCGCGCTCAATGTGACCGGCCCACGCTCGGCCTCGGCATGCCTCCGGCTTCGCATCTCCGGGAAGCCGGGTGCGCTGGGATCGAGTTCGGAGACAAGCGGCTTCTCTGGCGTCACGAACCGCGGCGGGCGCACGTTGAGGATTCGCGCCGGGATCTCCCCACTCGCCACGAGCATGAGCCAGCAGGCGTGCATGTGGGGCGTGCCACTCGCGACGCTGATCGCCGCGTCCAGATGCGGATCCTGCGCCTGGATCTCCTCGAGATGGCCGCGCAGCTCGCGCAGGATCGCCAGGTAGTCGGTGGGATCCTCGAGGGGAACCTCGCGCACTTCGACCTCAAGCCCCTCATGACGCTCGCGCAGCGCCTCCTCGGTCCCGGCGCTCTGCTCGACCGTATTGGGCGTCACGAAGAGGATCACCTTCTCGAAAGTCTCGGCCTCCGTGAGCGAGAGGATCGGGCCAGGCTGCTCTTCGTCCCCGATCAGGCCGGCCGAGTACGGATCGTGGTAACCCGTGAAGGTCAGGAGGGTCTTCATACCTGCATCAACCTCGCGGCAGTCCTCACGCGGACAGCTCTCCGGT
>CAZZIF010000613.1:0-2039 GCA_964654025.1 uncultured bacterium
GGTCCCGGAAATCATCCCCTCGAGGGTCCGCGTGGGCGTCCCCGTGGGCATCCCAGGGAGCATCCGGGTCGGCATCCGGGAATGTAACCGATGCGCTGTGCGACTCGGAGCGGGTGAAGTAGAGATTGTCGTAGTAGCCCGAGCTGCGTCCGTCGTTCCAGAAGACGTAGGCCTCACCGGCGCTATCGCCCAGCAGGTCGCAGGTCCAGGTGACGTAGGGTTCCACCGTGTAGGGAACGTCATTGACCCGGGGAGACTCGGCGAGCCACGTTTCGCCGGCGTCGTCGGATCGCGAGTAATAGAGGTCCACATCGGACTGGAACGGCTCGTTCCAGATCCAGGCCGCGTGCAGGCGCCCGTCCGCCCCGGCATGGAGGTGGGCTTCATACTGATTACCCGGAAACGCATCATTGACCTGGACGCTGGGGGTGAACACCACGCCGTCGGGCGAGCTGGTGTGGAAGATGTCGGTGTTGTAGGCGCCGTTGCGGTTGTCGGCGAAGACGACATGGAATCGGCCCGCAATGCTGACCAGATCGGGATCGCCCGCCGAACTCGCCGGGTGGTCGTTCACCGTCACCGGCATCTCCCATGAAGCGCCCCCGTCCGATGAGCGTGTGAACAGGATCAGCTCGGAGCCGGTCGCCACCACCGCGCCCAGCCTACCCGACTGCGGGTCGTAGGCCAGCCTTGGCGGGGCCCCATCATAGGGACACGCGTTCGAGAGAATGGGTACCGGCAGCGTCCAGGTCAGACCGTGGTCGTCCGAGGACACGATGCAGGGCTCCCCGTTCGGATAAACCACCGCCCGGAAGTAGGCCACCAGGAGCCGATCGCCGGCCATGCACAGATCCGGCCGGTAGTAGTCTTCTCCGGGCGCCTCGGGATGGACGCGCAGGCTTGGCGTCCACGTGACGCCGCCGTCGTTCGAGCGGGCGAATCGAATCTCGTTGTTGTAGGGGGCGAACTTCATCTCCCCCCAGGCCGCGTAGACTGCGCCGTCCTCTCCCACCGCCATCGACGGCATCATGACCGCATTGGGCGAGGTGTCGTTGATCTGCACCGGTTCCTGCCACGTCAGCCCCCCGTCAAGCGAGCGCGAAATGAGCACCCGCTCGGGGTTGTAGTGGCTGTATCGGGCTACGTAGACCGCGTAGAGTTCGCCGGCCGGCCCCCACGCCACCGCCGGCTCGCGGTGTTCGTGGTTCTGGTCGTAGTCGACGCGGATGCTGGGCAGGAAGTCGACCTCTTCCCGACCTCGGTCGGGCGTAGGACAGGAATCCCCAGGACCGGCCACGAGCCGGTAGCAGCCGGCCGCGTCGAAACACTCCGCCGGCACCGAGGAGGATGCCGCCCGCGCGGCCGAGAAGGGCATCATCCCGAGGGCGGCGAAGCCGAACAGAACAAGGTGGCGAGCGGATGAGGGCAGGGCCATACCGTCCTCCGGATGGGATTCTGGAACGTTCTCGATATCGGCTTCGATTCTATCCCATCGGCCGCCCCGGGGCCCAGCGGTGCCTGCTCACCTGACGAAGGATTCCAAGTCTATCTCGTCAATCGAAATCGATCGAACCGATCCCCGAGACCCGCTCGCGGACGCGTCGCGGGTCGCCGAAGACGTCGATGCTGCCCACGCCGGACAGGTCACCTCGGAAGCTCTCGGTTGCGTGGACCTGTACCGAACCTGCCCCACACAAATCGACCTCGACCGTCTCGGCCACCAGATCCCGGGCATCCACACTCCCGGCTCCTTGCAGCTCGATCTCGAGTTCATCCACCCGGCCCTCGAGGAACAGATCACCCGCACCGTGGAGCTCGTAGGTGAACTCGCCTCCCTCGAAACCGCGGATGTCGACATCGGCGGCGCCCCCGATCTCGAGCGTCTCGATCCGAGGAACGGTGATCCGCACCTCGCACACGCGGTCATTGTCGGTGTCCCCGGCGCAGTCCAAGACCAGACGACCGCGGCGCACCTCGGTCTCAATGCGCTCGATCAGATTGTCGTCGTAGGTGAGTTCCACCCGGGTCTCGCTCCCGAA
>CAZZIF010000614.1:0-2021 GCA_964654025.1 uncultured bacterium
ATCCCGGTCTGTCCGCCGATCCCGGTCTGTCCGTGGATCGCGATTCAGCTTCGGTCCCCGAGCAATGCTCCACCTCGGACCCGTCGCTTGACACCAATCCATCCTCCGACCGGGGCCCGGGCTCTGTTCCGGCTGGATCCCAGGACACGGCGGCATCGTTCGGCTCGGAAGCTAGAGCCAACCGTAGTCCATGGGCTTCGAGCAAAGCATCCAGCCCGTCCAGAAACATCTCTTCCCGCGTATCTCGCGTGGACACGATTCTCAGCTTGTGCAGCTTCTCGCGGATCGCCTCATAGCGGGCGAACTGCAGTGGACTGAGTCGGAGTTGGAACGTCACAGGCGCGTCTGGAAGATCTTCGCCTGGATCGATAATCGGACCTCGATCCGCCTGCCCCCCCACAGCCAGATCCAACTCGCTCATGGATAGATCGCCCCCATCATGCCGCACATCAGCACGATTGGGCGGCGTGGGGCTGCTGGGCTCACCGGGGCTTCTAGAAACACCAGGCGATTCACCCATCCCTCTGGACGGGTCGTGTTCTGGGCCTAACATGCCTTCCGGGTTGCAAATACGCCCGGAATCACCAGCCGAGCGGTTATTGCCGCCCCGTGTCGGATCGCTACTGGTGGCATCACATCGCCCCCTTGAGGATGCTGTGTCCTCCCCGAGGACCCCTTGACTTGGTCGCCGTCTGGTTGACTCAGCGGCTCGCTGCCTTGCACGCGCAACCTCACGGCGCAGTGCACGACGACTTCTCTGCTGCACCCTCTCGATCCACGTGCGTTCGTTTGCGGGCGTCGCGACTTGGAGTACGATCTGGAGCTTGGTCCACTCGACCTCTCCACTGGCCAGGACACATCGCATCCGTGGCAATGGACGAAGGCGCTCTGACAGAAGCTCATACCGCGCAGCCAGGTTCTTCGTGAAGCCAAGCCGCTCAACCGCATACGCCTTCATCGTTGGGAAACCGTAGTCTGCATGGAGCTTGCGCCGCCTGGCCTCATAGTACCAAAGCAGCATATTGCCATCGGCCTTATGGAGACTGTCCGCGGCCTGTCGTAGCGCTGCATCAAGCTCCTTCGCTGGGAGGCCGCGCTTGAACTCACACGACTTGGCCGCCGGGGCAGCGTCCCGAACAACGGGCAGATCAGCCAGCGAAACTTCCCGAGCCACGGGCAGGTCATAGACAACGGCATGAGAGCACATCGATTCCTCCATGAATGAGATAACGTGCACGACGGTCCGCTCGTCCTCCAATCTCATGACTTCGAGACTCGTCCATCGGTCACACTCAGGGTCGAGCCCGGAGGGCTCATCCAAGGTCCAATCCCCGGGCGTCGCCGGTAGCGCGACCAGAAGTGAGATCAAGGGCCGGGCCAAGAGCACGGCCAGGACCGCGACCACGGGCACGGCCCTACGACGGGACAGGACCGCGACCACGGGCACGGCCGCATCACTAGACAACGCACGGCATGACGGCATCGACGAACATCAGCACACCCTCTCGAACAGCAGATAACAGGAGTGGTCGCACGAGGCCCATCGACCGCATACAAGAGACATTGCATCGCGTGTCTGACGCACGATCTGCACTCATGACAAATCGCGAGTCAACGTCGCATGATGCTGAGTGTAGAAGTGGCAGGCGTACCGAATAGTAATACGACTGTAGATAGCAATTTCCTTTCCATTTTCAGCTGCCTATTGAGGACTCTGGGTGTATCACAGGAGATGCGAAGCGATCTTTTCCGCGCCTGTGCGTCCGACTCCATTGTGCAAGCGGACTTGAGATTCTGGAAATGCGCCAGCAGATCCTTCATGTTCAATCGATGAGGAACATTTGGCCCACACCTGGCATACAGATTGCTATCCTCTTGCCATTCAACTGCCATGCAGAGCCAGGTGGACCCGCGTGAAACCAGGCGGGATCAGGTGAAACCAGGCGGGACCAGGCGGGACCAGGCGGGACCAGGCGGGACCAGGCGGGATCAGGTGAAACCAGGCGGGACCAGGCGGGACC
>CAZZIF010000615.1:0-864 GCA_964654025.1 uncultured bacterium
GAAGCTCGGGTGATCGCGAGCGGGAAAGCGGCCGACGAAGCTCGGGTGATCGCGAACGGGAAAGCGACCGACGAAGCTCCGTCGATCGAGAGCCGACGGATGGCGGCTCGGTCAGCGGTTCGCGGATGGAGGACCTTCACCCGGAACAGGCCCTCGAGCCGAGAGCAGAGGCTATCGATCACATCTTACAAAAGCTTCTAGCCTTGGCGAGTTCAGGATGCGCAGGACGCATGCTGGAGGAAGGCATTCGCATCGCCCTGGTCGGCCGTCCCAACGCCGGCAAGTCGTCCCTGTTCAACGCGTTTCTTGCCCGCGATCGTGCGATTGTCTCGTGCGAAGCCGGGACAACTCGTGATGCGTTGGAAGCTTGGGTGGAATGGGAAGGGCTTCCGATCACACTACTCGACACGGCTGGACTGGATGCGCCTGAGCTGGCCACGGATAGGCCGGATGAGGGCGAGCGGGATACAGCTGGTGCGGATCAGTGTGAGCCGGATAAAGCAAGTGCGGATGAGCAAGAGCTGGGTACAGCTGGGGCGGACGCGGCTGGCCCGGATGAGGTCGAATCGGAAAGGGCACGGTCCGTCATCGAACAAGAAGGTCAGCGCCGTACCCGCGATGCGCTGGCTTCGGCCACGCTTGTGGTTCTAGTTGTGGATGCATCTCAAGCGAGTCCCGAGGACGTGTCGACGCAACTCGCGGAATTGCATAGGGGATTGCGAAAGGACGCTCAGTCGGGGGCAGCTCAGGATTCCGGGTCGCGCACGGCGCCGCATACAGTATTACGCCAAACGCCGGACACTGCACCGGACACTGCACCCGATACTGGACCGGATACCGGACCCGATACTGGACCGGATACTG
>CAZZIF010000615.1:964-2011 GCA_964654025.1 uncultured bacterium
CACCGGATACCGGACCGGATACTGCACCGGATACCGGACCGGATACTGCACCGGATACCGGACCGGATACTGCACCGGAAGCCGCATTGGATCCCGCATTGGATGCCAGACAAGGTGTCGCGTCAGACGTCACGCCGGATGCCGTATCGATTACTGGGATGGGTAACATTGTGGTGGCGCTTCACAAGTGGGATCTGGGACCGCATCCCCGCTGGCAGCGACTCGTTAATGCGGCAGGCCGTGTCGGAGAGCACACAACTGACGATTCGGGAAATGTTTCCGGCGCTGATACGTCCGGCGCGCCCGCTACCGGGAGTAGGTGCGCCAGCACGCAGGATCCCTCTGCGATCACGCGGGATCCCTCAGCGATTATGTGGGATCCTTCTGCGATCACGCAGGATCCCTCAGCGATCACGCGGGTTTCACCCGGCGTCGCGAGGATCCCGTCCAGGATCGCGGTAGTGCCTTCCTCGGTCGTGGCCGCTCCTGGGACCCGTGCCCTACGTGAGCAGCTGATGGGGCGACTTCGAGCCGGTGCGGGAGATCCCGCCCAGGCGCTCCTGGTCGGGGATCGGCAACGAGGGTTGGTGGAACAGGCAATCGGATCGCTGCGGCTAGCCCAGTCGATGATCAAAGCTGGCGAAGGCGAGGAACTCATCGCTTGTGAACTGCGCGCGGCGATAGATGCGGTGGGGGAATTACTGGGACGCCGGGCAGGACCAATGATCCTGGAAGAGATCTTCTCGCGCTTCTGCGTCGGGAAATGATCGAGCACCGAGGGGATAGGTGTCAGAACACGCGGAAAACAAAGCCTTCTTGCCGCCGAACACCGTCGAGGTTCTTGTCGTGGGAGGTGGCCATGCCGGCATCGAAGCAGCCTGGAGCTTGTCACGACTCGGGATCCGTGTGGGACTGGTTACCTTCGACGCATCCGGACTCGCCCGCATGTCGTGCAATCCTTCCATTGGAGGATTGGCGAAGGGTCAGCTGGCGCGTGAGATCGATGCTCTCGGCGGGTTGATGGGCCGCCTCATCGATCATGCCGGC
>CAZZIF010000616.1:0-2004 GCA_964654025.1 uncultured bacterium
GTTCGAGCCCTCCTGGCATCAGAGCCGTGAGTTCACCTTTCTCTCACCCGGCGCTCAAACGGCCCGCGCCGACTACGCGACGGCTCAGCTCATGGAGACCTTCCGTTTGCGCCGCGGCCACTATCCCCGCTCTCATGCCGAACTTGTCGAGGACGGCCTCATCACGAGGCACACCGCCCGGGAACTCAGGCGCATGGGTAGCCGCTGGACCCTGGCGCCAGGCGGAGGAAGCTATGTGTGGGGTGTACAGGAGACCTCGCCGCTACCCGAGAGCGAGGATGCGCCCGATGGCGTCCGGTAGGTCATCGGCCACCAGACCACGGTAGGCCCAGCGCCGCGCTGCGGATTCCTGTTCCCGTCCATATCCGGTGCGGACCAATATCGACCGCGCGCCCGCGGCCGCGCCGGCCCGTAGATCGCCGTCGGCATCCCCAATCATCCAGCTGCGCCGCAGATCGAGCCCCAGCTCGCTGGCCGCCTCACGCAGCATCCCCGGCGCCGGCTTCCGGCAACCGCAGGCCCCCGTGTAGTCGGGATGATGTGGACAGACGAAGTAGCCATCGACCGCGGCGCCCTCCCGGGCCAGCTGCTCGTCGAGCGCGCGGTGCACCGCCGCGACGGCCCCACCGCCAAACAGACCGCGGGCGACACCGGATTGATTGCTCACCACGGCGATACGGTAGCCGGCCTCGCGCGCGCGGCGAAGCGCGCCGGCCGCTCCCGGGACGAGCCGGGTCTGCCCCGGATCACTCAAGTACGGCACGAGTTCGCAGAGCGTACCGTCGCGGTCCAGGAGCAACCCGGGCGAAAGGCGGGCGCCATCGGCCAGCACCTGCTCGATCGCAGCGGCGACCTCTTCGACCGTTATGGCCGCCATGCACGGTGGCGGATGTCCCTCCCCGCAGGTCCGTGCATAGCAAGGGACGCAGGCACACCCGTGTTGGAGGACGCGCGTCACCGGGCCACGCGGACCGGTCCAGCGCGGTTCGGTGGGACCGAAGAGCGCCACGACCGGCGTGCCGACCGCCGCCGCGAGGTGCATGACGCCGGTATCGTTGCATACGGCCGCGTCGCAGCGCCGCAGAAGTGATCCGCTCACGGTCAGGCTGGCCCGACCGGCCAGATTGACCCAGCCCTCCGCGGCCCCCGACAGGATGCGCTCGCCGGCATCCCGGTCCGCCCCGGCCCCGATCACCCAGCCCCGACAGCCCTTCGCCTCCAGGATCTGACGTAGGGCGCGGAATCGTTCGATCGGCCACTGCTTCGCGGTGCCGTACATGACACCGGGGCACAGGGCCACCTGCCGGGTCGGCGTTCCCGGTCCGCCGGCATCGAGACCGGCGCCCTCCAGCAGCCGCTCCGCCTCTTGCTCGGCGGCAGGCAGACGGGGGAGTTGGGGATCCCGCGGGAAGCCGGCGCCTCCCGCCTGGACAGCCAATGCCTTGAACTCCTCGACGATGTGCTCCGCGCCTCGGCGCACCCGAGGCACAGGCCGGTTGAGCAACCACCTCCTGCCCTGCTCGGGCCAACCGATGCGCCGGTGGGCCCCACTCAACCAGGCCAGCCAGGCCGAGGAGAACGACGGAGTCAGTAGCAGGACCCGGGCAGGTCGCAACCGGCGCAGCGCCCTCCCCGCTGTCCACCGCCCGTATCCCTCACCGGCCCCCTTGCGCAGGAGCACGCGCTCGGCACCGGGCGCCAGATGTGCCGTCAGCTCGAGCGGAAGAGCGCGGATCTGATCGTCCTCAACGGACCGGATGCCATTCACGCAGCCGAAACGAAGATCGAGATTATCGACCTCCGCAGCGAGGTTCTCGCTGCCATCGCCGGATCCAAAGAGACGGTTGCTCGAGGGATCATTCGGGTCGTGGAGCAGCGTTTGCTCAGGCGCCGTTAGCGACTTCGGAGGCGCCATGACGAAGTTGCCGCAGGGCCTTCCCAACAACAAGCGATTGACGCAATGTCTCGTTTGAGCGAACCGCCCTGTTTCGCCTCGCAGCCCGT
>CAZZIF010000617.1:0-2002 GCA_964654025.1 uncultured bacterium
TTCTCCTTTCGGGTGCCACTCACGGCCTGCGTTCTTGAAGTCGCCCACCAGTTCCTTCTTCTTGGTGTCCACCGAGATCACCGGCTGATCCCGCTTCTGGTAGGTGGCGACGGTATCGTTGATGTGGTGGAATTGGGCGTCCCGGTCCGGATGCTCGCTTCCCTCGCGCGTCTTGCGCACCGCCTGCAGGCTGTAGCCCATCTCGTGCAACAGCCGGCGCACCAGGTACTGACTGACAGTGCGGCCGGGCTTCATTGCTTTCAGCTCATCGGCGAGCTTGCGTGTGCTCTTGCACGTCCAGCGTAACGGCGACTCGGGATCCCCGCGGGTTTGCGGCGAAACAAGTCGCTCCAGGTCGCTGCGCAGTTCGGGGTCGGAATCGGTGGTACGTTTGCGGCCCCCGCCGGGCTTGCGCACCCGCTCCGGATCAAGGGACTCGGGGTTGCGCAGCTCCCGCATCCCGCGGGCAACGGTGCTTTGGGAGACGCCCAACAGGGTCGCGACCCGTGTCTGGCCCCCCTCGCCGTAGCTGATCGCTTCCGCCCCTGCCGCCAGTCGGCGTTGTCTCTCGTCGAGAAACGGCGCCAACGCCTCGTAGCGCTGCTTGATACGCTCCTCGGTCATCTCGTTCACCGTCTGCTCGGCAGTGATCATCCTCTCATCTCCTTCCTCGACAGCCGGCCCGTGCGTGACCCGCCCACCGCTTCGGGGCTTACGAGCCGGCTGCTTGTCGGCAACAGCCGGCTCTTCCTCCACCAGGGCCGCGCGCCAGTTCGCCACCAGGGGGTAGAGGAACACCTCCCGTACGGTTCCCCCTTTCTCGTATCTGCGGTCCTGCCGCCCCCGTCCCGTCGTTCGGCCCACATGCACCCAGTTCGCCGCCCGGTAGCAGGTGCCGCGCCAGGGCGGGGTCACGAATGTCTCCACGATCACCGGCGCATACCCGTACCGCGCTTGCCAATCTTCGCGCAGCCGTCGCAGCACAGCGCCAAGGGCGTAACTGGCCAAATGCGCCACCCGCACCCCGCTCAAAATGAGCATCCGGCTGTTGGAGACAACCCGCTGCCGGAAGCGTTGCTGCTGTGCAGGGCTCCAGCCCAGCCACGCCTCGCGCACCGTCACGCTTTTCGCCGCGGCGGCGAACAAGAACGCGCCGAGAACCACCCGTTCGCCGTCCACCGTTCCGTGAATCCAGTATCGTTGATGGGCGCCGAAGGCGCGCTGAAAACCCAAAGGATGATGATGTGCCATCGTGGCGTCCCACACCGACTGCTCTTCGCTCGGCACCGGTTGCACCGTCACCGGACGCACCTCCTCGAGGCTTGCCACAATCGTTCTCTCCGACAGCGGATCGGCACCCATCCGCGCTTTGCGATAGGTTGATAGCTCACGCTTGGGTGGGATCTCGATGATACCCGCTTCGGCCAGTCGTTCCAGCAACGCAACACAACTGTGAACCCGCAACCGTCCGTTCGGCGCGTTCCAGGGCAGATTCTCACAGACCGTGCTCGCCAGTTCCATTCGACTCAACGCCGGGAACTCCTGCGCGGTCCATACGATCAGATCAAGATCATCTTGGCTGAACTGTCGATCGCCAACCCAAAACGGCGCATCCCATCGTGACGCCAAACCAAACCACCTCAACAGTACGCTACAATGCCTCCGTCACATTGTCAAGTCGACAAGGTTTGATTCAGCGCGGCTCCTTAGTTCAGCAGGAGCTCCCAATAACCGCACGAAATCTAAGCTTCTTTATCTCTTCGATTAGAGCGTTCAAGAGCTGTGTCCCGATACTTTTTCAGATTCAAAAACGACAATCTCTTCATTGCATTGTCATTCTTGCGAGGTATATCGATGAGGGAGCGAGATTGGTTCCGCTGCCTTCGTGGCTCGAGTAATAGCTGACCCACAGCAGCCCGTCGTGATGCACGAGCCCAGCGTAGCTGGTGTCGCCGCCCGACGGTAACGCTCGCGCCTCGGTGAAGGCGCCGGATGCCGGGTC
>CAZZIF010000618.1:0-1998 GCA_964654025.1 uncultured bacterium
TGCTCGAAGACGTCGCAGGCGATCAGGGGAATCCCGCCCCAGATGGCGCCGTACTGGTGTTCGTCGACCAACACGTTCAGCAGCCGTCCGCTGTAGAGCGGATCGAGCACCAGCAGCCCCCAGCCGCTGAGCTTGGTGGCGAAAGCCGTCGCCTTGAAGTCTTCCTTCCACGTCTCCAGCGAGCCGAACTCCTTCTCGATGGCAGCGACGATGTCCGGCCCCTTCGAAGGATCGCCGTCTCCGCCGAGGTTGTCCCAGTAGACGTCGTGCAGGAGGGCGCCCGAGTGGTTCCAGGTCTGACGGCGTTTCAGCTCACCCAACTCACTGTAATTGCCATTGGCCTTGCCGCGGTCGGCTGTCTCGAGTTCCTTCTCGATCGTATTGAGGGCCGCGACGTAGCCGGCGTGATGCTTGTTGTAATGCCAGTCGGCGGTCTCCGGCGAGATCACATCCTTGAGCCGGGTCTTGGCTTCGTCGTCCGAGTACGGGCGCTTCCGATGTTCCCAAGTGTAAGCCATTTCAACACCTCCACTATGGCAGCGGCCGCGTTTTGGGGGCCGCGTAAGGTCTCCGTAAGTCGTCTGTCCTACAACTCCGTGCGTGGGCGGCGGTGGCGCCTCCCGCGGCGGAGGTTCTGATAACCGATCGGCTCTGGCCAAGTTCCCCCGGGGGGAGGAGCTGCTGCGGGGATGCTCGCCCGCCGTTTGACTGAATGGGGAGCGCGGCGCATGATATGGGGACTTCCCCCAGGCAGCTTGGATCGGGCACCGACGCGCACGTCGATGGGGAGTGCCGGCACAAAAGGTCCGGCACCGAAGCTCCGACAGCCGAACGTACGGCCATTCAGACCAACAGGCCGGATGGACCATTCGAAGGACAAGGAAGGAGATTCACATGGCTAGATCGATCTCCACCCGGGGGCTGCCCGCGATGAGCCTGGCCGGATTGACGATGCTGCTCCTGTTGCTCGCCGCTCCGGCCAGCGGCATCAGCGGCCGCGAGGTCATGGAACGGGCCAAGAAATCGAACCAGAGTGAGACGCAGATCTCCGAGGTCCACCTCTTGCTCGTCGACAAGCAGGCTACCGAGCAAGAGCGAAGCATCAAGATCTGGGCCGTTCAGGGTGATGAGGACAAGTCGCTCACCCGTTTCACCCAACCCAAGTCGGTAGCCGGCGTAGGTTTCTTGGTCATCGCCGAAGGAGGCGATGCCCAGCGGTGGCTCTACATGCCCCGTTCGCGCAAGACCCGCATGATTGCCGAAGGGGACAAGAACAAGCCTTTCATGGGCACCGACTTCACCTACTACGACTTGAGCCCGCACGATATCGACGGGGAGGCTTTCGATCCGGTGCAGGAGGGGGAGTGCGACGGTCATCCTTGCTACATCGTCCGCGGCCGGTCGAAGACCCCCGAGACCTCGCTGTATGGAGATGTCGTCAAGTTCGTGCGCAAGGACAACTGGGTGCCGATCCGCGTCGATTTCTACGATCAGAAAGGGGAGCTTCTCAAGCGATCTCGAGTGCTTGATTTGACGCAGATCGACGGTCACTGGACGCCCATGAAGGTGGAAATGCACAACGTCCAGACCGACCACAAGACGATCATGACGATTACCAAGGTCGAGTACGACGAAGAGATCCCGGGACGCTATTTCACGAAGGCGAACCTGGAGAAGGGTCGGTAAGACGCAAGCCGGCCGCGGTAACGGCTTGTGAATGGAGCAAACCATGGCGAGTGTGGCCGAGTGGATCGTGCGGGGACGATGGTGGATCCTCCTGGCGGCCCTGGGCGCGACGGCCTGGCTCGGATCCTACATTCCCCGAATCCAGTTCGACTCCTCCAGCGACGGCAGCGTCCCGCGCGGAGATCCCGAGCAGGCGTTCTTCGAGCAGACCATCGAGACCTTCGGCAATGATCAAGTCTCGATCGTGGTGGTCGACGCCGCCCCGGTCGGCGATGTGTTCAATGCACCCACGCTTCGGAAGATCGACCGGCT
>CAZZIF010000619.1:0-1991 GCA_964654025.1 uncultured bacterium
TGGAGCGCAATCTTCATTGTGGCGCTGATTTTGGCGCTCGCGGCGTCCGGAAGACTGGTATTCTAGGAGGCTGATGGTGCGGATATGGCCGATTAGGCGAAGCTCTATCGGCAGGGGCAGCGCAAGGCACTTTGCGTGGGCGGTCCCTGGGCGAATCTCTGGTGGCGCGCGGGGCGTCGGCCAGGGATCCGCCCAGGGGCCTCCGACGGAGACGTAGGGGGTCCTGGGCGCCCTGGGGGCGGGATCCTACGGGCTTGCACCGCGCTCAGGAAGCCGGGCTCCCCCGGTTGACGACCCGGGGGAGCAATCCTCTTAGAGCAAAGGACATCGTATGGACGAGCTGGCGGAAGCGGTACGCGCGTTTCGAGAGGAGCAAGGTTTGTCACAGCGCGATCTGGCGGAACTGGTCAGCATCCACCAGACGACGGTGAGTCAGTGGGAGCGTGCACTTCACGCGCCGCGGCCGGCTCAACGGAGTGCCCTCCAAGAGCTTGGTTGTTCCCTCCCCGAAATCCCCCATCCCGAGCCGGAGCCTGAGCCGGAACCTGAGCCGCCGGAGATCTCCGGGGAGACGGTGAAGGCCTGGCGGATGCGCGAGGACCTGAGCCAGGGCGCGCTGGCCAGGCTGCTCTCCGTCGGCCAGACCGCGATATCCGCCTGGGAGGTGGACGGGACTACGCCCAGCGCCCAGGCTCGCCGTGAGCTTCTCGCCCTCGGGTGCCCCAGCGACGCGACGGCTCCCGGTACGCGCTGCCGGCGGTGCACGGCCTTCGGCGATCCCGAGATCCCGCTGGTGACGCCGGCGATTCGGGAGCGGATGGCGGGGCTGGTGAACGGAGAGCTGCTCGAGCTGGAGCCGGGGCTGTGCCTCTGGTGTTGGATGGAGGCCCAGGGGATCGATTCACGCCAGTTTTATGAGTCTGGGGCCTGGAAGCGGGTGCTGGATTGGCGGCCCAGGCGGGATCCGCTGATGGATCTTTGCGACGAGGTCCGCGACGCCATCGCCGAGAGCAACCGGACGTTCCTGGGCGTGGCGCACGAGCTGGGGATCCCGGGGAAGACGATGTGGCGCGTGATGGAGCGCCAGGAGGTCTCGCTGACGCGCGAGGAGCTGGAGGCGTTGTGCGGGTTCGCGGATCTGGATGTGGTGGCGTATGCGAGTTGCGTGGCCGGGTAGGCGGCGGGAAGCCGCGGTGAAGTGTGACAGCGCGCAGGTGGCTGGCGACCACCGGCTGAGGCCTTGGGACCGTCTCGGCGAAGAAGCGCGCGGGGTGCAGCACCTGGAGCTGCGGTCACTGCTGAAGGCTCCCAAGGGGTTCGACTCCCCGCCCGGCCGCATCGGTTCGATTGTTAAGGTTCAAGTCTAGGTCCATTCTAACACGTTGGGGGTGTCTGTGGGGGTTTTCAATCTGGAGTGCATTCTGATCGGCCTGGCATTTGTTCTTTTGTGGGCCCTCCACTGGACCCGGTGGGCCATCGTTGCGCCGGCGATCACGGCGGAGGATGGAATGCCGCGGCTCTTGTGGCGGTACACGATGGGGGTCGGGGCGATCCTGGGGATCTTCCTGCTCTGGGCGGCGCTGCTGCCGGCCCGCACGATCAGCCCCTGGCGGGCAGCGGGATTCCTGGTGGCCGACGTCGGCGCTGCGGCCGCGGGGACGGTGCTCCCTCGGGTGTTCGAGGTGGTGCACGAGGCGGGGGCGTTGAGGGCGGATAAGGAGGATCTTGGGCAGGCTCTCGAAGCGCGAAAGCGCGATGCTTGAGGCCCTCGAGGGGGCGGCCGGCCTGCTGGGGGTGGGGATGCGGTACGATCTCCAGCTCCTGGCCATCCGGCTGCGGGATCTGGGCCGGCGGGTGCCCGAGTATGGGCAGTTGGTGGGGTACGCCCAGGAGGCGCTGGAGGGGTGCGAGGAGGCGCGTGGGCGGGCGCACGGCCAGGTGGCGGAGGTGCTGCGGCTCTGGCAGGAGGAAAGAGAGGCGTGACACAGAGA
>CAZZIF010000620.1:0-1981 GCA_964654025.1 uncultured bacterium
GCACGCTGGCCGGTCCGGCCGCCTCTTTGCCCCGCTCGGAGGTGCCCACCACGATCCTGGTCGAACCGGGCGAGGGCATCCGGCCCGAACAGGCCCGCGCGCCGGCTTTCCTTCTGGACAAGGACGACCAGCTCCTCGTGATCGATCAGCTCCGCGGCTTCTTGATCGGGCGTTTCCAACCGCCGCTGGGCCTGGCGCCCGAGTCCGACGCCTTCCCCGGTGGCGTGGGGCTCGAACCCGAGTCCCTCGAGGGCCCGCCCCTGCCACCCGCGCCGGTGTCACCAATTCCCCTCCAACCCGGTTACCCCTTTCTCTCCGCCGGCTCGATCGCGGGCAGCCCGTGCGTCTGTGACCTGGACTTCGACGGGAAAAGCGAGGTGATCGTGGCCACGACCGAAGGCGTGGTCTATGTCTTGGACTACCACGGCAATCTGCGCCCCGGATGGCCGCTGCGCATCAATGACGGCTTCTATGCCCCGCCGTCGGCGGCCGACATCAACGGTGAGGGCAGCGCCGAGATCGTTCTGCCCGGCGTCTCGGGCCGGGTCTACGCCTGGCAGGCCGACGGTAGCCTGCTGCCCGGCTGGCCGGTCCGGCCGGTCGTACCCGAGGCAGATGAGCCGGAGGTCTCCTTCTTCGGCGGCGCCTCGCTGGCGGACTTGAGCGGCGACGGGATCGCCGACGTGTGCGTGGCCACCTCGCTGGGCAGCGTGTGGGCCATCCGGGGCGATGGCCAGGTCCTGCCCGGATGGCCGCAGACGATGCTTGCCGGCAACCGTCCTCCCAATCCCGCCGGCGTCTTCGCCTCCCCCGCCCTCGCCGATCTCGACGGCGACGGCCGGCGTGAGGTCATCGTCGCGAACAACGCCTACCAGATCCACGCCTGGCACGCCGATGGCACCCCGGTGGCCGGCTGGCCGGCCCAGGTACCCCACCGCGCCCGCGCCGGGTTCTCGGGGGTCTCGGTGGCCGATGTGGACGGGGATGAAGCGATCGAGATCGTGGTGACCTCCGAACATGGAGAACTCGGGCCGGCGGGCGTCTCGGTCTTCAGCGCCGACGGCCGCCTCGAGGAAGGTTGGCCGTTCGATCTGGGTGAGATCGCCAACGCACAGGCAGCGCTGGGTGACCTCACCGGGGACGGCGTGCCCGAGATCGTGGTCGCCACGATCGGCGGCAACGCCCGGCTGATCGCCCTCGACGGCAGCACGGCCGCCCCTCTGCCGGGCTGGCCTTTGCGGATCAAGCGCGAGACGGTCAATGCCTCGCCGGTCATCTCCGACATCGACGGCGACGGTCGCAACGATATCGTGATCGCGGCGCTCTCGACCGGCTCCGATAGTGATGCCTGGATCTGGGGTCTGGACGCCGAGGGCAATCAGCTCAACGGCTTTCCCATCATGCTGCCGCAGGATGAGGTCCTGGCGGCTTCGCCAAGCTGCGGTGACCTGGATGGAGACGGCGACCTCGAGCTGGTCGCGGCCACCGAACGGCTGAACAGCCTCTACGCCTGGGACCTCAACGCGTTCTGCGATCTCTATCTCTGTCCCTGGTCCAGCGAGGCGGGCGGTCCCGCGCGCACCGGCGTCATTCAGCTTCTGCGCAACCCAAACGGCCCCCGGCTGCCGGGCACGATGCCCACCGATCTCTTCGGCCCCAACGGCCCCGACGGGGCATTGATCGGCGGTTCCTCAATCGACCCCTTTGTGCAAGCGGGCGCCGAGCATCATCCCCTGCCCGGCAGTATGCAGGGCCGGGTCGTCTTCGATCTCGACGAGAAGACGGCCGTCGATCTGGTCATTTTCAACATCCGGCACCAGCCGGTCCGCCACCTTCTGAAACACGTTCTGCCGGCGGGCCACTACGAGATCCACTGGGACGGGCGCAACGACCAAGAGCAGCGCGAGCCCACCGGGATCTACTTCTACCAGCTTGATCTTGGCGGTCGGCGCCGCACCGAACAGCTCCTGCTCCTCCAGTA
>CAZZIF010000621.1:0-1980 GCA_964654025.1 uncultured bacterium
GGTCAATCGGCGCCCAACGGGTCCTGCTCAAGCCGGTCACGCGGGCCGACTTGTCACGCGCGGTTCGCGAGGTCCTGGATCAGGCAGCGTCAGCGTCTCTCGGTCAGCCACCAGACCAGCGCCTGCCTGACTGTCCCTGACCGCTCTCCGTAGGCGACGCAAGCGGTCGCGCGTTGTTCGGCGTTGTTCGGCGTTGTTCGGCGCTCTTCGCGATGATGTAGCAGTCCCGGGTGGGAGCCCTGTTTGAGTGTCCGAAAGCGGGGTTCGACTTGAGCCGGGACATCATGGTCGCCGATGGTCAGGAAGTTCGTATCAGCGAATTCGAGAACGCGATGCAACGGCTCGCTGCTATCAATCGGGAGGAGAAACAGCTGCTGAAGGGCTTCCTTGTGGAACGGCACGTTCCCTGCCAAGGGCAGGACCGACACGTGCACTAAGTGCTAGGCGATCCGGAAACTCCGCAACACCGGCGGGACGAACTGTGGAATGCAGGCTCTCATCTCTGCATCGTCCTTTCATGGTAGTCAAGCATGTACTCTCCGAAGGTCTGTTTTGGGTTCGAACCAAAGAGTTGCCCGGAGAACAGTTCCACCCAGTTCTTGTCCGGATTCACCATCCCAAGCTTCGCATCGAGGAGGAACTGAGTACTGTGGGGCTTGTAGACGATCAAGTCAGCTTGCCACTGTCCGGTGTAACCAGAGAGAAGAAACTCCTCCATGATCACGTCAGCGCCTTCACGTACGAGCTGGTTACGAACATCCAGACTTCTGAGTAGTACAGGGTAGGCCGCCATGATGACGAAGCGACCGTCAGTTCTGAAGAACTCGATTACCACTGTCTCTCCAATGTACAGGCCGACGGTTGCGACAGTATGGCCACGTGCGAAGGTTGCGTTGACCGAAAGGCCTGGGCCGCCCGGAGTGACGAACCACCCAAGCGTTCCCATCGCTAAATCGGAGTGCGTGATCTCGACTTGGTAGCAGGTAGTCGGGTTCTTCTCCCCTTCGATAGGAAAGTCAACGGTGCGCACGATCCCCACTGCGAACCCGTCAGGTGGAGCGTAATCGCCACTCGCAAGCGCCATCGATGGAATCGTAATCATCAACAGGAAGACCCCAATAGGTCTCATGATCATGCCTCCCTGTTCCACCAGCACAAACCTGCGCGTGGCGGACCCGTGGCGGGGAATGCCCCATGGCGGGGAACGCTGAGTTGTGCGAAGCAGATTCCACTTCCAAGACTAGGAGCGCGAAGTGCGTAGGTCATTATGTCTGCCCTCTACTGGCAAGCGGGCAGGGAAATCACGTCCGCGGGCCGTGGCCCAGCGCACTCTCCGGTTGCTTCGCTCAATCCACCCGGTCACTCGGGCGCCCAGACCCTGGAATCCGGCCCGGGTCGCTCTTCTTCAGTCGCATGGGCCAGAATAGCATGGTCCCGGGTCCTGCTCCAGGCATTGCTCCGCCCTCGGCCTTCGTCTTCCGAGGACTGCTCAACAACGGTTTGCTCTTCTACGAGCGTTCGATTGGCCAAGGAGTTCGGGTCGGGCCGAGGCCTTCGAAGGGAACGCATCCCCGAGAAGACCCGGGCCCGGCGGTCGAGGAGACACCGGGACTCGCCCAGGGATGAAGGCAGATGTCCGCAGGGAGTGTCGATGCACCTTGGAGTAGCCGGGGATCAGGCGGTAGCAGTGGCGCCGCAGACGAATCGACAGGGTTCACCTGAGGCGGGGAGATGCTCGCCCCCCATCAGTGTCTGCCTTGTAGATCCCGTGGTCCTGCCCGGTCATCCTGCCCGGTCATCGTGCCCGGTCATCGTGCCCGATTATCCCGCTCCGGCCAGCCGCCGCGACCAGCCGGCCCCAGGCGGGCTAACCGGGTCGGCACAACGATTGCGTACAGGGATCCCGATCAACGGCTGGTGGTCAAGAGTCCTTGTCTGAAGAGGATTTCGATCGTCTCTAAGTAGGGCTCCCAGGACGCG
>CAZZIF010000622.1:0-1979 GCA_964654025.1 uncultured bacterium
TCGCGCTCTACTGCGAGACGGCCGTCTTCGACGTCAAGAGCTTGACCACCATGATTCGCGACGCCCACCGCAAGTACCAGAAGATCGACAAGCCGGTCGTCTTCAGTGTCTTTGGCGGGGGAACCTCGCAGGAGAGCCTCAAGGAGCTCGCTGACGAGCGGATCCCGGTCTTTGAGGACGTCTATGATACGGTCTCGGTTCTGGGCGGCATGTTCCGCTACCAGGACTACCTGAAGCGGCGCACCGAGCGCGTCGACGAGGCCGAGGTCGATGTGGCCCAGATCGAGGCCATCGCCCAAGGAGCGCACCGGGACGGCCGGTCCTTCCTGCTGGCGCACGAAGGCCAGGCGCTCTTGAATGCGGCGGGCATCACGCCTCCGTTCAGCCGCGTCGCCCGCAACCTCGACCAGGCCATCAAGTACGCCGAGGAAGCCGGGTATCCCGTGGTCCTGAAGGTCGTCTCGCGCGACATCCTGCACAAGAGCGATGCCGGCGGTGTGGCGCTCGACCTCGAGAACCGCGAGGAGGTGATTGACGCCTACCAGGCCATCATGCGTAACTGTCGCGAGGCCGTACCCAATGCCCGCATCGACGGTATCGAGGTCGTCGAAATGGTGCAGGCGGGTACCGAACTGATCATCGGAGCGCGGCGCGATCCGGCATTCGGGCCGATCGTGATGTTCGGCCTCGGCGGGATCTACGTGGAAGTCATGAAAGATGTCACCTTCCGCGCGGTGCCCATCAACCGCGCCGAAGCGACGGAGATGCTCAAAGAGATCCGCGCTTATCCGCTGCTCTTGGGTGTGCGCGGCGAGGATCCGAAAGATATCGAAAGCGTCGTGGATGCGATCATTCGCCTGGCGACGGTCATTCGCCGGTGCGAGAGCATTTCCGACATAGAAGTCAATCCACTCATCGCCTATGAACAGGGGAGCGGATCGAAGGCTGTCGACGTGCGGGTGCTGCTCGCCGGGGTCGAGGGAGGTCGGAAAGATGCATAGGCTGATCGTTGCTTCCATCAGTGCCAGCACTGGCAAGACCAGCGCCATCGTTGGGATGGGATTGGGGTTGGACCAGAAGGCCGGGTACTTGAAGCCCTTCGGTGACCGGCTCCTCTATCGGAAGAAGCGGCTGTGGGACTACGATGCCGCTCTCTTCGAGAACATTTTCAAACTCGAAGACAATCCCGAGGACCTGTCGATCGGCTTCGATCATTCCAAGCTGCGCTTCATGTACGATGAAGCCGGCACGAAGGAGAAGCTCAACGAGGTGCTCACGCACGTCGAGCGCGACAAGGAAGTCGTCTTCATCGAGGCCGGTCGTTGCATCAGCTACGGCGGCTCGGTGCATCTCGACGCGGTCTCGGTGGCGCGGCATACGGGCGGCAAGCTGATCTTTGTCGTTGGGGTCGATGAGTGCCAGGCGCTCGATGAAGTCCACCTGATCCGCCACCACCTGAATCTCGAGGGCGTGGACTTCGCGGGCGTCATCGTGAACAAGATCCATGACATCGAGGATTTCCGCGCCACCTACGTCCCGATGATCGAGGAGATGGGCGTCCCGGTGCTGGGTGTGGTGCCCTACCTGCCCGAGATGACGCGTCTGTCGGTACGCTTCCTGGCCGACAGCCTGTTCGCGAAGGTGATCGCCGGCGAGCCGGGTCTCGATCGGGTCGTGCGCAACATCTTCGTGGGGGCGATGTCGACCGACGCGGCCATGCGCAACCCGCTCTTCGCCAAGGGCGAGAAGCTGGTTATCACGAGCGGCGATCGCAGCGACATGATCCTGACGGCCCTCGAGGGCGCGACGGCGGCCGTGGTGGTCACGAACAACATGTTCCCGCCGGCCCACATCATCTCGCGGGCCGAGGAGAAGCAGGTGCCGCTGTTGCAGGTCTCGGCCGACACCTACCAGGTGGCCAAGCAGGTCGATGACCTCGAGCGGCTCCTCACCCCGCAGGAGTCTGACAAGATCGAACT
>CAZZIF010000623.1:0-1975 GCA_964654025.1 uncultured bacterium
ACCAGCCGCTACCAGGTCTCCGGCGGCACGCAGATCCAAGGCGGTGTCTCGGACCTGCGCCGCGACGGTTCGAAGGCCAGCCTCTTGCGTGGCGCCAGCGGGAACGCGGCGCCCCAGGAACAGACCATCGACTCGCAGGTGACCGAGATCTGGGTCGGCGGCACCGATGACCGGGGCCCACTCTCGACCGAGCTGCGCCTGAGCTATCAGACGAGCGATGAGGTCCGCGAGTATCTCGAACGCCACGCGCATGACGCCGAGCGCAAGCTCTATCAGGCCCGCCTTGCCATGGCGTACGACGTGACCCAGGCCTTCCGGCTGCTCGTGCACGGCGGCATGACCCGCCTCGAATCCGAGGGCGACGAAGGCTGGGGGGCCGGCCGCACGGCCGTGCACGATGGCGACACCGACACCCAGGTCGGCCAGCTCGCGCTGACGACCCGCCTGGGCAAGGCCACGGCGGTCAACGCCTCGGTGCGCGTCTCGGCCCAGGAGTCGGACATCCGCCTGGACGAGAACGAAAGCATCCTCTATGCGGCCGACCGCACACGCGATCGCACCGATGCGCGCCTGGCGGTTGCCAACACCGCCCTGCCCAACACCCGCGTGCGGCTGCAGTATCGGTTCAGCAAGACCGTGCAGGAGGACGCCACCGCCCAGGGTGACCGTCCCGACTGGACACCCGACGAGACCCAGACTCTCGATCAGGACATGATTCGCAACGACCTCACGCTGCGCTCGCGTACCCGCCTGGGCCGCCATACGCGGCTGAAGCTGGGCCTGCGCTACACCAGCGTCGATGTCGAGCAGGACCAAACGTGGACCGGGTCCGGGGATGCGTGGTATGGCGTTCTCGGCGATCATGAGCGAACGCGTATGGCCTGGGACGCCGCTCTGCAGCTTGCGCCCCGGCGCGACCTGCCGGTCGAGATCGGGTACCAGGGCCGCGATCAGACCCTGGAACGGATCGACGCCGGCGGCGTCGAGACCACCTGGCAGGCCAACCGTCTGTTCGCCAATCTGAACTGGCTGACCTCACGTTTCCTGACGGTCTATGGTATGGTCTCCTACGGCTTGGAGACCTACGAGCTGGTCGGCGTTGAGGATCCGGCCGCCGGCATGGCCGCGTTCAACTACGATGGCGCGACCTTGCGGTTCGCACCCGGCGCCGCGCTGCACTTGATGCACGGCCTGCGGTTCGAAGGGATGTACGAGAGCATCTGGCATGAGAACACGGGTCACGAGACGGCCCAACTCGCGGCGGTCGAAGCCGATCATGAGCGCATGCTTCTGCGGCTGCGCTGGCAGGCCACCGAGCGCTTGGCGGCGGCGGTGACCTACCGGCGCAACGAGTTCGACGAGAACCGCTGGGATGATTACATCCAGGATCTCTACGCCGTCTCGATCAGCGGGCGCTTCTAGCCGGCGCGGCTCGCAGGGAAGGTGTTCCCACAAAGGAGTGACCTCCTTTCGATGCAGATGATAGGATTGAATTTGGAGATGCCAATCTCCAATCCCGGTTTGGCCCTGACCCCGCAGGCGGCCGTGCACACGGCGGCCTGCCCCTTCGGGAGGCTTTCATGACGCAGCGTGCCATCCTGACCATCTTGCTGACGCCGATTCTGGCGATCCTGTTCTGGGGGTGCGAGAATGACACCGGCAATGACGTTGCCGGTCCCGGCGGCGGTACCGACAAGACCTGCCTGGGCTGTCACTCGAGTGAAGACGCGCTCAAGGAGGTCCTCGGCACCGAGGAGCTTGTCTTGACGACCGGCACCAAGGACGACGGGTGAGGCGGCACCGTGCCCGAGCTGGAAGCTTGGCAATCGGTCATCATCACCGGTAGTAGCGGCGATCTGTTCTTGAACAGCGTTCACGGACCCCAGTACAGCGGCGATCTCCACCATGCTCTGTCTTGCCAGCATTGCCACGGCGGGCCGGCGGACAACACCTTCGAGACGGTGGAGGAGGCCCA
>CAZZIF010000624.1:0-1973 GCA_964654025.1 uncultured bacterium
CGATCGAGATCCGGTTGAAGCCCAGTGAGCGCAGTGTCGTCAAGTGCTGTTTCGTGGTGACCCGTGGGTCCACCTCGATCGCGGCCTCGGCACCGGCCGGCAGTCGGAAGTGGCCGGTGATCTTCGCATGCAAGCGCAGCATCTGCTCGGGCGTGAGATAGGTTGGCGTGCCGCCGCCCCAGTGGTACTGGAGCAGGTCCCGGCGGTTCGGCAGCGCGCCGGCCAGCAGATCGATCTCGCGGTGCAGGTGTTCCAGGTACTTCTCACAGATCTGCGGCTTGCGAGAGATCACGACGTTGCAGCCACAGAATGTGCAGCGCTCGTGGCAGAAAGGGATGTGCACATAGAGGGAGAGGGGTTCGCCGGTACGCTGATCGGCCGTGGCCAAGCGCTTCGCGTAATCCTTGGCCGTGAAGCTTTCACGGAACTCGACCGCGGTGGGATAGGAGGTGTACCGGGGTCCCGGCCGGTCATGCTTGGCCAG
The DNA here is from genome assembly GCA_964654025.1 of uncultured bacterium. GTDB lineage: Bacteria > Eisenbacteria > RBG-16-71-46 > CAIMUX01 > WJJG01 > CAYQJL01. Next base: position 485 of record CAZZIF010000624.1, read on the forward strand.
CAGCTGCGGGGTGACCTGCGCGAGGTAGTCGGTGGTCGGGGTTCCGACAGTGCTTTGAGAGTCCATGCTTGCCATCCTCGAGGGGCGACCGTACCCGGCCGCCCCGGTTTCTCCCGGTTTCTATCGGCCCGTGTCAGCCGTGGCGGTATCGCGGCAGCGGGCGCCTCGCCGCGAAGGCCGCGTCCGGCAGGTGCCCGCGTCATCGTGCCCGATCGGCCACCCGCTGGCTGAGCCGGTGCACGGCGGCCACCATGAACTCAGCATTCTCGGGCGGAATGTGGGGGAGGATTCCGTGGCCCAGGTTGAACACGTGACCGCGGCCGGCCGGCGCTTCGGCCAGCACCCGGCGCACACCGCGTTCGATCGCTTCGCGGGAAGCGGCCAGCAACGTGTTGTCCAGATTGCCCTGCAGCGCCGGACCGGGGCCGATCCGCTCGGCCGCCAGATCCAGCGGCATCTTCTCATCGAGCGAGAGCACATCGGCGCCGGTGGCGGCCAAGAGGTCCAGCAGGTGCGCGGCATCGCGGATGTAGTAGATGATCGGCACATCCTCGTGCCCCTGCCCTTCACGCCGCAGTCCCTCGACCAGCCGCTGCATCGCCGGCAGCTCGAAGCGCGCATATTGCTCGCGAGAGAGCAGGCCGCCCCAGCTGTCGAAGATCTGCACCGCCTGCGCGCCGGCGGCGATCTGAGCGCTCAAGAACGCGATCTGCACCTGGGCCAGATGCTGGAAGAGGCGCTCGGCCACCTCTGGGTTCTCGTGGAGGAATCCGCGGAACTGGTAGAACTTGCCGCCGCCACCCTCGATCATGTAGGCCGCCAGTGTGGCCGGCGCGCCGCCGAAGCCGATCAGCGGAACCCGGCCCGCCAGTTCACGGCGCAGCATGGCGATCGCGGCGAGAACGTAACCCAGGTCCTCGGCCGGGTCCGGCCGCCCCAGGGCCTCGACCTGGGCCCGGCTGCGAATCGGGCTCGCGATGGCCGGCGCGGGGCGAAACTCCACCGGGCACCCCATGGGAGGGAGCGGCACGAGGATGTCCGAGAACAAGATGGCGGCGTCGACGCCCAACCGGTCGATCGGCTGTAGCGTCACCTGCGTGGCGAGCTCGGGAGTCCGGCACACGGTCCAGAAATCGTACTTCTCACGAACGGCCCGGTATTCGGGCAGGTAGCGTCCCGCCTGGCGCATGATCCACACCGGCGTGCGCTCGACTTCCTGCCCAAAGCAGGCGCGTACGAACAGATCGTTCATCGTTGGCTCCCGGTTTCTCGTTCTCTCTCAGGCCACCTCGGCGGCCGCGGCGAACGCGGCCCGCGCCGCCTCGATGGTTCGGTCCAGGTCTTCCTCGGTGTGCGCGGCCGATACGAACATCACCTCGAACGGCGACGGCGCGATCCAGACGCCGTGGGCCAGCAGGGTCTGGAAGAAGGCGACGAACCGGTCGCGGTTCGACCGGGCGACCTCGGCCCATGTGGTGACCGGACCCGG
>CAZZIF010000625.1:0-1966 GCA_964654025.1 uncultured bacterium
TGAACTAGCTCTGAACTAGCTCTGAACTAGCTCTGAACTAGCTCTGAACTAGCTCTGAACTAGCTCGGAGCTAGCGGATGAGTCTAGCTACGAGTCTAGTCGTCGCCCATCTCGCTGCGCTTGGCGATGATGCTGTCGACGAGCTTGTAGTCGACCGCCTGATCGGAGGTCATCCAGAAGTCGCGATCGGCATCCTCGTCGACCTTCTCGACCGTCTTGCCGGTCACATCGGCGACGATGCTGTTGTAGCGCTTACGCAGCCGAAGGATCTCCTCCGAAGCGATCTGCAAGTCGGAGGCCTGGCCCACGCTTTGCGAGGAGGGCTGGTGAAGCAGGAATCGGGAGTTCGGGAGGCTGAAGCGCTGGCCCTTGTCGCCGCCCAAGAAGATCATGACCGCTGCGCTGGCGCACAAACCGGCCACCAGGGTCCGAATGGGTACTTCGATGAAGCGCAACATGTCATAGATGCCGAAGCCGGAATCGGCCTCGCCGCCGGGGGAGTTGATGATGACCGTGATGGGCTTCTCGTGCGACTCCGCCTCGAGAATCAGGAGTTGCTGATAGACCTTGCGGGCGAGGTCGTCGCTCACGGGTTCACTGATCAGGATGGTTCGCGTCTTGAGCAACTTCTCCTGTAGCTTCTCGTCCTCTTCTCCGCGGCCTTCTTCATCCTCCTCCTCTTCGTCCTCGTCCTCATCCTCACCGCGGAGCGGACGCTCCTCGGCCAGCCGCCGCTGCTCCTCGGGGTCGAGCTGCCACTTCATGTTCGCCTGGTCTCCTTTCCCTGATCAGCCACGCGGGCCCAAACGCGCCGCGGGTCATCCCTGCCATCCACACGCATGCACGACACGATACGCATTTCAGTGCATGCATCGGCCTCGCGGAGCGAGACCTGTAGCCCGGCGTCCGGAAAGACCACCGGGCGAGGGCCTAGCGCCCGGGCGATGACCGAAAGCATCGCCGGACCAGGAGCCTAGCATCCCGGTGACGTCCGGGGAACCGCCGAGAAACGGGCCCACCAGAGCGGGCGACCGGCTCGCTGCCACTTGAGCGAGTAGTTGCTGGGCAGCTGAGCCGGGCCGGTCGGATCCCACGGCAACGGCGCGAAGAGGTGGAGGTGCGCGTCGAAGAGTGCCTCGATGACCTCGCGGTAGGGCGCATGATCGGTTGCCAGGCGGAACTCCCCGCCCGGGCCCAGCGCCCGGTGTGCAAGCTCCAGAACCTCCGGGCGGAAGATGCGGCGCTTGTGATGACGCTTCTTGGGCCAGGGGTCGGGGAAGTAGATGTGCAGTACCGCCACGCTTCCCGGTGCGATCCAGCGCGCCAGCAAGTCCGCGCCATCGCCACCCATCATCCGCACATTGGGCAATCCCGCCCGGGAGAGCCGCTGGACGGCCCGCCGGTAATACTTACGGGCTCGCTCGTTACCCAGGAAATTGTGCTCTGGGTTGAGGGCGGCGGCTCCGGCCAGAAACATCCCCTTGCCGCAGCCGAGTTCCACCTCGACCCGGTGGTCGTTGCCGAAGAGATCGGTCCAGGCCAGCGGCGGCTCCTGCCGGGTCGGATCGACCTCGATCGGATCCAAGGTCACCGCGAGGGGACCGGCCTCCTCCTCCTCGGCGCCGGAGACGAGCGGGTCACGCGTTCCCGAATCCGGATCCCCGGTAGCGCCCGCAGCGGCCGGTCGAAGCGAGTCCGGCGAAAGCGCATCCGGCCACATCAACCCTTCGTCTCCATCGGCTCCTTCGACTCCATCGTGCCCTTGATGGTGGCCGCCAGTTGGGCGAAGGCCTGGGCTGCGGCCGAATCGGGCGCCGCGATCACGATCGGCTGGCCGGAATCGCCACCGTCCGCCACACGCGGATCGATCGGAATCCGGCCCAGCGTGGCCGCGCCGATACGCTCCATTTATACATTCTCTTGATTTTTCAAAGTTCATTTTGGATTTCATTCCTTGAAATGCAAC
>CAZZIF010000626.1:0-1961 GCA_964654025.1 uncultured bacterium
GATCGCGAGTTCCCCGGCAGTGTCGTGATCGACAGTCGAGGCAGCGGGCCGGGGACAAGGGGCGCGTGAACCCTGTGATGCTCAGCCTATGGATACCAAGTACCGAGTTTCCCTCCCGAATCTCAAGTCAGGGCCGCCTCTCGCGGTTGGATGTGGTACGCGGCAAGCGCAAATCGGCCCCACGTGGCAAGGTCTATGATCCAAGACCTGACCTCGTGAGGCCGGAATGTCGTGAGGCCGGAATGCAGTGTTTGTGGAAACCGAACCTAACGTGCCTCTTTGCCCAGGGCCGAGGACACGGCCACGCGCAGCGTCGGGTCCAGCATCCAACGCCGCAGAACAGGGGGCACCTCGCGTGAGCGATATGTCGCCAGGTTGCCCAACGCGGCTGAGGCGGCGCCCCACACAAAGCGCCGCCGGTCTGCGGCCAGCACCCGTAGCACCTCGAGAGCGCTCTTCCACTGACGCAACGCCACCGCCGCTGCCAATGCAGTGGCGATGTTCCACCGAACGATCTCGTCGGTCGACGGCAACCAGTCCTGGAACCGCTCCAGCGTTTGCTCAGGATACGCAGCCAGAAGCCCCTGGCCGAGGGCAAATGGTCCCAAGTTGCGACGCACGTAGGGATCCCGATCGCTCATGTGCGGCTCGATCATGTCGAGCAGGGGTTTGGCGCGTTCCGGATGCTTCGGATCCACGACCCCGACGACCGAGATCACAACCTGACGTCGGACCAGCGGATCCTGGCTGGCGCACCACTTCTGAAGGTACTTGAATCGCTGACGGAAATTGGAGCGGACGATGCGGGCCATCGTGCCGGCAGCGTACTGGCGCACCTCGCGATCTTCATCGCGAGCAAGGTTGAGCGTCAGCCGCTCGACCTCCTTGCGGTGGTCGCGCCAAAAGCCGTCGAGGAGAGCGCAGGCCATCTCGCGCACCTCTGTTTCAGGCCGGGCTGCGGCCATCCGCGTCCATAACCAGACGCGCCGTCGATCGCCGGCATACTCCTGACGCTCTCGAAGATGATGGAAGATATTCGCCTTGAGAGACTCCACCTCGGTCGTCGACCGTCGACGGGATACCGCCACGAGCGCACGCACCAGCATCTCAAAGTCATCATCATGGAAGGCGCTCTCGAGTCGCGCCTGGATCGGTTCTTCCAATCCGGCAGCGGCACGCGTGGCCACTACCGTGTTATCTTTCTTCCCATTCGTCCCCAAAGTCTCTTGCCTCTGATGGTCCCCGCAGGGGCCATTCTTGCTTCTCGCTTCTGTCGCCGCTGAGTGAGCCATACTCCCGTCCCGAATCCCTTCGTTCGGCATGCTATCCACACATGCCACCCCTGGTGTGGAGAACCATTGGTGGTTTTCCACACATCGTCCACTCACACCTTCGGAATCCTCGGGAATTGCACGGTTGCGCTATCCTGCGCGACCAATGCCACACCCGGGCCTCAGATTCTCCACTCCGTCACGGATCGTAACGAGAGAACCCCGCGAACTTCCCTGTGAATACTGGCGTTACGAGCCTGGTGCCCGGACAGAGGTCGGTAAGGAGAATGAACCTGAAGATGATGCCGCTCGAGGACCGCCCCCTGCGCGTCAAGCTGACGGACAATCTGTCTCAGATTGCCGCAATCTTGTCAAGAGAAACACTGCGCGTATGTTTCGGACTTGACCCAATTCGGTGAGTTATCCACATCACCCAGCCTACCTCACGGCTCATATTGTACCATGACCCTGGCTAATCCGAGCCAACGATTCGCAGAAGATCACGAAAAGTCTCTGATCACAGAAAATCCTTTTACTGATGGAACTTACCCGATTCGACACGTCAAGACACGGCTGGCTGACACTGACGAGAGAATCGAGGGAATTGAGCGGGAGTGGGATCGGGAGCTGGGGCCTGAAACACCCTGCTGTTTCTTCAGGTGTTCAGCAGAGAACTGCCCGAGGAGAAAC
>CAZZIF010000627.1:0-1957 GCA_964654025.1 uncultured bacterium
GCGCACTCGGCCGGTCCAGCGATGCCAGCGACGTCGATGCGGCAGAGGCAGCCGCTGGCAGGGTGCGGACCTACGTCAACCGCATCCGCAAGGACTTCCATCGCCCGGAGATCATTCAGTCGGGAGCTTCCGGTTATTCCATCCAGCGCGACTGCATGATCATCAGCGAGTGCCCGCCGCCGCGTACGATCTCGGATGCGCGCAGCGTCGAGACCTCATAGCTCGCCCGCGTGTGCACCTGTGTAACTTGTGCACCTCTCTGGCCGATCTCCAACATCACTCCCGAAGAGTCAAACTGCTTGCTGGTTCCGGCAGGAAAGGAGTACACGCATGCAAGACTATCTCTCGCTGCTGGAGGAGTTCGTCGCGCATCGGAGCATTTCCACAGTCAGAAGCTCTGGGCGCTCTGACAGTACGGCCTGACAGGGAATGCTCTCATGAAGGGGAAGCCAGTAGATGAAGTGACCGCTGCGAGGATCCGTAGAGCTGCACGGGAAGGACGAATACAGATCGCGCCACAGGACAAGGTCGGTGATCATCGGCTTCAGGTTGACTCAATCCTGCGAGACATCGGTTTCTCTGAAGCCCTCGTTACTGACGAAAGCTGCTTCTCGGATTTTCCCCTTGAGGATATCGACTATCGGCGGCTAAGCCATCGATATGGTTTCGTGGTGAAGAAGAATGACCGAATATCGGCCGTTGCAGAGCGACTGGCGAATCTTCGATGCTGAACCTCTGAGGTTGTCGATCGCCCCCGGCTACGGGCAGGGCCATCCTTGACACCGGGAATCCGAGCTGGATGACCGCCCCCTTCGCAGAAGAATGAGATTGGATTCTCGGCTGCAAACATGGTGTATACTGAACGATGATCAGGAAACTCAAGAAGAAGGAATTGATCCGATGAATTGGCAAGAGCACATTGCGATGGACTCACAAGTCCTTGTGGGGAAGCCCGTTATCAAAGGCACACGCCTGTCGGTGGACTTCATCCTTGGGCTGCTTGCCGAAGGATGGTCGGAGGAGCAGATTCGAGAGAACTACCCAAAGGTCACTCATGATGCTTTGAGGGCAGTGTACGCATATGCCGCGCAGATCCTAGGTGAAGAATCCATCTACCCCACTCGGCGTACGGGGACGTGATGCGCTTTCTGGTTGACGAGAACATCCCAAGAGCATCACTCCACGCCTTACGAGCCGCTGGTCACGATGTCCTGTCAATTGCCGAATCGTCCCCAGGCATGGCTGATTCCGACGTACTTCGCATGGGCATCGAGCAAGGCCGCACGCTCGTCACGTTTGACCGCGATTTCGGTGCGCTGGTCTTTCAAACGTCAACCGCTGCAGAACCGGGCATCGTTCTATTTCGCTTGGTACCCGTGGATCCAGAGGAACCGGCCTCTGTATTGCTGGCATTGATCGAGCATGCCGACATCAGCTTCGCGGGGCGCATCACTGTCATTGGGCGAGATAGCGTGCGCCAACGAATGCTCCCCGGAGCAGATGACACAACGTCAGACAACTGACGGTGGAGTAGGCTCAGCGTTGCCAAGAGCACCAATAGAGACCAGGTGCCGCTTGGCGACAATTGAAAGTGAACAATCGGGACGCCAAACATCGCATTCAGCGGGTGCCGCTTCGCGCACCATCCGGTGGAGTGGGCCGTGGAAGCTCTTCTCGGTGAAGCGGTCTCCGCCGGGTCCCTCCGGAAACCACACGACATCGATCTCACGTGGCGGGGAGAAACTGCTGGGGCTCGGGACTGAAGAAGAGCAATCCGACGTTGAGCGGAAACGGCGACTCTGGCGTCCCACCCACGACGTTCATGCGGCGGCCCAGCTGCTCCTTGGAGAGAGATTCCGCATCATCTGGACGGCATCCAGGGTACTCGGAGCCAATCCCGCAGGAGGCAAGACAGGCTGACCGTCGCGCTCCTCGATCCCCAACAGAATGTAGCCTC
>CAZZIF010000628.1:0-1949 GCA_964654025.1 uncultured bacterium
GACAGCGCGGGTAGACCCGGGCACCGCCGGTGAGTTCAGGCACCGCCGGTGAGCTCAAGCACCGTCGGCGCGGTCCGGCATGGTCGGCGGGCTTGGGTGCGACGAGTGGAGTCCGGCCTCGCCGGCGGGCTTGGGGGCGGCGGATGCGCTCTGGCACGGTGGGGTAGGCTGGGATGCGGCGGATGCGCTCTGGCACGGTGGGGTAGGCTGGGATGCGGTGGATGCGCTCTGGCACGGCCGGGTGGCTTCTGTTCGGGCCGTTGGTCGCTCGATCGCGGAGGATGAACGCCGGGTCTCCACGGAGGCTGTCCAAGACGAAGCATTCTGTTATACTCCGTGCTTCAAATCGAGATCGGCAGCGGCCCGCCAGCGGCTCGCCGGCCGTGCGCCGGCGGATTCGAGAGGCTGGATCTGTGAAGAGCCGCCGGAGCGCTGAGGCGAAGCTCCGGGACGCGGATCCCGGCCCTCCGCCCAGGAAACCAGGCGGCATCCCACCGATGCCGGAAGGAGACGCGCGCAATGGAGCTCAATCGCGACAAGGCGTTCGAGCCGTCGGCCGAGCCGGCCGGCGACTCCTTTTTCGTGCCCGATGTGCTTGGGGCCGACCACCGTGTGCCGATTCTCGGTGGTGGGATGATCAGACAGGTCTTTCTCGACAACGCCGCCAGCACCAAGCCCTTCCGCGCGGTCAGCACCTTCTTGCGGGACATGGAGGGCTACTACTCGAACATCCACCGCGGAAGCGGGTTCGATGCTGCGTTTTGCACGAAGCGCTATGAGGAAGCCCGTGCGATCGTTCGCGATTTCGTCGGCGGCGACTCTGAACGCGACATCGTGATTCCGGTGCGCAACACCACTGAAGGTCTGAACATGTTGGCGAAGACCTTCGAGTTCACGCGAGAGGACGTGGTGGTCACCACGATCCTCGAACACCACTCGAACGACCTGCCTTGGCGCGGCGAGGCGACGGTGAAGTACGTGGGCCGTCGCGACGACGGACTGCTGGACCTGGACCAGTTCGCCCAGGTCCTGGCGGATAACGCCGAACGTCTCAAGGTGGTGGCGGTGACCGGTGCCTCGAATGTGACCGGCGAGGTCCTCCCGATCCACCGGATCGCGGCCATGGCTCACGAGCACGGCGCAATGGTGGTCGTCGACGCGGCGCAACTCGCGCCGCATCGCAAGATTCGGATGCGCCCGCACGAAGATCCCGGGCATCTGGACTTCGTTGTCCTGAGCGCGCACAAGATGAACTCGCCATACGGAGAGGGTGCGATCGTCGGTCGCCGGGATCACTTCGCCGAGGCCGCACCGTACCTGATGGGCGGGGGTACGGTCTACTCGGTCAGTCTGGACCACGTCATCTGGGCCGATCCCCCCGACCGCCAGGAAGCAGGCACGCCGAACATCCTCGGCCTCTTTGCCCTCGCGGCCGCCATCCGGCTCTACGAGCGGATTGGCATGGACGAGGTGGCCGCGCACGAGGCCGCCCTGACTCGCCGGTTGCTGAGCGGAATGCGCCGGTTGCCGAAGGTATGGATCATGGGACCTTCGAATCCGGAGGCGCTCGAGGATCGCCTGGGTGTCGTGACCTTCGCCGTCGAAGGACTACACCACAACCTCGTCGCGGCCATCCTGGCCTGCGAGTACGGTATCTCGGTTCGATCAGGCTGCTTCTGCGCCCATCCCCTCATCAAGAGCTTCTTGCAGGTCTCACCGGATCAGGAGCGAGAATTCGAGCAGCGAATACGTCTGGGGGATCGCTCGGACGTGCCGGGCGGTGTACGCGTGAGCATCGGCCTACACAACACCGCCGAGGATGTCGATCGTTTCCTGCTGGCGCTGGAGGTCATCGCCGACGGCACCTGGAAGGGGGAGTACGCACAGAACATCGTGACCGGTGAGTACGGCCCCAAGGGTTTCGTCTTCGGATTCGGCAACTGCCCGGA
>CAZZIF010000629.1:0-547 GCA_964654025.1 uncultured bacterium
AAGCGCACGAAGGAGAAGTCACGCTGGGTATAGTAGTCGTCGAACGGGATGAAACCCCGGTCGGCAGCCTGCATCTCGGCGCCGATCGCGGCCAGCTCATCCTGGAACTCCGCCTCGGTCAGCCCCCGGGGACCGGCGCTCATCACCTGGTGGAGCAGCTCGGTGACGCCTTCTTGACCCGCCGGCTCGAGGAAATTGCGCCCTTCGATGAGGACATAGATCGACAACGAACCGTCGGCCGGCGCTCCGAGCATGACCAACCGAGCCCCGCTTTCGAGGACCGCCTCCTCGACCTGCAGGGGGCCATCCGCGGCGTGCCAGGTATTCCCGGCATTCCCAGCATCGCCGGCGTTCCCGGCATTCCCGACGTTTCCGGCGTTCCGGGCGCCCGCGGCGGTCGCGCCGTCCCCCGAGTGTTCACTCGTCCCAGCGCTCCCGGTGGAGTCCTTGTGGGCCATGGCCTTCAGCATGGCCGGCGGCATGCCCTTCATCCCCTCCATGCCCGGCGGCAGGTCCCCCATCGCGGTCTCGGAGGCGGGGGAGGGTT
>CAZZIF010000629.1:557-1946 GCA_964654025.1 uncultured bacterium
AGACGAGGATGGCCCAGTGCGGGCCTGCGAAGAGGTCATCGGCGGTCAGGCGAACCCGGTGGATCGAGAGATCGGCAATCCGCTCAAGCCTCGATTCGAGTTCCCAGAGCCCTCGCAGGGCGATCTCCTCAGAATAGAGCGGGGCGTACATGTATGATCGCTGGCGGGAGAAGATCTGGGAAGCGCGCTCCTGGGTTTTCCAGTTGGCGAGGCGGTCGGCCTCCGGCTCCCCGAGCGTGGCGAGCGCCTCGCGCGCAGCGCGGAGGACTTCCTCAGCATCCGCATCGGCGGCGAAGGTCAGATCGATCTGTACCCGGCCGAAGTGCGGGGCGCCTAGCAGGACGCCACCACACGAAAGAACCGCACCCGGAAGCGATTCTGATAGAGACTGATAGAGCGGAGAGTTCGTGCCGTTTGTCAACAAGGAAAGCGCGGCCTCGATTGCGAGAGACTGGGGTTCTGACAACGGCGGGGCATTGAACAACAGTCTGAGATGTCCGGTCGAACCATCGTGAGCGTGGCGAATTAGGCGAGTAGAACTAATGGCGGGCGGTGCGGGAGGATGCTCAGGCCGGGCGCCCGCTGGGCGCTCGCGGCCGAAGGTTGATTCCAACAGGTCGCGGGCAGCCTCTGGATCGAATCCGCCGAGCAAGACGAGCTGCATGTTCTCGGGCACATAGTGCCGCTCATAGTACTCCACGACCTCGTCGTGGCCCAGGCTACGGATCGACGCCTCGCTTCCTAGTATGGGCAGGCCGTAGGAACTATTTGGGAAGGTTTCGCGCTGGAGAATGTCATCGAGTGCGGCCCCGCCGGCATCATGGCCCATGGAGAACTCCTCCAGGATGATGCCGCGTTCCTTCTCCAGCTTCGTGGCCGGAATGCGGGAATGAAACAGCATGTCGGATTGCAGATCGAGCGCGAGTGCGAGTTCCTCGCCCGGCATGGTCATCATGTAGGCGGCGTGCGTCCGGCGCGTGAAGGCATTGTTGAATCCTCCCGCGGCATCGACCGCGTCATAAAGCTGTTTCTGGGTGCGCCGTTGGGTGCCATTGAAGAGCATGTGCTCGAGGAAATGGCTGGCGCCCGAGAGCCGTGCGTTTTCGTAACTGGACCCGGCGCCGACGACCGAGATGACCGTGACGACGCGGCTGGCCGGATCCGGCATGAGAAGGACTTCGATGCCGTTGGAGAGAAAGATCCGTTCAGTTTCGATGGCCTGCGGCGAGCCAAGCCCGAGCCCGGCGCCGAGGGCCACGGCGACCAAAGCCAGACAGGACGCCCGCAGCTGGCGCCCTGGAGGTGTCCGGGTCATGGATGAAGGCTCCTTCCTGGACGAGTCGTGACCGTGATTCGATGGGAAACGCTAGCCTAGGGCATACTCATTTC
>CAZZIF010000630.1:0-1931 GCA_964654025.1 uncultured bacterium
CGGGCTCTCGAGGCTCGTCGTGACGGCGGTCTGCCCGGCGAGGTGGAAGACAGCCGACGCGTCCGCGACGGTCCTGCCGAGCGTGCCCTCCTGCCGCAGATCGACCGGCGCGAAGTGGACGCGGGGTCCGTGCCGCGCGATGAGCCAGGTGAGGTTCTCCTCCACGCCCGGCCGGCTCAGATTGTCGACGACGATGACGTCATCGCCGTCCGACAGGAGGCTGTCCGCGAGGTTCGATCCGATGAAGCCCGCGCCGCCCGTCACGACCGTCGGGCGCACGGCGCGCGCGATCCCCGGCGCCGCGAGCTGCGTGACCTCGCGCACGCGGGCGATGCCGCCGTTGCCGAGGAGCCGTGCGAGCAGCTTGGGCTTGTTGGATGCGGTGACCGCGCCGAGGTGGTAGTGGCGCGGGTCGAACCAGAGGCCCTCCTGCACCGCCACCTCCGGCGGAAGGTCGCGCCAGCCGTACCAGTAGAGCCGGTCGGCGGGCGCCCGGGCGGCCTGCGCGAAGCGGCGTGCCTGCTCCATCTCGTCGTTGCGCCACGTCGAATAGCCGGTCTCGGTGATCCAGATTTCCGAGGCGTCGTTGTAGCGGTCGAGGACGTTGCGCATCTCTCCCAGATGCATGTCCCAGCCGCGCCAGCTGCCTTCCTCGCTGTCCCATGTGCCGGGAAACCCGTGAAACCCGACCGCGGCACAGAGATCGAGGATGCCGCGCTGGCCCATCAGGTTCAGCCAGAGCGGGTCGAAGGGACTGGGGCCGCCCAGAACGGGCTTCCAGCCGCGCTCGCGGATCCAGTAGGCGGCGCCGCCGACCATTTCGCAGAAGAGATCGTAATTCTGGTCCTCGCGCCAGTCCCAGTCGAGGAGGTTGTTGGGCTCGTTCCAGAGTTCCACGTGCGAGAAATGCTCTCCATGGCGGGTCAGCAGCCCGTCGATGAAATCGGCAATCTTCTGGATCACCTTGCCGATCACCGTGCCCCGCTGGGCCGCCCGATCCTTGAGCTCCTTGGTCACATACTCGGCCCGGGCCTCCAGGGCGTCGGTCTTGTTCCCCCAGTCCACCCGGCGAAACCCCTTCTTGTTTTTCACCGCGGCCTCGATCAGCCGGCTCATCATGGGCGTGACCACCCCGATATCTTCCAGCCAGTGAAACGACTCATGCCGAACGGTCCACCGGTCCCCTATCTTCGCCAGCAGGATCTTGTTCTTATGATAGGCCCCGCGCACCGTATCCCCGGCCTGCAAATCCCCGGCCGTCCCGAAATGCGCCACCATGGAGCCCTCATCAATCTGCTCCAGCCGGTAAATCGTAACCACCTTGTCGCCCACCCGGACCCGGACATTCCCATCCTTGTCCTTGCCCGCCGGATACCCCGGAAACGCCCCCTCAATATCGGCATCCGTCACCCCCTCAAACCCGGCCGCCGCCGACTCCCCAGGGTCCAGGGTCTGCCCCCGGCGATCCGAATCGCGCCCATCACCAAGGTCCGGGGATGGTGCCTGATAAGCCGAATCGTGACCGCGAAGCGGGCTCTGAGGCGAATCAGACGCCATCCCCGGACCGCCCTCGGAGCCCCGCCCCCGATCAAACTTTACGTCGTCGTCGGTTTCGCTTTTCCCTTTCCGTCCTGCCGCGTCTCCTCCTGAATCTTTGCCCAATCCACCGGCGGGTCTTCGGGATGAAGCTGGTTTACCTTTTCCACGGCCTCCCCGATCAGATCCGCCAAAGAGATCCCCTTCGTCTTGCTTTGGTCTTCCATATTTTGCCTCCACTTGCTCGGCGGCGACCTTTACAGCCTCCCGCGGATCCACCGCCCGGTTTTTCATGCCCGGCAGCGCCTCGGACTGATTTTCTATCAGCCGATTCCGCAGCCCGTCCGCCAAAAATTGAAAAAACTCCCCGGTCTTCTTCCCACTGAGCCGATGCT
>CAZZIF010000631.1:0-1925 GCA_964654025.1 uncultured bacterium
TGCCGGAGAGGCCGTGCCAGGGAGGAGGACGATCGCGTGACGCCAGTGTCGAGACCAGGCCCCGCCGGGGTGGCGTGGCTCGAACGGCTTCGCGCGGGGGCTGCCCGGATCCCGGCTCGAAACGCCTTCGCCGCCGTCTTCCTGGTTTTCCTCGTGATCGGGTTCGCGCAGCTTGCCCTGCCGGGCATTGACCACCCGCCAATTACCGGTGACAGCGAGAAGTATCACGAGCTTGCCGCGGGGATCGAGATGCTCTTGCAGGATCCGTCCCTGTGGGGGCCGCTGCTACGCGACGAGCTGCCGCCGGAGACGCGCGAGGCGCTCGGCATTGATCGCTGGGAGTTCCAGCACGCCCCGGCCTACACGATTCCGCTCGGGGTGGCCTACGCGCTCCTGCCCAACAACGAAGGCACGGGGCGCTCGCTCTCGGTCGTTTTCTATGCGCTTTCCGGTGGACTCCTCTACCTCATCGGCCGGCGGTTGCTGGGTCCGCTGTGGGGGGCGATCCCGCTGGCGGCCTATCTGCTGTATCTCCCCATGCTCTTCTACGCTACCGGCATCCTGACCGAGATCTTTGGCGTCTTCGCGCTTCTCTTGATGAGCTACGTCTTGCTGCTCTGGCATCGGCGGCCCAGCGCGAAGCGGGCCCTCTGGCTGGGCCTGGCGTGCGCCTTTCTCTACTTCGCGAAGACGACCTTCCGTCCCCTCGTCGCCGTCATTCTGGTGGCCGAGCTCATCTTCGCGCTGCGCGCGCTTCGTGCCGTCGGGGTGACCGGGGCGACCGGGCCGGCCGGGGCGACCGGTTCGGCCGGAGCGACCGGTTCAGCCGGAGCGACCGGTCCGGCCGTAGCGACCAGGTCGGCCGAATCCGCTGGAACAGCCGGACCATCTGGACCGGACAGCAAGCGGATTCGGCGCGTGAAGCCGCTCTGGGCGATCCCTCTCTTGCTGGGTTTGCTGGTGCCCGTGTCGCTGTGGTACGGCGGACTCGTGACTGCCGGGGTGACGCCCGAGGGTGTGTCCCACAGCGGCGAGAGCCAGCTGTGGCTCTATCGGGGCAACCTGGTCGCCGACCAGGGCTGGGAAACCACGGCCATGGGCGATCCGATCACGCCCATTATCGACGAGGCGGGAGCACGGCTGCGGGCCGCGGGTGGCGACGAGATGGACCCCGATCAGCGTCAGCGCGAGCTCTACACACGCGCGCTCTGGCTCAGCATCCGCTCGGATGTGTTTGGGTGGGTGGCGCTCGTGGCGAAGAAGTTTCACCTGTTCTGGACCTACCCGGCTCGCAAGGATCATCTGGAAACGGTGCTGGGCGACTACGTGATTCCCCGCGGCCTACACCAGGTCGCCTACGTGTTGGGGCTTCTGGGCCTGGCCGTGTTGCTTCGCCGCAGCCCCGATCTGGCCTGGCCCGGGCTGCTGGCTCTCGGCGTGGCGGGTCTGCATGCCCTGAGCCATCTGGTGGCACGCTACAACGTGCCTGTCCTGCCCCTCTGGGCCCTGATGGCCACGGTGGGGTTACGGAGCCTATGGATTCGTCTGCGTGAGGGCGTGGCCGCCTGGCGTTCAAGCGGCGCCGGCTGGCTGCGCCCCCGACGAACCTGGTGGGTCCCGGTGGTCTGGTTGGCCGTGGCGGCAGCCGCCCTCGCGGGCGGGAACGCCCTTCTGTCGGTCTTGCCGGGCGATGACCCGGTCACCGGGCGGCGGCTCTATGTGTTCGGCGGCTTGCTGGTAGGGCTCGGGATCGTTGCGACCGGGCCGCTGCTGGCCGCCTGTGGCGCACGAGGTAGGGGCGGTGGCCGGAGGCGCCTGTGCGGCGGCCGGAGGCGCTCGGCGGCCTACCTCGCGTTGGCCCCCGCCATTCTGGCCGTTGGGGTGACCGGTGTCATCTTGAGTGAGCGCGACTGGGACCAGTTCGC
>CAZZIF010000632.1:0-1915 GCA_964654025.1 uncultured bacterium
AGCCGACTACCGGTAGGGCAAGGAAAGAAGTCTACACCCGGCGCGTCCGATTCGAGCTTGAAGCATTCTTATCCTCAGGAGTTGGAACGGTGACGCAGCAAGCCGGCAGCGGGGCTGAATGCGCGGGGGGAATGCTCTATCATGCGCGGGGTAGGACCCGGCTCGAGCCCGGCCGGCGAACCGCCCGCTGCAGACCGGTTGCGGGGGGGTGAATGGGGAACTACACGTTTGGCATCTCGTTTCCTGGGAGGTCGATATGCGTGCCGAAGAGTTTCGTCGCCACGGCCATGACGTCGTCGATTGGATCGCCGACTACATGGAGGAGGTGGCTACCCTGCCGGTTTGCCCGGACATCGCGCCGGGCTCCATTCGCGCCCGGCTGCCCGAGCACCCACCCGAACAGGGCGAGGCAATGGAGGCGATCCTGGCTGACTTCCGTGAGCAGATCCTGCCGGGAGTCACCCACTGGAATCACCCGCGCTTCTTCGCCTACTTCCCAGCCAACAACAGCGGTCCCTCGATCCTGGGAGAGATGATCTCGGCCGCGCTGGGGGTCAATGCCATGGTCTGGCAAAGCTGTCCGGCGGCCACCGAGTTGGAAGAGCTGGTCATGGACTGGGTGCGCCAGCTCTTGGATCTGCCCCCGGCATTTCGGGGATCGATACAGGATACCGCCTCGACCGCTACGCTCTGTGCCCTGCTCTGTGCTCGTGAGCGAAGCTCCGGACAGCGGATCAACCAGCGGGGGATGAGTGCCTGGCCGGCTGACAGGCCGCTACGGGCCTATGCCTCCAAGGAGGCGCACTCGTCGGTCATCAAGGGCGCCAAGATCGCCGGGCTGGGTGCCGAGCATGTGGTGGCGGTCGCGACGGATGCGAGCTATGCGATGGATCCGGAAGATCTGGCCCGGCAGATGGAGGCCGATCGCGCGGCCGGACGCACACCGTGTTGCGTCATCGCCACGGTAGGTAGTACCTCATCGACGGCGATCGATCCCCTCGCGCCCATCTGTGCGGTGGCCCGCCGCTACGAGGATGTCTGGATTCACGTGGACGCCGCCCTGGCCGGCAGCGCGGCGCTCTTGCCCGAGAAGCGGGAGATCCTCAGGGGCGTTGAAGAGGCCGATTCGTTTGTCTTCAACCCTCACAAATGGCTGTTTACGAATTTCGATTGCTCGGCCTTCTACTGCCGTCACCCCGAGGAGCTGACGCGCACCTTCGCGATCAATCCGGAATACCTCAAGACCGCGGTCGACGAGCAGGTTACCAACTACCGTGACTGGGGCATCCAACTCGGCCGGCGGTTCCGGGCCTTGAAGCTCTGGTTCGTCTTGCGCCATTTTGGTGCCGCCGGCCTGCGGGAGCGCCTGCGGGCGCACCTGGAGCTGGCCCAGGAGTTCGCGAGCTGGGTGGACGAAAGCCCCGATTTCGTTCGTCTTGCGCCGGTGCCGCTCAACACGGTGTGCTTCCGCTACGAGCCTGCCGGCTGGTCTGCGGAGGAGCGTACCGAGGCGCGCACCGGGGAACGCATCGACGAGCGCATCGACGAGCGCATCGACCAGCGCATCGACCAGCGCATCGAACAGCGCCTCGCGCGGCTCAACCGGGATCTGCTGGACCGGGTGAATCGCCAGGGTGATATCTTCTGCACCCACACGAGTCTGGGCGGCCAGTACTGCCTGAGGATGAGTATCGGGCAGACGCATACCTCCCGGTCTGACGTGGGGCGGGCCTGGCAAGTGTTGCAGGCGGCCGCACAGGAGATTGGCCGAGATGAGCGCGACCCTGGCCGGCACGACCCTGGCCAGCACGACGATGACCGGCACGACGCTGACGGGCACGACGCTGACGGGCACGACCCTGACCAGCACGACGGTGACGGGCCTGACCCTGAGGGGCACGGGCAGGCAAGTCGT
>CAZZIF010000633.1:0-1906 GCA_964654025.1 uncultured bacterium
GACGTGTCGCGGTAGACGTAGAGGTCATCGACCGGCTCGGGGGGGATCCTGTCGACCGGCGCCAGTGTCGTGCGCGACGCCAGATCCGAAACCTCCGACCAGTTGGGGACCTCGTCGGCGGTCTTGACCGCAAAATGGTAGCGCGTGCCGGGGGCGAGACCGTCGACCACCAGAGTCTCGGCCGTGCCGGGGGTGCTTGGCGCGAACGCGACCGGCGCCTGGCGAGACTGACGGAATCGCATCGACAGTGAGTCGCTGCTCTGGGCGTAACGAACGTCGTAGGCCGACGCCTGGCCGTCGTTCCAATCGTCGCCGGGGGCACTCCAGGTCAGGCTCACCGTGTGGCGAGTGGCGTCGAACGCGGAGAGGTCGTGCACGAACGCAGGCGGACGGGTGTCGGGCACGGCGGTGTCTTCGTCGCATGCGGTGCCCATCAGGGTCAGACCACCCAAGGCTACGCCCAAGGTTACCAGGGTCACCCACCGAAGCGGCGGGTACGAGATGTTCCTAGCACTCAACGTATTGCCTCCTGCTCTGGGGCACCCCCATCAGCGCGCCATGAGTAAGATAGTCGGTTCGGCCTCGGCCAGCATGCGCAGGGCCTCGCGGACCTGCTCCGCAGAGACGTCCGAAAGCGCCGCGGCTTCGGTCCACCAGGCCAGCGGGGGCTTGCCCTTGCGGGCCTCCCAAACCGTATACATCGCCTGATTGAGTCTCATCTCTTGTCGACGGAGGGTTCGGCCGAATTGCTTCTGGGCGATGCGGGCAAACTCCTCATTCTGTGCTTCCGCCTGCGCATCGGCGTCACCGGTGCGTGCTTCGACCCGCAAGCGCACGAGGCCGGCAGCCATCTCGTCGGTGTTCTCGGCCCGGGTCTCGGCGCCGGCTCGATAGACCCAGGCGTCTCCGAGTTCGCTCAAGGACGCCCCGATACCATAGGCCATCCCACGTTCTTCGCGAAGGTGGAATGAGAGCCTCGAGGAGAGCACCCCGGCGGCCACTTGGAGTGCGCCGTTCAAGGCCGTCCAGTCGGCGCTCCCGTGTGTCGCCGTGCCCGGCGGATTGAGCAGGAGGGTCTCGAGCACGTAGGTGCGGCTCTCGGCGCCGGTGGCCAGATCGGCCGCCAGGACGAGGGGCATGTTGCCGCCACCGGGTGTTCCCACCCCGGTTTGCTGGCCACCGGGCGTTGCCTTCCCGGATCGCTGGCGATCGGAGGTTGCCTTCCCGGGTCGCTGGCTACCGGGCGTTGCCTTCCCGGGTCGTTGGCTATCGGACGTCTCCTTCCCGGCGGACTGTCCGACTGATTCGCCTCGCCCTGCCGGCCGTGCGGCCGGGTCGTCGTAGGGGAGGAGACCGTAGGCACCGGGCTGCGCCGCCACCGTCTGGAGCCGTTCGGCCACGTGCTTCCCGAGTTCCTCGCGGTTCTCCCACTGCGCGAACCGCTCGGAGCTCATGCCAAGGTAGGGGTCGTTCTTGCCGCTTCCGGCGGAGATCGGGGCGAGTTCTTCAGCCCAATCAAGCAGACGCTCGCGTGGGTGACCGGAGGCCACGCCGATCCAGATGCGACGCGGATCGATCAGACGTTCGTGGTAGGCCGCCAGCTGATCGGTGCCGAGGTCAGCCACGCTACCCGGATCGCCATAGGGAGAGCGGGCCAGCGGGTGATCCTCGCCATAGAGCAGCTCGCGGAGGTAGGCAGTGCCCCGGGTGCGTGCACTGGCAGCCTCCCTCATGAGACGGTCACGTAGCCGCGTGCGTTCGCGTTCGACAACGACCGGGTCCAGAGCGGGCTCGTGGAGCATTTGTCCGAGGAGCCCGAAAGCCTCGGCGGCGTACTCGTCCAGGGCCTGGAAGCGCACGAAGGAGAAGTCACGCTGGGTATAGTAGTCGTCGAACGGGATGAAAC
>CAZZIF010000634.1:0-1905 GCA_964654025.1 uncultured bacterium
GTCTCGTACTCGTCACCGTACCACTCGCCCTGCTGCGAAAGGCACTCGTCCTCGGTCATGAGGACGCAGTCGGGCCCGAAGCAGCACGCGCCCATCGGAGGCACCTGATAGTAGATGTCATCGAGCTTGCGCGGCTGAATCTGGAATCCCTCGGTGTAAGGGAAGTTGTTGTCGAACTGACCGGCGATGCCGATGCAGGTGAACGGCTCTTCCGGCTGCGGGCTGCCATCGATGTCGGTGTCGTAGTCGATGCGCATCACCGTCGACATGGGTGTTTCATCCTGGACATCGATGTTGGCGTTCTCGCCCTCGGCCGGCCAGGGGTCGCCGCCCACGATCGCCAGATCGTCGATCATGATGAGGCACGACTCGTAGTCACCGCCGTTGACCGCCAGCTCCTCGGTGCTGATCAGCTCGGGATCGGGCAGCGGGTTGCCGGAGGACAGAATCGTGATCTCGAGGCCGGTGAGCTCGAGCTTGCCGTTGTAGTTCTCGATGGTGCCGATCACGTCGACCTCATCGCCCTCGTAGAGCGGCAGGTCGAGATTGAAGTCGAAGAGGTAGACGCAGCACTCGCCGTCGGTGGCGGCGTTGTCCACGCGGCCCTGGCCGACGGTGCCGTAGTCGTTGAGCACGGTGAGCGGCTCGATGATGTGAACCCACTCGCCCTCATAGATGGGCACGCCGTCGCTATCGACCTGAATCGCTTCGCAGAGGTTCATGTCGACCGGCTCGACACCGCCGCCGCAGCTCGGATCATTGCTGGCGCCGGGGGTGGGATCGCCGGCCGTCCAGTCCATCGTCTCGCGCGCGCCACCGCCGCAGCGCAGGAGGGAATGGAAGTCCTTGTTACCGAACTCGTCTTCGTTCAGCTGCGGCTGATCCGGCAGCAACAGAACGAGCAGACCTTCATCGTCGGGATCGTTCGTGTCGTAGACGACCGCGTCGACCAAGTTCTCGGTCGTGACCGGCGTGTCCTCGGGGAAATCTTCGCCATCGCCGATGAAGAGAGCGATCGCGTCGGCCCCGTTCTGGATGCCGTTGCTCGGGATCACGATGTCCGGTGTCGGCACGACGTCGACGTTGCCGATCAAGAAGAAGCCGTCGCCATTGAGGGCGTAGCCATCGAGATCGTAGGCGGCATAGGAAGCGTCATCCGAACCGTTGAAGAAGACCAGGACGTAACCGTCCAGGGCCATACCCGGATCGCCGTAGAGCTCGCAGAACTCGAGCGTGTCGGTTCCTTCGGTGTCGGAATCGACCTCGTTGATCAGAAGCTCGGCGCCCGCCGGGACGGCGAGGGCCAGGACGGCCAATAGAGATAGGATGGTGCGTGCACGCATGAGAAAATCCTCCGCTTTCCTAGGGTTGCCAGTGACACAGGTTGCCATGGGTCTCATGACGGTCGACCAAGAGCCCGCCGCCAGCCGCCGGCGCTTGGAATGACTCCGGGCAAGCGGCTCGTTGGTGGCCACACAACGTGAACCCACCCGGGCAGCACCGGATAAGGGCCCTTCAGACCGGAACGGCGACTCTCTCGACCCTCGGGAAGTGTACTTCCAGGAGCCACCCATTTTCAAGTAAAAGGGAGGTTAGGAGATAGGCGCTTCCTCTCGCTGCCCCCGCGCGCGGGGGCAGCGCGCCGGAGCGCGCCTGGGAACACGAAACGTCCTGAACGGGCAGGCCTTGCCGCGATAGAAGAGCCCGGGCAGCGGGCAGGTCCGAGAGGACCCAGATGGGCCAGGGGGGGCCGGAGGACCGGAAGGCCGGGGGCCAGAAGGCCGGAGGGCCGGAAGGCCGAGGGGCCGGAAGGCTAGAGGGCCGGACGCACCCATCCTCAGAAGGAGGCGCCCGGCCGCTTTCGCCGACAAAACTAGGGGGTCGGCCGCTCGAACAGCGATTCGT
>CAZZIF010000635.1:0-1898 GCA_964654025.1 uncultured bacterium
TGTGCGGTCATGATTGCCTCCCCGTCACTGGTCATCTTCGTAGCGCGCCGGCCACCCGGGCCGGGCCTGTCGACATCACCCACCTGCACGGACCGGGCCAATCCACCGGTCCTGTGCGAGGCCCGGACGGGGTGCGGCCACGTTACTGGTTGCGATGATTGTAGTTACGCAGGATGGCGCGAGGCCACAGAGGCGTAGATTACAACACCGGGCGGGTTCACATTTCAACCAGGGTTGATGATCTGACCGGTAGTTGTCATTTGGAAGGAGGCGCCGCGCGTTCGATACCCAAGCCGTTTGCGAAGGCTTGACGGACAACTGGCACCCAACTGGATTTCTGTTTGTACTCCCTGCCGACGTTGGGCTATCGTACGTGCGGTCGTGATCCTGGTTCGCATCGCTGGGGAGGTTTCCATGCGCGGTCTGATCTGCCTGCTCGGCTGCCTGATGCTTCTGTTCTGGTGGCAGAATGCTGACGGCGGCAGCCATCTCGATGGTTTCACCGCGCCTCCCGGCGCCGAGTACATCGGCTCCGAGGAGTGCGCCATGTGCCACGAGGATATCAATGACGCCTACCGGCATTCGGCCCATGCCCCCGAGCGTGGGCTGTCGGTACCGGGCACGGAAGTCTACGGTTGTGAGGCCTGTCATGGACCGAGCAGCCTGCACGTCGAGGGCGGCGGCGACGGCTGGGTCCTGACCGGAGAGATGCTCAACAACCTCGACAGTGACCAGCGCGCGGCCATGTGCACCCAGTGCCATGTGAGCATGGACCTGCACTACGCCGACAGCCCGCATGCCGGTACGGAAGTTGGCTGCGCCGATTGCCACGGTGACCAAGTGCATTTTGAAAGCCAGGCCCGTCCGGCAATCGAGTTCCGCAACTCCAGCGATTTCTGCATCCAGTGCCACACCGCCACGGTCGCTGAGTTTCGGTTGCCTTACCGCCACCAGGTCCTCGAGGGACACCTGACGTGCGGCGACTGCCACGACGTTCACCGGGGACCGGATCCGGCGGCCTGGGACGCAGTGAACCAGACCTGCCTGGGCTGCCATACGCAGATGGCCGGACCGTTCGTGTTCGAGCACAGCGCCGTCAGCGGCGAGGAATGCCTGAGTTGCCACCGGCCGCACGGTTCGCATCATGACAAGTTGCTGGTCCAGGACGGCAACGGCCTGTGCCTGCAGTGCCACTTCGAAGTCACCTTCCGTTCCGAAGACAACTGGGCTCTGGGCGATGTCAACCACGGTGGGCTGATGACGGGCGAAGCCCGCTGCTACGACTGTCACCGGGAAGTCCACGGTTCCAACGTTTCTCCAAGCTTCCGGGACCAGTAAAGGAGGCCGGGTCATGAAGATTACCTTGACGACCACCGCGCTGGTCTTGGTGTTTGCACTATCGCTGTTCGCCATGGCCGATGAGTTGCCGCCCCAGGCGCAGCGAATCTGGGCGCCCCCCGGCGACGAGATCGGTCTGACGACGCATGCCACCGCCGGGCTGCTGATCAATGACGAATACGGCGATGGGGCCAAGGCCGCCGAGGACTGGGCGCTGCTGGGCGATAGCTTCGGCTTCGGGCTCTTCAGCTACCTGCGCCGCGCCGAGAGCGGCCACCTGCTGCTTCTGCGGGGATTCGGCGGCGACCTCGAAGGTAGCGGTTTGGCCGGTGATGTCGAGCTGCAGGCCGGCGCGCCCGGCGTCTACGGCGCACGTCTGACCTACGGCGCCCATGACACCTACTCCGACCGCGACAGCGAGATGCGGTCGCCGACGTTTCCCTACCCGCCGGCGCCCCCCGAGCTTCCGACCACGCCGCACCTGAGCTGGCAGCGGGGCGAGTTTACCAGCCGCTACCAGGTCTCCGGCGGCACGCAGATCCAAGGCGGTGTCTCGGACC
>CAZZIF010000636.1:0-1891 GCA_964654025.1 uncultured bacterium
TGGCGGCAGGGTTCACCTGCGAGCCCGCCGAGTCACCTGCCCTGAAGCGGAATCACTCGGCGCTGCTCCGTCGTCCATAGCGTTCTCCCCTCCGTCTCAGCGGAACACCGACTTGAGCTGGCCCCAGCTCACATCGGCGGGGGACTTGCCGCCACCGAAGTAGAGCTCCTTCCAGCGAACGATCGAATAGGTGGGTTCTCCATGAGGGCCCTGGTCCCACTCTCGCCGAAACCTGAAGACGCTGACGCCATTGAGGACATCATATCCTTCGGGCGCATCGGGATGGACAGGCGTGCTGCCGTAGAAGAAGAGGTCGGTGTTTGTGATCCTGATCGTCCAAAGCGTGTCGTCCGGCGTCGAGTAGACCTCGTCGACCTCGAGAGTTCCCATGTCGTAATCGAAGCCGAGAACCAGAGACTGGCAGAAAGCAGGCGAGAACCAGGCTTCGTGGATCGCGATCTCCTCGGATCGAGAGATGTCATCGGAGGGGATGTACGGATCCGCCTGGTCCAGATCCGCGAACTCGAACACGAAGTCCGGTGCCAGCAAGCTGTCGATCATCACGACACTACGATACTCATAGGCGTAGCGCAGCTTCTCGAGGGCTTCAGCAACCGAGTGCTGCGGAAACAGGTTCGCTTGAGAGATCGTCTGAATGAGCGTATCGCGCATGGCATCGGTGTCTTCTACCACGAGCATCACGTCGTAGATTCCGGCGGTGGGGAAGGTGTGCCGCGCGATCGGATCACCTAGCGCCACGTAGTCGAATGTGCCGTCGTTCTCCCAGTCCCACCGGTAGGTCAACATGTGGTCGCTGTCATTGGGGTCACTGGAACAACTCGCATCGAAGTCGAACGGCAGGCCGACTTCCTCGGGCTCATTGGTGACTTCGAAGCAGGCCGTGGGCGGTCCCGGGACCCGCAGCGTACAGGCGCAGACACTGGAGAACGCGGACCAGTTGGGCACCTCGTCGCCGGCCCGCAGCACGAAGTAGTAGGTCGATGTCTGGTGCAACGCCGGAAACCGGAGCGTCTCGGGTGTACCTGCGACCTCGGGTACCGGCACGTCCCAGTAGGGACCCGTCTGCGACTCGAGCCAGTCGGGCTCGGACGGTGGCTCGGTACTGTATCGCAGTTCGTACGACGAGGCGCGGCCTGCGTCGCCGTCATCTCCAGTGGCCGTCCAGGTGAGGGTGACGAAGGAATCGTTCGCCGCTGCCACTGCAAGATCGTCGATCTGACCGGGTACAGTGGTGTCAGGTGTGGTGGCGTCGTCGTCGCATCCCGCGAGCATGGTGAGGCCCGCGGCGCAGAGAAGGGCGAAGGTCCTTGCCAGCGTTAGATTCGGTTCGATTCGCATCATCACCACTCCTGGCTCGGCTGTCGTCAGTGGCAAGGTCACACCGTCGCTTCCGCCTGATCATGTGCGCGGCTTCATTATGTGCGTGGTTTCATCATGTGCATGGTTTCATTCTAAGGCTGCACAGGTTGCCGATCCAGGGGTCTGTGAACCGGAACGTCCAGAGGGTGCACGGGCAGGGACAGAAGAGGGGGCAGGGACGGATCGACGGGCTCGCACCGAGGTCCTCTGGCCGAGAGGCACCACGGAACTCGGCAGAAGCCCCCCCTGTCGCCCATCCTCCTAACTCACTCTCAATAGATGAGATGCGAAACAGAAGATCCGCTCGCTAGGAGATCCGGCCTGTGCCCGTGCGCTCTGGTGCCCTCTTGCCTGCCCTCGGAACGGGTCTTGCCTTACACCCGAGCGGACGACGACGAGGCCGCCACACGGACTGGCAAGACCAGGGAAACGCGGCGGCGGCATGCCGACAGCCGGCCGGCGGCAGGCCCGCCGGCAGAAGCAGCGACTGGAGGAAGACACCATGGCAACG
>CAZZIF010000637.1:0-1889 GCA_964654025.1 uncultured bacterium
ATCATCGTGATGCACAAGAGGCTGACTGTCCGCGCCCTACCGGAATAGCTGCAGGTGCGCTGGCCTACTGAGATCGCCTGCGATCGGTCCATAGCGGCAAGCCTACCGCCGGGTGAACCAGAGCGCTAGTGGTACCCCATTTCATTGGCAACCCATTTCATAGCCGGTGACCCGCGCGCTCGTTCTCGACTCACGATCAGCGCACCGCCTTCTCGGCCTGCGATCACCGCATCGCCTCGGCGGCCGGCGGCCGGAAGAGCGACCGCATCTCACCCCAGCTGACCGAGCGAACCGGCGTGGACGCGCAGCCGACGCCATAGGCGCCGATCTGTCCGGTACACCCGGAGGGCAGGTTGCCCGCCGCGCAGACCGAGCCCGAGGCGACCCCGAACTCCTCGGTGTGCCAGTTGCAGATCATCGGGTCCGATTGCGCGTTGCTCGGTGTGGCGAAGGGGTCGGCGCAACCCGACGTGTGACCCGCGAAGTTCAGCCAGAAATCGCAACAGGAAATCGTTGGTTCCACCCCGCAGTAGAGGGCTTCGGTCTCGTCGCTCTCGGTCAGGATGCAGCGCGTGATCTGCGTCTGTGTGCCGTTGGCGCTGATCGCGGCTCCGCGTGTCGAGGCCGAGTTGCGGAAGAAGGTGTTCATGTCCAGGCTGGCAAGGACTGCCACGGTGTACAGAGCGCCACCGTCGTCGGCGTGATTGTCCCAGAAGAGGTTGTGGTGGATCAGGACCTCGTCTTCCAGCGAAGGGGTGTAGATGGCCCCACCCTGGTTGCCGCAGCGATTGTTGCGAAAGATGCAATCCTGGATCTCGAGCGACTTGATCCAGTGCCCCAGCGCCCCGCCATCGAGGGTAGCCTCGTTGTTCTCGAACAGGCACCCGGTCACCGTGATCGGTCCGGCGTAGGCGAAGAGTGCGCCGCCGTTCTCGGCGGTACATCCCACAAACGAGCAGGATTCGATATGGACCGGGGAGACGCCATCGGCGGACAAGACGTCCAAAGCACCGCCCATGCCCGGGAGGCTGCAGTTCTCGAACGTGCAATCGATCACGTAGCTGCAGGGTGATGTGGTGCAAAGATAGACGGCGCCGCCGGCGTACTGGGATGTCCCGTTTGTCGTGATGTTTCGGAAGGTGCAGCTGCGGAGATCGGTCTGCTGGTTCTTCAGGAACGCGGCGCCTCCCGACCATCCGGCGTTCATGTCACGGAAGGTGCAATCGTGAACCTCGACGATACCCGCATTCTCATCCATGACGAGCCCCGGGCAGCCGTCGGTGTCATCGCCGGTGAAGGTGATCCCGCGCACACTGACCTCCGAGGCGTTCTCGATGTAGAGGGCGGAGTTGTCGGCTTCGGCGTCCCAAACGACCTCGCCGCCTTCATCGCCCCAGAAGTGGAGCCCCTTGGTCGTGTAGACCGCGTCGTTGTAGGTGCCGGGTGCGATCAGGATCGTGTCGCCGTCGGCGGCGAGTTGAACGGCCTCTGAGATCGTCGCTGCGTCGCCCCCCTGGGGGTTGACGTACCAGCTGTCGGCACCGGCCAGAACCGGTACCAGGAGTCCGGCCGCGCAGGCCATTACCACGAGCGGCCGGGACGCCGTTGCGATCGTGACGGCGTATCGGAGTGCAACGTCGAACATGGGATCCTCCACTCGAGATGGTCGTCGGCGACCTGTTCTCGTTCAAGAATTCACAAACAGTCCCGCGCTTCCTGAATCGGCAGAATCCGTGGGATGTTGACTCCTCGGCAAGTTCCGCGGCGTGCTCCCTCGCGTGCTTCAGGGCGCGCTACCGGTCGTGCTTCTGGGCGTGCTTTTGGGCGTGCTTCCCGGCGTGCCCTTGGGCATGCTTCTGGGCAGGTTTTCGGGCACGCTATGCGTAGGC
>CAZZIF010000638.1:0-1887 GCA_964654025.1 uncultured bacterium
AAGAATTGACTGGCGACTTCGTGGCCGGAACTGGGAGGACCAGCCTGAGCCGATGTTGGCGGCGAGCAACATCCACTATGAGATCGATGAGCGCACGCGGGCGCTGGGCCCAGGGGGCATCGGGGCGATTCACCGGATGGTGCACAAGCTGGAGCTGAATGCGGAGATCGACGCACGACTGTCCCTCCTGAAGAAGCACCTTCCCTATCACGAGTCCGACCACGTGTTGAACATCGCCTACAATCTGCTGTGTGGTGGCAATTGCCTCGAGGACATCGAGTTGTGGCGTAACGATGAGAACTACATGAATGCACTGGGTGCTCAGCGGATCCCGGACCCGACCACAGAAGGTGACTTCTGCCGGCGCTTCAAGCCGGAGAACGTGGAGCAGCTGATGTCGGCGATCAATGCCACCCGATTGCGCGCGTGGGAGCGTCAACCGGAGGGCTTCTTCGCAGAGGCGGTGATCGACGCCGATGGGACCCTGGTCCCGACTATGGGGGAATGCAAAGAGGGGATGGACATCTCCTGCAAGGGAATCTGGGGCTACCACCCCTTGGTCGTGTCGCTGGCCAACACGGGTGAGCCATTGTATCTGGTCAACCGCCCGGCGAGCCGCCCGTCCCACGAGGGGGCGGCGCTGCGGTTCGATCAGGCTATCGCGCTATGCCGGGAGGCAGGCTTCCGGAGCATCCTGTTGCGCGGAGACACAGACTTCAGCCAGACGGCGTATCTGGACGGCTGGGATGGGCAAGGGGATGTGCGGTTCGTCTTTGGGATGGATGCGCATGAGAAGGTACGAGGGATCGCGGAAAGCCTTGGGAAACGAGCCTGGGAGCGGCTCCGGCGTCGGAGGAAATATGAGGTGCAGACGCAGGAGCGCGCGCGCCCGGCCAATGTGAAGGAGGCCGTGGTCCAGGAGCGTGAGTTCGAGAACATCCGGCTTCGTTCGGAAGACGTGGCCGAGTTCGCCTATCAACCCCACCGCTGCAAGCGGGAGTACCGGATGGTCGTCGTGCGCAAGAACCTGACCATCGAGAAAGGGGAGTATGCCCTGTTCGATGATGTCCGCTACTTCTTCTACATCACAAACGACTGGGAGACGCCGGCCGCGGAGATCGTCTTTCTTGCGAACCAACGCTGTGACCAAGAGAACTTGCTGGCGCAGTTGAAGAGCGGAGCGCGGGCGTTGCAGATGCCGGTCGACAATCTGGTGAGCAACTGGGCCTACATGGTCATGGCCTCTCTGGCCTGGAGCTTGAAAGCCTGGTTTGCGTTGGTGCTACCTGAGAACGGACGTTGGGCCGCGATGTACCAAGCTGAGAAGCGCGAGGTGCTCCGCATGGAGTTCCGGACCTTCGTGAACGCGTTCATGCGGGTGCCGTGTCAGATCGTTCGTACGGGGCGACGTATCCTATATCGGCTCCTCAGCTGGAATCGGTGGCAGCGCGTGTTCCTGCGGGCGGTCGAAGCGCTCGATGCTCCCATGCGGAGCTGAGTCATCAGTTGCTGGGCAAGGTGGGGCGGTGAGGCAACCTGAGGCCGAGAACTTAACACGGATGAGGGAGAAGCAGTGAGGACAAGCCAGACGGCCCGCCCCCCGGTGCGAGGAGGGGGAAACAGGAGAGCTGCGCCCTCTGTCTAACCCGTCCGGGCCCGGGGAAAAGGGCTCCTGGTTACGCTTGTTTTAGGTCTAGTCGGGGGTCACAGGTACGCAAGAGCTCCAGAAGCTCATCAGCGATGGCTACCGTTGATGGCGTCGCCCG
This sequence comes from uncultured bacterium, assembly GCA_964654025.1. Classification (GTDB taxonomy): domain Bacteria; phylum Eisenbacteria; class RBG-16-71-46; order CAIMUX01; family WJJG01; genus CAYQJL01. The sequence goes on from CAZZIF010000638.1 coordinate 1,767, forward strand.
GTTTTCCCAGTAGGATCGATCCGTGGTCTCGTGGAGCTCCTCATCTTCGTCGACCAACCCAAACTGCACCTGGTCGAGCACCGTGGTGAAGAAGAGAGATACAGCATCCCCAAAACGGACT
>CAZZIF010000639.1:0-1882 GCA_964654025.1 uncultured bacterium
TCCCTGATTCCACTCGAAGATCGCCAGCTCGGTGAGTGGTTCGGCCACGCCCGGGAAGCGGGCCACCGTATCCTCCAGGATGCTCCGGGCTTCCTCGGTGCGGCCCCGCCGGGCGAGGAGAGCGGCGTACTGGGTGCGCGTGAACAGGTCATCCGGGTCGGCAGCCAGCACGCCCGACAGGAGGCTCTCGGCTTCGACCTCGTGTCCGCGCATCATCTGCGACAATCCCAGAACGCTTTGCATCTCGAGGTCGCCGGGCATCTGCGCGAGCAGCGCTCCGGACGCCTCGCTCGCGCACTGCCAGTCGCGCACCCGGATGCAGGCTCTCGCGAGCAGGCGGAGCGCCATGGGATTGCCGGGATCGGCACGGAGCACCGAGCGCAGCAGATCGATGGCCGCTCCGGGATCCTGGTCGAGCAGGCCGTTGGCGCTCATCGTGCGCGTCAGCAGCCCCATGCGGTGCTTCGGGTCCTTGTCATCCGGGAAGGCCGCGGAGGACACCGCCGGGGCCCCCACGTAGCCCAGACTGCGCAGACGCTCCACACTCTCCGCTGACGGTGTCTGAGTCTGGTACCCCTGGTCCAAGGCCGCGTAGTAATCGCACCATGCGGCGAGCTGGCCGGCAACGGCCGGACGCCTCTCATGCAGGTTGCGCGCTTCGACCGGGTCGGACCGCAGGTCGTAGAGCTCAGGTTCCGGGGCGCGGATGTAGCTCCAGCGCTCGGTTCGGACACCACGCAGCGGTGTCCACCCCAGATCCAGGAAGGGTGCCAGGGTTTCGGTGTAGACGACCTGGGGCGTGGATTTCTCTCCGGCGACGAGCGGCAACAGGCTCCGGCCGTCGCCTAGACGCACCTGAGACCAGCCCAGCGCGTTGAGAACCGTGGTTCCAAGGTCCCGCAGGCTCACGATTTCGGCTACCCGTCGGCCGCGGCACGCTTCGGCGGGCAAGCCATGCTGCTGGGTTCCTGTGCCTATCCCCTCCGGTGGGACGAGCAGACAGGGCACGCGCTGGGTGGCCCCATAGATCAGGTAGGCATGCGTCTCTTCGCCGTGTTCGCCGAGAGATTCGCCATGATCGGCGACACACAGGATCCAGGTTCGTCCCAGGAGATCGAGCTCATCGAGGCCGGTGATCAGGCGCCCGACCTGATCATCCATGTAGGCGATCTCGCCATCGTAGGCCAGACGATGGCGCGTGTCGAAGGGTGGGGGAGGCTCGTAGGGGTGGTGCGGATCGAAGTAGTGCAGCCAGTGGAAGAAGGGCTCTGTGGCGTGTTCGGCGATCCAGGCGAGTCCGGCGGTCGTGACCTCGGCGGCTCGCCGCTCCGGACGCTTGCCCGTACGCAGGGTGGCATTGACGGGGAAGTCATCGTCGTAATGATCGAAGCCCTGTTCGAGCCCGAATCCGGCCTCCACCGGCGCCGCGCCCAGAGTGGCCCCGGTAGCGTACCCATCCTCGCGTAGAACCTCCGCCAGCGTCCGGGCCTCCTCAGGCAAACGAAAGGTGGTGTTGTTGCGGACCCCGTGGACCTGCGGATTCTGCCCGGTGAAGAGCGTGGCGTGGGCGGGTAGGGTGATCGGGACCGGTGTCACCGCTTCCTCGAATAGAATGCCGCGCTCGGCCAGCATGTCGAGATTCGGGGTCAGGCCGCCGCTGTGCCCATAGCAGCCGAGGCGGTCCCGGCGGGTGGTATCGAGCGTGATGACCACCAGATTCCAGGGCCGTTCGGGCACGGGCATCTGTATCCATTCCGAGGTCAATGGACCTGGATCGGGGATCGCAGGATCCGGCTGATTGCCGCAACCGCCACCGAGACCAGCGGCGGCCGCAACGACCAGCAGTATCCCGCCGCGAATTGGAAACATAGGTCAGGTTCCT
>CAZZIF010000640.1:0-1872 GCA_964654025.1 uncultured bacterium
GCAGGATCTCCGATTCGCTGGCGTAGACCCAGTTGTAGCCGAGCTTGGTGATCGGAGTGCCGCTCTGCACCCTCAAGCTCATCCCCATGTCCAGGCCATTCTCGAGCTGATAGGAAGAGAACAGATTGAACACATGTGGGCGGTCGCTCGGAAGCGGCCCGCTGGCGCTCGTGTACTTCCAGACCTCGTAATCGGGAAGGTAGGGCCAGTCGAAGGCCGAGGTGATGAAGGGATCACTCTGCCCATTGTCGCGACGGAAGTATCCTTCGTAGTTGCCATAGAGACGTGACCACGTGTAGGACGCCAGTAGCTGCCAGCGATCACGCATGCGCTTCTCGACCTGGAGCGTCACGGCATCATAGTCCCGCCGCGGCTCAGGCCAGTTGGGAGGCTGCGGATTGGTGATCACGTAGTCGCCGAATCCGCCCCCCTCGAGTTGCGCCGAGTAGAGACTGTCCTGCACATCCTCGAGTGTGCGACCGAGACGACGATGGAGATAGGTGACGCCGACAGTGAGATCGGGCCATAGCTCGCGTTCGAGCTCCACCACGAACTCGTCCACATAGCTCAACTTCGAGTCCGGATCGATGCGGGTCTGATCATTGCCGAAAACGATCGGATCCCCATCCTGCGCGTCCAGCCAGGAGGTTGTGGGGGTCGGATTGTTCGGATCGGAGAGGTCGATCTGCTGCAGATCGTAGTCGACGACATAGGTGGCTTCCTGCGACATGGCGCGCACGGCCAGATCGTTGGGCACCTTCCCAAAATAGCGGCCGTAGGCGAAGGAGACCTTGCTACGGTTGTCCCGCGTGGGATCGAGCGTGAGGTGGAATCGTGGCGCCCAGTTGTCTTCCCAAGTGAACTCGGTGACGTTGCCCGCCAGCTTCTCCTCTTCGTAGCGCACACCGGCCATGATGCTCAAGTAGGGCGTGGGATTCCAGGTGTCGGAGAGAAACGCGGCCCGGTAGTCGGCCGTGGTCTCGGCGCCGAGTTCTCCGGTGCGGATCCGGTTGATACGGAACCGGGTGCCCCCGGGGTCGATGTCCCAGCTGAAGCCGCTGCTGGAGTTCACGATCGAGCCGTCGGCCTTGCGGATCTGTATGCCGTCTGGTCCGGTGAAGTTCGCGACCTCCTCATAGCCGATATCCTGGTAGTTGAAACCGTAACGGAGGTGATGCTCGCCGCCGGCCTTGAAGTAGTTGGAGAACTTCAGCTGATACTGTGCGTTGGTCGACGTGTTGTTCTCGTAGAATCCCACCCCGCCGTACCGCCGGAAGACGTAGTCGCGCAGATCGAAGCCCTGGGGCGTGTCGTTCGTCGGGTCCTCTTCGAACTCGTCCTGATGGTAGGCCGCGGTCGCCTCGATGAACCAGTTCGGGGTAAGCTGCCCGTTCCAGTGCCCCACGACGTTGTGGCCGCCGTAGGCCAGGTCCGAGTAGCGGGTGCTGGGATCCCCGATCGCCACAGCGGATGAACGCTGCGCGCCATCGCCTCCCACGGAGGGATCACCAAATGCCGATACGCCCAGTGTGTGGCGCGGCGTGACGTTCCACTTCAAGTTGGCCGCGTAGTTGTAGATGGTCCGGTCCACCTCGAGGCTGTGTTCGAATCCTTGCTGTTCCTCGACCGCGATCGAAGGCTCGCGAGTGAAGGTGGTGAAGGTGGGATTGAACGCGGCGAACCAGAAGGCCTTGTCCTTGACAACGGGGCCCCCCGCTTCAAAGCCGTAATCCCGGCTCTCGTAGGCGGAGATGTGCGACGAGAGGAGCCAGTGGTCGCTCTTGACCATGCTTCCGGCCAGGTCGTGTAGCCGGAGGTAGGAGAAGAGGCTGCCGGAGAAGGTATTCGTGCCCGACTTCGTCACCATGTTGA
>CAZZIF010000641.1:0-1847 GCA_964654025.1 uncultured bacterium
GGCATCCCAAGGATCGTCGCCGTCCCACTCGGGCGTGATGTCGATGTCGTTCCAGACACCGCCGGCCACCGAGTACCTGAACTGCACGTAGGCAATGTCTTCCTCGGAGTCGGTGATCTCGGCCGTCACATCGAACGGACCGCCCGAGAACGGGAACACGTCGCCGTTCGCAGGAGCCGTGACCTCAGCCGCGGGATCCGTCGAATCCAGCGTGAACTCGATCATCGCAGGACCGCCGGTGTTGTAACCGTCGTCCCGTGCCCAGGCACGCAGCGCCATGGCCGAGGTCGACTCGTCGATCTCGTCCCACTCGCCGTCGCCGTCGTTGTCGTAGCCGTCGGTCTCCGGATCCGGAATGTCGATGGCCAGGTGCCAACCGCCATCCGGGTCGGCATCCTCACCCAGGTAGATCCACACCCGGTCCGCCTCGTCGGCGGCGTAATTCGGGCAGTACTCCCAGATGACCTGGTCGACCGTGATGATGTTGAAATCACCCGGCACCGGATCGAAGGCCTGCACCCAGCTCTCGGGCGGCGGCACCGCTCCATCGCTGAACCGCAGGCTCTCGAGCGTGATCTCGTCGACACTCGGAGACTCGGGGTCGTAAACCATCAGCACCGGCGCGGTATAGCCGACGTTCTCCTCGGCATCGGTCGCCATGAGGCGCAGCTGCCAGACCGCCGTCTCCGTCCCGAAGTAGGCCGACGCCGCCGGCACCGGGGCCTCGTTGCCCAGGTCAGCGAACCAGAACGGCGGAGCCGGGACCTTGATGTCCGACACCATTACACCACCACCAACGTCGCGCTGGTTGCGGGCGTCAAGCATCTCGCCGAAGTCATCGCCGACCATATCGACGTAGAAGTTGTATTCCGTGGTGGCATCCACCGGGACGGGCACATCCGTCACCTGCCAGATGCCGTCCTCGAGTTCGGTCATCTCGTAATTGGTGCCGCCCAGCGTCAGCCAGACGTTCTCGGCCGGGTAGAGCAGATTGTTCTGCGCGTAGTCGGCCTCGTACATGGTGAAGGTCATCGGCACCGTGGTCGCCGTCGGAGCGTAGAGGCTCATCGGGACGACCGTCTCGGCGCCGGCCTCATCCGTCAGGATCAGGTCGACCTCCACGGGCGTACCGCCGTCCTCGTGCGTCGCGAAGACCTGGTGCTCGATTCCCGACATCTTCCATTCGGTCAGGTTCGCCACCGAATCGAACGACGGGTTGCCCGGCCAGAAGTCGCCCGGCGCGGCATTGTTGCCACCCATCATCCAGAGGGCCATGTCCGGAGCTTCATCGCCGACCAGGTACAGCATCGCGCCTTCGCTGCACTGCGCCTCGACCAGCGAGCACTCACCCGAGGAGACCGAACCGATCGACGCCACGGCAATGATGTCGTAGGCCTCGGTTACGTCCGCGAGAGGCGCGGGCGGGTCCGGCACGCCACCAGTACTGGCATCCCAGGCCACCGTGTACGGCGGCATAGAATCACCCAAGCCGATCGCGTCATACTCGTCGAGGTTGTAGCTGACAAGAATGACATCGTCGGTCGCTACCGGGGCACCGAACTCGATCACGTCCGTGCCATTGACCGTGAAGTCCATCTTGGTCGGACTGTCGACCAAGTCCAGATCCTCGTGATACGTGCCGGGCTCACCGTTGATGTAGAGCGACACGTGGCAATCCGGGTCCGCCGCGATCTCCTCCTCCAGAGCGGGCGAGACATACGGCGTCGCCTGGCTGACCAGGGTCGCATCGATCTCGACTTCGAGGATCCGCGGCGCGTAGTAGAACGCCACCGTGGCACCCTCGACCGGAGTCGTCAGCTCGGCTTCGAACCAGAACTCATCACCAG
>CAZZIF010000642.1:0-1843 GCA_964654025.1 uncultured bacterium
AGACAAATGATACGTATACCGACGCACCGTGAACCGACGCATCCAGGCGAGATGCTCCTGGAGGAATTCCTGAAGCCTCTAGGAGTTACCCAAACAGAAATGGCTGCACGTTTGGGGGTGTCCTTTCCACGTCTCAATGAGATCATCAATGCCAAGCGTGGGGTCACGCCCGATACGGCCCTCCGCCTCGAGAGGGTCCTTGGCATGTCCGCTGAATTCTGGCTTGGCCTACAGCAGAACTGGGATCTCTGGCACGCAATGCACGGCGATGGCGCTGCTGAGATTGCCAAGCTTCGTCCCTTGCGCCGAACTGCTTAGCGAGCAGCCTGTTCTCAACGCATCGAATTGACCAGCAGCGGACATTGGTCGAGCCGATTCTGTCCCACATCTGACAGAGCGCGGTGGCAAGATGGGCAGATAGTCATTGCCGCCTACCTGGCGATCCGATTTTCTCCAATTCGACCCCTTCGCGCTTCTCTGCGGATACTCTCGCCACGAGCCCATGTCCCCACTTCCCCTCGATCGCCTGTCCCCACGACCCATGTCCCGTCGACGGGGGGCTACTTCGCCGAACACCTGATCGGTGGAGGGCGCGGATCGGTCGACAGCTTCCTCACGGTGGAAGACTAGGAGGTTGTCTGGGAAACCGTGGAAGGGGCCGGGCCCGTGGTCCGCGAACAGCCCATAGCCCCCCTCAGCGTTCGAAGAAGGAAGCATCGCTCGACGGAGTCTCTGGGGTGGAGCCCGAACTACCCCAGGGCCCGGTCGATCATTGCGGCCGCCTCCGCTTGCATCCCCGGCAGCAGGTGGCTGTAGGTGTCGAGGGTGAATCCCACCGAGGTGTGCCCGAGCCGCTCGGACACGACCTTCGGGTGCACCCCCTGGCGCAACAGATGGCTCGCATGTCCGTGGCGAAGGTCGTGGAACCGGATCCGGGGTAGCCCGCGCGCCCGCAGCACCTCTCCAAAGGCCCGACTGAAGGAATTCGGAGGCCACGGAGCCCCGTCCGGCCGGGTCACCACCACGCCCCATTGCTCCGCCTGCCCGACTCGCCCCACCTCCGCACCGCGATGTCGGCGCTGCTGCTCAAGCTCATGCACAACGAAACCGGGTAGTGCGATCAGGCGGCGGCTACGCCGCGTCTTGGGCGCCTTGAATGCCAGTCCCTTGCTCGTTTGCTCCAGGGATCGAATCACAGCCAGGACGCGCCGGGGAAGGTCCACCTCGCTCCAGTGCAGGCCGAGAATCTCTCCGCGCCGCATGCCGGTGCCCACCGCGATCAGACTTGGCAGGTAGACCGGATGTCCTCGCAAGGAACGAAGAAGCTGCTTGGTGGCCTCCTCATCGAGCACGCGGACCCAACGCGGTTGCACTCGTGGGGCGGTGACGCGCGAGGCGGGATTCGAGTCGAGAAGGCGCCAATCGACCGCGCAAACCAGCGCCTTGTGTAGTACGCGGTGGTGCTGGGCCACCGTACAGGCCGAAAGGCCCCCACCATCCAGCCGGCTGCGGCACCGCTTCTCATGCAGGTAGCTTTGGATCTGTGCGGAGGTGAGCTCGGCCAGGTCCTGTTCGCCTAAGGCTGGTATCAGGTGACGCCGGACAATGCGCTCGTAGGACTCAAACGTCAGCCCGCAGACACGATGCTCCGCGTACTCGGCGAGCCACCGGATCAGAAAGTCGGAGACGGTCATCGTTGCCCTCGTGTCTGGAGCTGCCATGGGTCCGATGCGTGCATAGCCAGGTGGGGGCCAGCCTGCGGTTCGGTCATTGAGAGGACCGCTGGCGAGTCTAGCGCTCCGGATCTGCGGATCGGCGAATGGTGCTCGTTGAGGCAGACGGA
>CAZZIF010000643.1:0-1826 GCA_964654025.1 uncultured bacterium
CGATCGTGAGGTGCAAGAACCGCTGCCCTAGGTCGAACGCGGCCTTGCGATTGGAGCCATCGGGCAGAATGAAGTAGGGGTGCTGGCGTAAACGCTCAGACCCGAACGATGGGCGGCCGCCGAGCCGATCCTCTTGTGGCTTCTCTGATCCGGACACAATGAGCCTGCCTGTGTGTGCTCGACCTAGGTTGACGTAAAGCAAAGATGATACCATCATGCACGCCCAGCGAACAGGCCATCCTTGTTCGTCCGCTCATCTGCATCCGCCAAGCGACTGGTGGCCGTGGCGCGGCGCTGAGCTCACATCGAGGCGCCGGCGCAGCTACAGAAGGAGGCGGCTCCGACCACGACGGTTCCAACCGCGATTGTCCTGGTGCTCTCGAACAGGAGGTGATCGATGCGTATCCGTCCACTCTCGCTGATCCTGTTGCTGGCCGGAACCGGAGGCCTTTTCACCGGCTGTAGCGATTCTGACGATCCGAGCGCTCCCAGCACGGATCCGAGTGTTGTTGGCTGTGTCACCGAACTCTACTCGGGCGACCCGGTACCCGACGCTGCCGTCATACTGATCGACCCGGCAACGCTGCTGCCCGGGTCCTCCATGACGCCCACCAATGCCCAGGGGGAGTACGCCCTCTATGGGGTTGCCTCGGGCGTCTACTACGGCGTGGTGTTTCACGATTCCCTGGCAGTTTTTGATCGAACGTCGGGAACGATCACGGTCACCGAGGGAGCCACGGCGTCCTGGGATGCACGCATTCAACCGGCTCAGTTGTGGGGGACGCCCGAATACCGCATCGAGGGGACGATCCGTGATGCGGACACGCAAGAGGGTCTCTCCCAAGCCTATGTATCACTTGTGTTCTGGTCGACGATGGATGTGCCCGCCTACGTTCTCGGCATCGGGATGCCGCGCATGTCCATCGCTGACGAACAAGGTCGTTACTCGATTGAAGGCAGTCTTGCCGTGGACCCAATGGGGCACAATCTTGGGATGTTTCCCGTGACAGTGAGCTGTCCGGGCTATGAGTCGGCAACCATTGCGGGCACGATCGATGCGGGCTCATCCAGCATTGGATTTCTGCCCATTCCTCAGGAAGGGGACTCGGTCCTGACGGCTGACATCGATCTCAGAAGACGAACGCCAGAAAGTCCCGCCGGTGCGCTGAGGGGACGGTTGACGTTCCTGGGCATGCCGGTGCCTGATCTCCCCGTTGCGCTGTCGATCGATGCGGTGTCCGATGCGGATACGCTCGACGTCGGCCCGTTCCCCTGCGCGGCCATCGCCGGGCAGACCACGACCACGAATCAGAATGGCGAGTTCCTCTTCCATGATCTCACACCGGGAACCTATGTGGTCCATCCCGTCTATCGGTTGGATGACGGCTACTCTTCCTTCGGTCGTTCAATCGAGGATCGGGCCGTTGTGGATGGCGATACACTCGATGTGGGGGCGATTGAGGTGCAGCTGGCCATCACATGCGATTCCCCGGAAGACGGCGCCGTGGTGGACACGCAGAGGCCCACCCTGAGCTGGCGTGCCGTACCCGACACGCTCGGCTACGAGGTGCTGAGCTACGAGATCGAGATGGCTGTGGACAGCTGGTACGTGAACCGCATGATCGAGCTTGACGGCGATCCCCACTGGCAGCCGTCCTCGCATCAGAGCTTCGCTCCAGGGTCGCACGTGAAGTGGTGGGTGGATGCCATTGCCGTCAACCGCGCGACCAGAGACACCGTGAGGATGGCCACCGTGGAGCGGTACAGCACCTTCGAGGTGGCCGAGGAGGAGACGGCGAAGTAAGCGCAGACGGCGAACCCTGTGG
>CAZZIF010000644.1:0-1818 GCA_964654025.1 uncultured bacterium
ACCTGGACCTGTCTCGGGCGCGCTTCCTGGACGTGTGGATCAACGATTTCGTGCCTTGGGAGAAGGACCAGCCTTGGCCGGCCGACCGGCAGGGGGTCATGCACGTTGAGATCGGGCGGATGAGCGAGGACGCGCTCTGGGAGCGTCGGACGATCAGCTGCCTGACCGGCGACTGCAACCAGTATGAGATCGAGGGCGAGCCCATCTCAACAGCCAACGGCGGTCTGGACAACGAGGACAAGAGCCTGGACGGCGAGCTGGACGTCAGCGACGACCTGGATCGCTACGAGGACACCGGTCTCGACGGCATCTACCCTGGCAACGAAGGCGACTCAGCGACCGACGACTATGGCTTCGACCCGGACTACAGCGAGGAACAGGTCGAGGACGACGACGAACTCTACAACGTCTGGAAGGACATCAACGGCACCGAGCGAAATGGCCGGCTCGACACGGAAGACCTCGACGCGGACAACAGCCTGGACCTTGATGACTCCTACTTCGAATACGCGATCGGTCTCGACGATTCGGCGTTCGTCGAGACCGACGTGACGCACGACTACGACGATGTCGAGAATTGGAAGACCCGCGGCTGGCGGCGCATTCGCATTCCTCTGATGGCCCCAAACCTGGCCACCGAGTGGAACAACCCTTCCTGGACCGACGTGAAGCACCTGCGCATCTGGTTCGAGGGCATGAACGGGCGCCAGCGCCTGCAACTCGGAGCGGTCGAGATCCGCTCGAACCGCTGGATCGCCAGTGCGATTCGCGACACGTTCGGCCTCGAGGTTCCGGTCGACGAGTTGCTGGCGAAGGAAGAGGATTTCTTTCCCGGCGTGGTCAACAACAAAGAGAACTCCGATGTCTACGATCCCCCTTTCGAGGAGCACCGTGATCGCAGCAACGACAACATCCGCGAGCGCGAGCAGTCGCTGACCCTCGAGCTGCAAAACTTCCAGCCGGGCCACCTGGCCTCGGTCTACCAGACCTATCGCACCACGCAGGACTACACCGGCTACGAGTTCCTGGAGTTCTATCTCAACAGCACACTGGTGTCGGACGAGGAAGCCGAATTCTTCATCCGCCTGAACAAGGAGACGAGCTCGGACTCGACGCACTACTACGAGTATCGAACACCGGTCCCGGTTCGGGTGGGGGACCAGCTGACCGGCGGCTGGGTGCCGGTCAAGATCCGGCTTGCCGACTTGCCGGACCTGAAGCTCACCGCCGAGCAGGACACGACCGATGGGCCGGTGATCAAGCACCTGGAGGATGGATCGCGTCTGACCTTGAAGGGGAATCCCTACCTGACCGACATCCGGCGGATCACGCTGGGGGTGATCAATTCCAGTGAGCACCGGCCGATCAGCGATGGGAGCGTGTGGATCGACGAGCTGCGACTCACCCATGTGCACAAGGACGTTGATTACGCCTACCGTGTGCAGCTACGCACCGAGCTCTCCGACATCGCCAAGGTGGATCTGAGCTACAAGCGCGTGGGGGCCGACTTTGTGGGCATCAGCGGGGCCAGCAGCGCCAGCAAGCAGAACCAGACCTCGTTATCGGCCAACACGAGCATGCCGCTCGACCGGCTGTTCCCACGCAAGATGGATCTGAAGATCCCGCTGAACTTCTCGTACAGCAAGAATCGTACGGTGCCCAAGTATAGGACGAACAATGACATCCTGGTCGGCGATGACCCTGCCGATCGGGACATCACCGAGACGACCACCCGCAACACCAGCCTGTCGATTTCGCGGAGCGGATCGAACCGGGGGTGGCAACGGTACACGATCGATGCGGTCAGCCTGAGTGCCT
>CAZZIF010000645.1:0-1816 GCA_964654025.1 uncultured bacterium
CCTCGGTCTACACGGGTGTGGACCTGTCGGTCTTCGTGGTGGATGTGGTCGGCGATGGCGGTTTCCGCTACGTGGGGCTGAACCCCAAGCACGAACTGCTCATCGGCATCTCCAGTGACGAGATTGCGGGCAAGACGCCGGCGGACGTTCTGCCCGCGGACACGGCGGCCGCGGTCTGTGAACGCTATCGAGCGTGTGTGGAGGCCGGCGAAACGATCTCGTACGAGGAATGGATTCGCTTCAAGGACCGACCTACCTGTTGGGAGACCAGACTTCATCCGCTCAAGGACACCTCGGGCCGGGTTCATCGCATCATCGGGACCACTCAAGAGATCACGGCCCGCAAGCAGATGGAGCAGAAGCTCCAATCGCTGTTTGAGTATGCACCGGATGCTATCTATCTAGCCTCGCCCGAGGGGCGTCTCCTGGATGTCAACGTAGCTGCCCGGCGGCAGACCGGCTACACCCGGGACGAGCTTCTCGGGATGACGGTCGCCGATCTGGATCCGCGTTCGTCAAGCGAAGAGGACCAAGAACGGATCTGGCAGAAACTACACATGGGGGAGATGGTGACCCTCAAGACCCGGCACCGGCGCAAAGACGGGGCCACCTTCCCCGCGGAGGTCCACATCAGCGCCCTCGAGATCAACCGGGTGCGCACCATCTTGGGATTCGTCCGGGATGTCACCGAGCGCGAGCAGATGCAGAGACGGCTGCAGCAGGCTCAGCGGATGGAGTCCATCGGGAACCTGGCCGGTGGCATCGCACACGACTTCAACAACATCTTGTTCCCGATCGTGGGATTGTCCGAGATCCTGCTGGAGGACTTGCCGCCGGGCACGCCGGCTCACGAGAACGTGAAGGAGATTCGCAGTGCGGGCAAGCGGGGTGGTGAGCTGGTGCGCCGAATCCTCGCGTTCAGCCGCCAGTCCGATGGAAGAAAGGAACCGGTCCGCATCGAGGCTGTGCTCGAAGAGGTTCTCAAGATGACGCGGGCCACGATACCGGCCAACATCGACATCCAGAGCCGCGTGCAGGCCGGCTGTGGACCGGTGCTGGCGGATCCCACCGAGATTCACCAGGTGGCCCTGAACCTGATCACCAACGCCTACCACGCGGTGGACCCAGAGGGTGGCGCCATCACCGTCCAGCTCGAAGAGACGATCATCGAGCCGGGTGCCGCTCTGCAGTGCGATCTCGAGCCGGGCCGTTATGCGGTGCTCACCGTCTCGGACACCGGCGTGGGCATCGCACCGGACCACCTGGAGAAGATATTCGACCCCTACTTCACCACCAAAGGCCTGGGCAAAGGCACCGGGATTGGGCTCAGCACCGTCTACGGCATCGTGCAGGAGCATCGCGGCAGCATCGAGGTTCACAGCGAGCTGGGAGTGGGATCGACCTTCAAGGTCTACCTGCCGCTCGTGTTCGCCACGCCGGCCGCGGCGGATGATGCCCCCACCGGCGAGGTCCCCACCGGCCGGGAGCGGATTCTGATCGTGGACGATGAGGCATCCATTGTCAGCCTCATGACAAAAGTGCTCGAGCGCCAGGGCTATCGGATCACTCCCTGCCGCGACTGCCGCGAGGTTCTGGAGCGGATCGAAGCGGATCCGGCCGCCTACGACCTGGTCATCACCGACATGGCCATGCCGGGCATGACCGGTGACCGGCTGGCCCAGGCCATCCTCGCCATCCGGCCCGACATCCCCATCATCGTGTGCACGGGCTACAGCGAACACCTGAGCCCGGAAGAGGCGGGGTCAATCGGCGCCCAACGGGTCCTGCTCAAGCCGGTCACGCGGGCCGACTTGTC
>CAZZIF010000646.1:0-1811 GCA_964654025.1 uncultured bacterium
GTGATTCTGGCGCTGGCCCTGGGTGTCACGGTGAGCCAGGGTGAGTGGAAGATGCGGGTTCACGAAGGAGCCGGCGTCACGGAGTTCACGGTGTCGGACATCGACAGCCTGAAGTTCTACGAAGACACGCTGAGCGCGCCGCCGGGATTCGTCGCGATCCCGGCGGGCAGCTTCACGATGGGGAGCCCGCCGGATGAGCCCCACCACGAGAGCGATGAGACCCAGCACGAGGTGACGCTGACCGGGGCGTTCTACCTGCAGTCGACGGAGGTGACCAACCAGCAGTACGCGGACATGGCACAGTGGGCCTATGACCGGGGCTACTGCACCGCGGACAACAGCAGCTTGGGGGACGCGCTGGACGGATCGACGCAGGAGCTGCTGGATCTGGACGACTCTGATTGCGAGATCTCCTTCAGCGGAGGCGTCTTCACGGTGGATGCGGGGAAGGAGGACCACCCGGTGCTGGAGGTGACCTGGTACGGGGCTGCCCGCTACTGCGATTGGCTGAGCCTGGAAGCGGGATATGTACGTGCCTATGAGCACAGTGGCGACTGGCTATGCAATGGACATGATCCCTACAACGCGGAAGGCTACCGGCTGCCGACCGAGGCGGAGTGGGAGTATGCGTGTCGAGCGGGGACGCAGACGCCGTTCCACACGGGGGCGTGCCTGGATGCGGGGACCGAGGCGAACTACGATGGAAACAATCCTTATCCCGGGTGTCCAGCCGGCCCGAACATAGGCCGGACGGTGCCTGTGGGGAGCTATCCGACCAACACTTGGGATCTGCACGACATGCATGGGAATCTGTACGAGTGGTGCAATGACTGGTACGGGACCTACGGGGGGGATGAGACGGATCCGGTGGGGCCGCTCACGGGCGGCGACCGCGTGTATCGCGGCGGCTCTTGGAGCAGCGACGCGTCCTACTGCCGCTCCGCGTTTCGGAACTACTTCTACCCGAGCAACAGCTTCTACTTCATCGGGTTCCGGCCCGCGAGGTCGGCCTTCTGATGGCGGCCTCCGGGTAATCCGCGGCGGCTACTGGGGCAACTACGCGCACCGCGTGCATTCCCTCCATCTTGTTGCCATGATCTTCAAACGGACGCTTGTTCTAGCTTGCGAAACTGGATGCGAATTGCACAACCGGCCGAACCCTGCCCCCTCCCTTTCCGGGGCCATGGTCTCGTTGCCTGTGCTCGCATCGAATGGGCCCGCAGAAGAACCATGATCGGAGGTCACGATGGAACCTAGGACGAACGTGAGTGGTGGACGCCGGCACGTCCTGGCAGGCCTGCTGCTGGCGGTGTGCTGCCTCATCCCGCCGGCCGCGGCCGAAGGCCCGATGCTGGCGCTACGACTGACCGGGGGGGAGAGCGCGGTCTATCCCCTGAGTGAGATCAGCCGGATCGGCTTCGAGGGCGAGGAGACGCTGGTGGTGGTGACCGGCAGCGGCTCGGACGAGTACGCGACCGAGGCGATCGAGCGTATCGAGTTTCTCTTCGAGTTCTCCGGCGTGGAAGACCCGCGGGAGGCGGCCGGAATGGTCGCTGCACTCCACCTGTTCCAGAACCGCCCGAACCCGGTGTCGTCGGGGACGCAGATCGGCTTCGAACTGCCGCGGGCCGGGAAGGTGGAGCTTGCGGTCTACAGCGCCGACGGGCGCCTGGTGCGCATGCTGGTGGCGGAGGAGCGCGCGGCGGGCCGCCACACGATCGGCTGGGACGGTTTGAATGAGGCGGGCCGGAAGGTGGCGAGCGGGGCCTACTTCTACCGGCTGCGCGCACCGGGGATCGAGGAGAGCCGGC
>CAZZIF010000647.1:0-1800 GCA_964654025.1 uncultured bacterium
AGCGAGTCCACCGCGAACTCCAAACCCTACCCGGCTGGCGGGATACGTCGCTCGGACAACAGGCGACGCCGCGGGTCTGGCTGGTAGAAGTCGATCAACTCCAGCGACCAGGCCCCAGGATCATCCCGGTGACCGTGGCTTTCTCCAAGTTCCTGCATCCGGACCTTTGGTCGGATACGTCGGCGGACGGAAAGCGGATCAAAGGTCTGGCGCGATGAGCCGTGTAGGGCTCGACAGCATCGTGCGGTTCGGCTGGGCCGAACGGATGCAGGCCGAACGGACGCAGGCCGAACGGACGCAGGCGGAACGGATGCAGACGGAACGGGCACAGGCGGAACGGAGACAGGCGGAACGGATGCAGGAAGAGGCGTCACCCCGATGAGAGCGCGTTTGGCTCCATGGTGCTGGATTCCCGTGGCAGGCGTGGCATTGCTCGTATCGGCACTTTTGTCGATGGGACTAGGCGCCACGCATATCGGTGTTGCCGATGCCGCGGATGTCTTGCTGGGGCGCTTGCTCGGGAACACGGCCGAGGGAAGTACGCCGGGGATCATCCTCAATATCCGTCTGCCACGGGTCCTGCTGGCGATGCTGGTCGGCGCCCTCTTGGCCGTCTCGGGTGCCGTCATGCAGGCCTTCTTCCGCAACGTCATGGCGGGACCCTACTTGGTTGGCGTCAGCTCTGGAGCTGCGCTGGGAGCCGTCTCTGCGATCCTGTTGGGGTTAGGCATCCAAGTGGGTGTGCTGACACCGGTGCCACTCTGTGCGTTCGCCGGGGCACTGGCGGTCGTTGCGGTAGTCTACGCCCTCAATCGCAAGGGTGGGCGACTCCATACGGAGGGCCTGCTCTTGACCGGCATAGCCATCTCTGCGGCGATCACGTCGGTCGTCGCCGTGATGATTCTCATGAGTCGCGACGGAATGGACCGCGTACTCTTCTGGTTGTTGGGCAGCCTGTCCGCCGCGCGCTGGGACCATGTGGAGCTGTTGCTACCCTACGCAGCCGTTGGGTTGCTGGTCGTCTGGTTCCTGGCGCGCGATCTCGACGCATTGATGTGGGGGGACGTGACCGGTGCGGCACTCGGCGTGCATGTGGAACGTTCGAGGGCGATCTTGCTGGCCGTGTCGTCGCTCATGACTGCGGCCGCAGTGGCTGTGTCCGGCATCATCGGGTTCGTGGGGCTCATGGTCCCGCACATCGCCCGGTTCCTAGTGGGCAGCACGCACCGGCCCCTTCTGCCGCTGACGGCGATTCTAGGAGCCCTCTTGCTCGTGTGGGCGGATGTTCTAGCCAGAACCGTCTGGGCGCCGGTGGAACTCCCGCTGGGCGCGGTCACAGCGCTGGTAGGGGCGCCGTTCTTGGTCTATCTCTGTACCCGGCGGAGGTAGCTGGGAGGTCAGCCGCAGTGCCCGCGATGCCGGGCCACGATGCGAGGCGGACGGGTTTGGATCGACTCGAAAGGGACTTCGAGACAGGCTTTGGCGCTGATCTGGGCACCAAGCCCGCGTGCCGAGTTGGGCACCAAGCCCGAATCCCGATCTGGACGATGGCCGGCTAACAAAACGACCCTTGGGGAGGAGGCGACACAGCGTGGCGATCATGAAAATCGCCTTCGTGGGCACGCATGGCACAGGCAAGACGACCTTGTGCTACGAACTGGCTGCCTGGATGAAGAAGCGCGAAGCCCGCGTGGACATGGTTCGTGAGATTGCGCGCCGTTGCCCCCTGCCGATCAACCAGGATACGACACTCGAGGCCCAAAGCTGGATCCTGCACCGCCAGATCGCAGAAGAAATCCA
>CAZZIF010000648.1:0-1779 GCA_964654025.1 uncultured bacterium
TCCACTCCATGCTCTGAGGCCACGGAAGAAATGCCGTATTGATCCGAGGTGAAGGATGCTGCTCCAGGCGCTGCATCAGCCCATCGCCCCCCGGCCGGCCAGAACTGGCGGCCATTGCTTGGCGGTAGTCGTCGAAGCAGAGGTCATCCCGTTCGCCGAAGAGCAGGCCCAGAAGCTCGTCGATCCGGCGCCACTGCGCCAGTAGGGCGGGCTGGTTCTCAATAAGTGTGGTCAGCGCCACGGCCCGAGCGGTCTCTTCTCCCGAGCGCAGGCTGAAGAAGGCGCGTCCCAGATAGGCCATCGCCTGGAAGTAGCGTCCCTGTTCCGGAAGGGCCGCATAGGCGCCACGGGGCTTGTAGTGCGTGTAGTCGTCCCGGTAGCCGAAGAGAACGCTCTCATCGACCTGGCTATGATCGTGGATCTTCCCGACCACGGCGCGAACCTTCGCCACCCAGTCTCCGGGAAGCGCCTCCAAGCAGCTCGAGTCCTCTGTCAGCAACAACCGCGGCACACTGAAGAAGGCCGCATTCGCGAGTGCGGCGTCGCGCTCGGCAGGCGCGGCGGCATCAGCTGCTTGCTCGAGGCACGCCGAGGCCACGGCGCCAACGAACTCGAGGACGGCCGGCCGCAAGACCAACTGCTCGGTCTCCAGGATGTACGCCCTGGCCAGGATCATGAAGGCGTGAAAAACGATATCGGCGGTGACGTAGGGATACTCCCGCGAGTAGAGATCGTACATCTCGTTCGACGTGGCCGGGGACAGCACGAAACCGTGCTCCTGAAGGTGCCCGAACGTGAACTCGTCCAGATTGAAGGAGCACACCAGCGGCTGACCGGCTCCGGCCGCACGGAGAAGGCGCTCGGCGTGGCGCGCCGCCGCAAGGTCTTCCTTGGCATGGCGCCGGATCGCATTCAGCAGCCTACGGGTGTCCTGGCTCGACAAACCGGTCGTATCCGCCTCCGGCTGGGAAAGGTATTCACCCAACAGATCCGTGTGTTGTGCGAGTCGCGTCACCGCCGGGAGAGCCCGCGGATCTCCAAGCTGCCCCAAGAGCTCGAGGGTCCGCCGGCGGCCGCGGTCCACCGGTTGGTTCAAGTCATTCAACAGGGCCGGGAGCGCGGTCTCATCCCGCAGGCTCACCAGAGCTTCGAGGGCCCGTGCACGCCAATGCGGCGCTTGGGTGGTATCAACCATGGCGCGCAGGGCCGGGATCGCGGCGGGATGCGGATGTGCCCTGAGGTCATCGAGCGCGAGAGACGTCAAACCGCGATCACCGTAACCAAGAAGATCCACGTGAAGCTCGGCAAGCGACCCGGCCTGGGCTGCCGTGGCAACCTCGATGCGCTGCATGCGGATACCATGCCGCAGTTCGTAGCAAAGCACGCACCGCTGTTCGTCCGAGTCCTCTCCTCGTATCGCACCGATGTACTGGCCCAGGGTGTGATGGGAAGGCAAGTCTCCTTGCTCCGCGAAGACCGGTGTTGTTCCAACGATCAAGAGCAGGAGAACACCGAAGAACAAGATGTCCCGCCAGAATCGGCCTCCCACCCGAATCATGACTACACGCGATAGGGATCGCTTCGAGTCACGCGTACGCATCCAGATCACCCCCTCTCGCCGAACGGATTCCGCCTGACCGGATTGAACAATCGCTCAAGATGTTCCTTCCTGGATCGGCGGACCACCAGGAGCTGACCACAGGGAGCTGTCCGAATGCCGTCCGGGAGTACGTGCTACAGGCTTGTCAGAAGTGTAGGCGTTTTGGGGCTCACATCAAG
>CAZZIF010000649.1:0-1774 GCA_964654025.1 uncultured bacterium
GCGAGTGTGGGGCGCAAGGCCAACCTGGCGGTTCAATCGGCCTACTCCACGGTTCGCGGTATGCTGCCGGAGGGGCTCGACATTCACGGTTTCGGCACTGCCCTGAGCGGCCTGGTCGGGGAAACGCGCCACCACGCCGGAGAGACGGTTCTGCGGGAGGTCATCGATGCCGACCTCGAGCCGGCCGACGAAACACAGACCTATCAGCTCTATCGCATCGCGCAGGAAGCCCTGGCGAACGCCCTGCGACACGCAGGGGCTCGGACGATCGAAGTGCGCTGGGAGCGGTATCCCGACGGTGCCCGGCTCGCCGTGGGCGATGATGGCCGGGGCATGAGACCCGAGCGGGAAGAGGAGCTGCGGCGCGGCGTGGGGCTGACGGTCATGCGTTCCCGCGCGCGGGCGATGGGGAGCGATCTGCGGATTCGGAGTTCCCCGGCCGAGGGAACACTCGTAGAATGCATCGTAGCGAGGGGCTGATCCCCATCACGCTGCCCGCGGCCGTCTGAAACGGGAGACGCGTTCACGCCGATGAGTGCCACAAAGATCATGCTGGTTGATGACCATCCCGCCATGCGGCACGGCCTGGCGCAGTTGATCAATGCCGAGGCCGATCTGGATGTGTGCGGGGAGGCCGATGATCGGCCCGGCGCCATGGCCGTGTTCGAACGTAGGCGGCCTGATCTGGTCGTGGTCGATGTGGCCCTCAAGGATTCCTCGAGCAGCGGACTGGATCTGGTCTGTGATCTGCGGGCCCGTCGGGCCGACTTGCCGATCCTCGTCTACTCGATGCATGACGAGGCGCTGTACGCCGAGCGGGCGCTACGGATGGGTGCGCGCGGGTATCTGATGAAACAGCAACCCGTCCGGGAACTCCTGGTGGCCGTCCGTAGAGTTCTCGATGGCGGTGTGTATGTCAGTCCGGCGATCACGAGCAGACTCTTGCTGCGCCACGTCGGCGACACCCGGGGCCCGCTCGTCACCGACCCGACCGCGTGCCTATCGAGTCGCGAGTTCGAAGTGTTTCGCCTGATCGGCAAGGGCCTGCCGCCACGTGAGATCGGAGAGGTTCTCCATCTCAGTCCGAAGACCATCGAAACGCACCGCCAGAACATCCGCAAGAAGCTTGGATTGATGAACGCCTCCGAGCTGACACGGCGCGCCGTCGAGTGGGGCCGGAAGTCGTAGACGGCTGTCTCAATCGATGTCGGTGCCGCATCTCCTAGGCCAATTCACCTAGGTCTCGCCTAGGCGAATCCGTTGATTCTCTCCCGTCAGGCGCCGTTGCGGTTGATCCCGTCATGATGCGAGACGATACGTACTGGTGGGGGCGAAGATAGTACCCGCCGAGGCCGGGGACGTCGGCGGAGGCCGGCGAAGGCCTTGCGACCCCTTTGCGGGAAGTCAGAAGGAGCACCGTGAGGCCGTCGCAGATACCAGTACCTCGTGATCATTCCGCAGCCGTTTCCAGATGCGGACCGGCGCTTGCCCTGGCCGGTGGACTGATCCTGGCCGGCGGCTTGGTGCTGGCCGTTGCCCTGCACAGGCCGGCCTTCTTTCTGCTCTCCGCCGTGGTCATCGAGACGATCATTCTCGCCGGGCTCTACGCTGCCCACCGGCGGCGGAATCGTGCCGTTCGGGATCTCGGCGAAACGGCCGAGCGCACTTGCCGAAATGGCCGGTGACGTAGCCCGCCTGCTTGAGCGCCTGGGCAACCGTCTTCTCCTGCAGACGCAGCGCGTGGCCGTGCGAAGGCACGCCGGTGCGGTCGTTT
>CAZZIF010000650.1:0-1771 GCA_964654025.1 uncultured bacterium
ACGACAGGGCACCTCGAGACGGTGCCGTTTCGAGTCACAAAGTGTCAAAGTCGGGTCAGGGCGACCATCCCCACTTACCCCGCCGAGCCAGACCGCCCGATCAGGCGGTCTGGCTCGGCCTGCATCGTTCACTCACTGGGGCTGCATCCGCCTGGCCTCTGCAGACACCTCATGCAGGAGGTCAGCGAGTTCCCGGTCGAAGTTCTCAAGGTCGCGGGCCGCGACCAAACCGAGATCGATCGTCTTCAGCGGGCCACGATCGGGCTCCACACCCTCTTCAACGCGAATAAGGTAATCAAGCTGCCTGATCACCGACTCGAGGGGAAACATGTACGGGGCTCGAGCCAATGCTGCTTTGGCCTTCTGCCGAGCGGACAGGAAGAGTTCGAGCCGAGTCATGGCGTTGGTGCTACCTTCCACCGGTGGGGCCCAGGTCTCCCTCAAACCCGGTGGCCTGCGCACCAAACTCCTCGTCTGCCTCTGCCTGATCGATCCTGACGAGCTCCGATGGACCACCACCATGAGCACCGCTTTGGGGAAAGAACTCCTTCCACAAGAAGCCGGTGACAGGACAGCGATAGAGAACAGCCCAGCTGACGGCGTCGACTTTGAGTTCCTCTAGATGTGACCGAGCGTACTGCTGGGCCGCAAGACCATGCAAGTGCTTCACTTCCCGGCATCGACACTCGATCATGGGACTATCCTGACGGTCACGTTCTCGAGTTGGGAGACCTCAAGATTGGGTAGGACATACTCGACTGCCCCCCCCGCGGTCGTGCCACCTTGGACGAAACCCGGATTCGTCCTGAAGACGGGGGAGGCGACACCTGATACCGGCGTGTCAAACTCGATCACAGCAAAGGGGCCTTGCCGGAGATTGCCAGCATCGTCAATCAGTGCTAGACGCGAAGCCAGCTCGGACGAACTCGTGACCCCGGCAATCTCATCCGCTGCAGTGACGAACACATCCTCGGCCCCTGGTGCGGCCAGCCGAGGAGACTCAGCGAAACGGGCATCAACAACTCGCGCCATTCTTGTCGGCACCGGGTTTGCCACCGCCTCGGATGCGGAAGCCGCTCGTGCCGCAGAGTTTGCCTCAGCTACGACACCCAGCTCGGCTACGCTTGCGTTCGACGGGACCTTGTTGTTGAGAAGGTTGACCTTCGGTGTACTGGTGGAGGGCGCCGGGGCTGCCCTGGCGGTGGCAACGCGGGCAGTGCCGTAAACCACGGTCGCGTCCAGGCCGAGACTGAACGTCGTACGCCCGACCTGCATCCCGCCTGCGAACGCCCCCTCCTCCTCATAGGTCGCTACCACCTGCGACCCTTGACGGTAGGTGTTCACACCCGGGATCATCCCGAGGAGCCGGTGCTTCGACTCGGCGCTGATCTCGTCGCTGATGATCTCGCTTTTCTCAAGCGCGCGGCTCATGCCGCCGGCACGGTAGGCGTCCACCACCCTGGCGGTGTTGTAGTAGGCGTTCACGGCCTCGGTACCGGCCATGGTCACAGGAGCGGCGACCAGTTCGCCGGCGGACTGCCCGAGACCCACTGCGTAGCCCGCGGTGCTCTTCACCCAGTCAGGACACGGCGCGCCGAAAACGCACTGCCCGTAAGGGTCGGTGTACATGTGAGGCGCCCATCGCACGAAGGCGTACAGGTTGGGCGAGTCCACTGGACCCAGCGGATCTTCCGACAGGAAGCTTGCAGTCCTGGGGTCGTACCACCTGTTCCTGGCGTAGCTGAGGCCTGTGGTGGGGTCGGTCCAGAGG
>CAZZIF010000651.1:0-1771 GCA_964654025.1 uncultured bacterium
CTCGGGCGCGGGCGCCACGCCTTGTGGTCGATGGCTAGCCACAGCTCGAAGAGATTGAGCGTGGTGAGGCCGTGGAGGCCTGCCCGCTCCAGGTCCCGCGACCGGGCAGTGCTCGAACGGCGCAGCAGGCGCAGGGCACGCTCTTTGGGATTCGGAGTTGTCACACTTCCTCGGCTTTCATGCATGAGTGCCGAGGCATTGTAACCACCCGCGGATCCTCGCCGTCCCCATGTTCACGAGAATGGACTACGAATCCACAGGTCGGCGCATCCAGCTGCTACGGGACTCCTGCACGCGATAGACGAGAACCAGCTCGGGTCGAACGCTCAGCAGCGACGGGTTCGGTGGGTCGGTTCTGCTGAGCAGGGACGGGTTGAGTCTGGAGAGCGTCCGAAGGGTATGGAGCCCGCCTCGAGTGTCTACGATTCCCCATTGAGCACGTTTGCGTGTCGCCGCAGCAAGTAGCGGTCAAACTGGGGAACAGTGAACGCAGCATATCCATGCCCTGGCGTGTAGAGCAGCCCTTTGTCAATCAAGCGAGACCGCAGAGGGCCTGCCTGCTCGGTTGTCCGGTGAATGGTCCTTGCTACGTCACTTGCTCGCTGTGGTTCGGGGCCGAGAACGGCCATTGCACACAGGTACTTCAGTTCGAGCTCGGTGGCGCGATCGATACGAACCCGGAAGAAACTCTCATCGAGTTTAGCTTCAACCAAAGGGAGGATTTGCTCTGCGTCATGATGGGTAATGGGGGAATCCGAGGCCTCGTCCCAGAGCAACTTCCCATACTCCTGAAGGAAATACGGGTACCCTTGGGTGTACTCCACGACAAAGTCCACCGCCCGCTCTTTGTACTCCACTCCGAGTTTTTGCGCAGGAAGCATCAGAGCGTCACGTGCGTGGCTGTCCGGATCCAACTTGCCGATTCGCGGAAACTGGAAGAGCCGCTCGCTATAGGATCGTGCCTCGCCCGCCAGGCGCGGAATCTGCGGAAGCCCGGCACCAACAAGGGTTACTGGCAGCGATCTACGTGCGCACGTGTGCAGGGCCGTGATCACAGCTTCCAATTCACGTGCGGCCAGGTATTGGATTTCGTCCAGGAGGAAGATAACGCCGGTCCGGGTTTCGTGCGCCGCCCTACCGAGTGCGACAAACAGGTCTGAGAGGTCGTCGGCCAGGGCTCCGCTGTCGCCGGACCCCGCAAGCGCTTCCACATCTAGGCCTGCAGTGACGGCGCCATCGGGATTGAAGGTGATGGTGAAGGACTTCAGAACGGCAGCGGCTCTGCGTGCTCGATCGGTCCACTTCGCCTTGGGGGCGATTTGCAGCAGGGCTCGTCTGCATTGGGACGACATCTTCGACACGAAGGACGAGCTCTTCTCGACCTCCCATTCCACCGTGGCCCACCTGCGGCTTTCAGCCTTGTCGCGAAACACATCGAGCAGGACGGTCTTGCCGACACCCCGCAGGCCAGTGATGATCATGGATTGCTCCGCGTACCCATTCTCGAGACGCTCGAGCAGAATGTCGAAAGACTCGATCTGAGCATCTCGCCCAACGAGCGCAGGAGGTTTCGTTCCTGCACCGGGCGCATATGGATTCTTGCGCGGGTCCACTCACACCCCCTTTCCAAACTAGACTGAACTTATCGTATTTCGCTTAGTCCTGTCTAGTTTGAAAAGAAGCGCACGCCCGTCCAGCCTCCGGCGGCAGACATACTATAATCACATACATTTCAGGTAGTTACATGAGACATTCCTGCGGTCACGCCCGA
>CAZZIF010000652.1:0-1750 GCA_964654025.1 uncultured bacterium
GCCTCCGAGCCAGCCCCCGAGCCAGCCTCCGCGGCGGGATCCGCCGCGGAACGCGCGCCGGAATCCTCGCCGGGCAAGGGAAGCAGCACGTACCCAACACGCACGAGGCCTTCGAGGGCCAAGAGCACCGCCAAGGTCGCCCCGATCGTCTTGAGCAGCTTCGTCACAGGTCTAGCCGTGTCCGGCCGTCTGGCCGTCTAGTTCGTCTTGCGGGTGACCAGGGCCACGACCGTCTTGTCGTTGCCACCCATGCTGATGACGAGCCCATGGGGCTTCTCGCTCGGAATCGTCACCTGGAAGTCATTCGCCTTGCCCGTCAGCTGCCTCCAGTTGTCGATCGTCTGCCGGACACCGGTCCCGCCCGTGTAGTGGCCGTGACCGATCAAGCCGCCGGATGTGTTCATCGGGAAGTCACCGGCATTCTTGGTATGCCCCTCGTTGATGAAGTCGTAGCCCTCACCATGGCCCACGATGCCGGTGGCCTCGGCCATGAGGATCCCGGTGATCGAGAAGCAGTCGTGCACTTCGGCGAATGCCAGGTCGCCAGCCCCGACGCCGGACATCTCGTAGGCCTTCTTGACCGCCGCCTGGCTGGTCGTCACCTGCGTGGGATCGTCGGGCAGCGCCGTCACGTCGGCCACCGCACAGCCGATACCCACGACCTCAATCGCATCGCTCTTGTCGATGTCGGCCTTCTTGAGCCCCTCCTCAGAACAAACCAGGCAGGCCGCCGCGCCGTCGGAAACCTTGGAGCAATCGAAGACGTTGATGTGCTCGCAGAAAGCCTTGGGATTGGGCGGGGTATTGCCCAGGGCATGCAGATCCTCGACCGGGTTGTGGTGCTCCTGGGCCTGCGGGCACTTCCGGGCGTGCTCGACGGCGTTGACGAACCACTGCGTCATGGCGCCGCGCACCTTGTCGTGGCCGAACTTGTCGAAACAGGCCCCGGCCCGATCCGAGAACATCGCCGGGAAGAAGTACGCGTGGCCCGCCTTGCGTTGCCCGGCGTAGTGGCCCGCGCCGGCCAGGATATCGGCCCCGTAGATGGCCTTGACCGTGTTCTGCACCTCGGTGCCCATCGCCAACACGACATCGGCGGTCTCGGCCAGCACGCTCTTGATCGCGGTCAGCACCGACAGCCCACCGGACCCGCAGGCGCCCTCGGTACGCACGCTGGGCTTGTGCACCAGCGACGGATGGATCGTCGGCATCAGCGCGGCCAGGTTGCCCTGACGGTTGAAGCGCGCGGCCATGAAGTTGCCGACCACGCATTCATCGATCGCCTGGACATCGTTCATCTGCTCGATGACGCCCTGGCCGGCCTCCTTGATGTACTCTTCCAGTCCCGGCCGCGGCTTGCGGGGATGAAACTCCGGACGCCCCGTGCCCAGGGACACCGTGTAATACCCGGCCGCGATGTAGACCTTCTTCCTCAGCGGCATGATTTCTATCCTCCCAGCTCGTTGGTTTCAGCTCATGGTTTCCTCACCGTGCGGCAGACCCGCGACGGCCTAGACGTAGTCGTTGATCGGTCCGTACAGATGGAAGAAGCCGTTCATCAAGACGCCGTTGACGTCCTCGGGCGTGTTGGCGACGCCCATCGAGACCAGCTGCTCCCCGATTTGCTTCGAGCGCTTCAGGTGGGCCTGCGCCAGCCGGCAACCCAGCGCATCGCACTGGGCGAGATTGGCGAAGTAGGCGGCCAGCTTCGCGTCCTTCCCTCGGTCGCGCGAGAGCGCCTTCCAGGGAT
>CAZZIF010000653.1:0-1745 GCA_964654025.1 uncultured bacterium
GGCGCGGCGCGCGATTCAATCCCCTCTCCGGCCTGGTGTTTCCCGATGCCTCACAAGGTGTTGCCGGTCTTGACGGTAGCGCGTTCGCGCGCGCAGACATTCGGGATTGACCGCACGCCATCCCCGAATAGACACACGCGGGTTTGTGCGAGGCATGGCCTCCAGGACCGCGCTGCTGTCCCCTCGGATTCACCGAAAAGAAAGATCCCTTTGCTTTTGACCCATCTTAGTAAAGAATTCTTTCTTAGGAGGGATTCGCAATGCGCCGAGATTCAGGAACCTTCATACAGACAACGAGTTACGACGAGGCATTCCAGGCGTTCGTTCCCCGGCCACTCCCCCCCGAACCGCCTCTTGTACTCGACGATGAGCTGCGGGCCCTTCTGGCCAAGGCGGAAAGGGAGCTAGCGCGACTCAACCTCGCTAGCACGCTGGTACCCAACCGGGATGGATTCATCTACGGCTTCGTGCGCAAGGAAGCGGTGCTGACCTCACAGATCGAGGGTACACAGGCCACGCTGGAGGATCTTCTGGTTCACGAAGCGGGCCACGATGAGCTCGGGGCGTGTGACGGGACCCTGCCTGTTGGTGAAGTCTGCAACTACCTGGCGGCCCTCGAATACGCCCGCGGCCAACTGGCTGATCCTGCTGGTCTGCCTCTATCTCTTCGGCTTCTTCGCGAGGCCCACCGGCGACTGCTCCGCGGCGCCCGAGGAGCCAGCAAGGCACCCGGCGAATTCAGACGCAGCCAGAACTGGATCGGGGGCACTCGGCCAGGAAACGCCGTTCATGTTCCCCCACCTCCGGATCAGATGCCGGCGTGCCTGGATGCCTTCGAGCGTTTCCTGCATCAGGAAACCGATCTCGCGCCGCTCATACGGGTGGGGCTGCTACACGTGCAATTCGAGACCATCCACCCCTTCCTCGATGGCAATGGCCGCCTGGGACGACTGCTGATTGCTCTTCTGCTCGAGCAATGGGGGCTGCTCGAGGCGCCATTGCTCTACATCAGCCTCTTCTTCAAGCAGCACCGCAGTACATACTACGACCTGCTCACCGCCGTGCGAACCGAGGGGGACTGGGAACGGTGGACAACGTTTTTCCTCGAGGCCGTCGCGTCCACTTCTACGCAGGCCACCGACTGCGCGAATCAACTGAGCGTGCTCTTCGAGTCCGATCGAAAGCGCATGCTCGGCGTCTCGGGCGTCTCCGTCGGTGCGCTGCGATTGCTGCAGGTACTGCCCGATCACCCGATCTTATCCGTCGCTCACGCAATGGAGCTGCTCGGGACGTCACGTCCAACGGCGACCAAGGCCATGGAGTTCCTGCTCGATCAGGGCGTTGTTGAGGAACGCAGCGGCCGCCGGCGCGACCGGCGGTATGCATACCGACGCTATCTGGACATCCTCGGAGAGGGCACGGATCTGACCGGGTAGGCGGCGGGATCGGCTCCCAGGGGAAGCCCTTCCAGGCCCGGGTGTTTCGCGGACTTCCAAGAGCTTGAGCATATCGGGGGGACTATGCACGGGCAGGGGGGGCTTCTCGGTCTCATCGGTGCTTCTCCTCGATATGCTTGCGGTGGTCATCCCGGTCCAGATCACTCCCTTTCAACGATCCTCGGAGACGACGCACGGTCGGCGGCAACTTTTCGCCGGTTTCCTGGTCGGACCTTACAATGGCTGTAGGTATCCAGCGTGAATCCCACCGACCCGTGCCCCAGCCGCTCCGAGACGATCTTGGCGTGA
>CAZZIF010000654.1:0-1744 GCA_964654025.1 uncultured bacterium
AACCAGGATGGACATGCGAGCCCCCTGCGGTGACCTGCCTTCCTTTTCTATGAAACGTGTCCTTCTATGGGGGAGGATGTCAAAACATACTTTCCCCATCCACCGGATATCCTTCGTTCTGCATCCGGCGTCCGCCCCTGCTGCTCTCCCGGACTGGTTCAGGCCTGATTGACCTGAGTGCGCAACCCGGATCTGGGAGCTGTGCCCGGCGCGCGTTGGTCGATCATGATTGGAAAGGCATTCTTCCTTGGCATCCCTGATGACATCGCAGCCGCAGTGTTCTCCACACCAGAGTGGGAACCACCCTTCTATTGGGGACTCTTGCGCCCATTGCTTTATTTGGCTCTCCGGGGGGGCATAGCCTTTCGGTAGGGACTCCGGATTCAACCGGGACCAAGGACACGATGGATACTCACCCCCGAAACCGTTTCGTCTCCAGGTTCGGCGCCAGGAAGAATGGACTTCTTCACGACCAGCCATTCCAGCTTGGAGACAAACTATGCCATCTTCTTCAGTTTTGCTGAGTCGTACACCTCCCCGGATCTCCACATCGAGAGGATGATCGATGCGATCTGGCGGGCAATGCTCAGCTTCGCCAGATTCGGCTTCGTGCCCCCGTCGAGCAACTGCTGATAGTGCTGGTAGAGAGGATCGTCTCGACGGGCGCGCTGGATCACAGTCATGGCTGCGCCCTTGAAGACTTGCTTGAGCGTGGGATTGTGATTGCGATTCAGTCCCCGGGTCTGCTGCACTGGCATCCGCACCCACTTTCCATCTCGCGCCCTGACCCAGTCCGATGAACTGCGCATGACGATCGCCAGGCCGCCATAGGCCCAGAAGGAGCGTTTGTTCGAGAACCGGTAGGGCGTCACCACGATCGGCAGCATCTGCGCTACACGAACCGCTCCAATGCCGGGGCAAGTCATCAGGATGCGGGTGATCTTGTGTTTGCGGGCCTCGGCAAGCATCTCCTTCTCTGCCCGCTTCCGCAGATTCTGCACTCCCTCCAATTCTTGGTAAAAGATCTTCGCCAGGGGACGTGTTTTCGCGGGAAGTTTCCGCACCCACTTCTCCCGGGCCGCCGGTGCGTAGACCTCCTTGCCGCTGGTGGGAATCCCCCGCGAACGATAGAGGCTCTTGATCCGGTTCTTCACGCGAACCGAATCGCCGACCACCATCGAGTACCCTCGGCTCAATTCCCGAAGCTGTCCGAACTGCCCAATCCCCTTGTACACCCGTGTCTTGACCGCTCCAATTCGCAGCCCCTCGGCCAATCCGAACGCATCGCGTTTGTCGTCCTTCGGGCCGCGGCTCTGCCTGACACCGGCTACGACAATCTCCTGAACATGTGGCGCCAGCATCTCGTGGAGCCAGCTGGCATGCGTGCCTTCCTCCAAGCACAAGTGCCGCGGTTTGGGAATCGTTTTGAGGAAGCTGATCAGTACTCTGGCATTGGTCTCGAGGACCTGGGACTGCAGTCGTCGGCCGCTGGGCCCGATGACCGCGACTGTGCAGCTTGACGCGTGGGCATCCAGGCCGATATACCTGTCCATAGGCGTCCTCCGTCTTGGTTGGGGGTTGTGAACCGACGTGTTTCACCGGAATCCTGCTCCCAACCAGCGGAGAACGCCAGGTCTTCAGCCAGCGCAACCAGAAGCACCTGGTTTCATATGAGCTTGCGGACGCCATACCCCCATAATGCCTTTCGGCACGCCTGCGTGAACCCCGCCCGTCCCGCGCGTAG
>CAZZIF010000655.1:0-1741 GCA_964654025.1 uncultured bacterium
GGCGGCGATCCTCTACCAGGAACTTGACGGAGTGCGCGATCTGCAGAAGCGGTCGGAGAAGGAGATGCGTTTGATGAAGGCGCGGACCACGCCGGCCAGCAACGTCGCCTCGTTTCAGTCCGTCCATCTGCCAAACATTGGCACAACTTCCAGCGGCTTGTCGATCAGGTCTTCCGCGTCACGGCCGTTGCCGTCTGGTGGCCCCGCGTTGAAGGCCTTCTCGACCGGCTTCCAGTTGCGGCAAAGAACGACGTCATCGGTGCTCAACCAGAAGACCCGGTCGACGGCTTGGTCGCAATCGAGTACGACCTGAACTTGCTCGCAGAAGATCCCGTTCCGATCGAATACATCCCAGACCTGGTAGATTCCTGGCGGCGGATCAAGGGCGCCACGACTCGGCAGCACCCAGAGCTTCCCATCGGCGGCGATGCGCATGTCCATGATGTCAGGATCCGTCGGGGCCTCCCGGTACTCCATCACCAGACATCCACCCACTGATACCGATCGCACCGTGTGAATGCTGTCCCGTTCGGAGGGGCGCCGAGAACGTGAGGGGTACTCGCGCGTGATTTTCCTGATGACATCTCCGTTCACCGATGTTTGCGTGATGCTGTAGTCATTTCGTTCCCCCGCGAGATAGACTGACGTGTCATCGCAAGCGAATCCTGAGATCTGGTACAGCTCGGTCTCGTGACAGACCGGTACATCATCCGAGTAGAAGAAGTCGCACGTGGCAGCATGATACACGGGACCGGGCGAGGAACCGAGCCGCACGCGAAGGAGGTGGCTTCTCGTTCGCGAGCCGGCCCTCCCCGCTTCGCGAATGGGATCCACATCTGCGCGGAGCGCGACAAGAAAGCCCCTGTTCCCGGCAAGATCATCCGCGACCACCTGATGGCCGGTTCCGGGAATGACCTCACTTCCCAAGTGCACACCCTCAGTGCTGTACATGTGCATCGCGGCCGGACGGTGATCCAGAATGCAGACGGTGCTGTCATCGATCGCTAGAAGCTTCCATGGTACACGAAAGTCACCGGGGCCCTCGCCCGATTGACCAAAGCTCGCCACGCATTCCCCGCAGCGGTCAAACGCATGAACGGCGCACAATTGTCGATCTAGCAAAAGCAAGTAGTCCCCAGCGTCGGTAAACGAGACTGGATAGCCAACCAAGCAATTGGCCCCGTCGGTGTCCAGCGGGCGACCCGACTCGAAGCGAAGTGTCTTGAGTCTCTGAGCCGGCTGGTCAGGGTTCTCGACAACCACAACGGCTCCCACAAGAGCACTCTGGGCGAGCAAGGATGCAACGCACAGAAGTAGCCTCAACACGGGCTTGTTCCCTCGCAAACGCACAGGCCACTTGGCAAGAGACGGTAGAGGCACATCGTCTCGGTCGCAACGGAAACGCAGTGTCCGGCGGCGTTGCAGCCGAGCTTGGGACAAGGTGTCGGCTCGGAAGGTTGCTCTTCCGCCTGAGGTAGGACCAAAGCAGCGAAGATGGCAATCAGCAAGAGCACGCAGCACAGAAGAGGTCTCATGATATCCTCCTTCATATGAACTTCGGCACAGCACAGGACAGCAGGAGAATTACAGAATGAAACTAGGCTGCGTGCAGCGTGTTCGTCAAGGCGCAACACGACTGTGCACGCCGCAATGTCGATCGGCCGTACTCAAATGACGCCCGCAACCGCGCAACCGCGGTAACGCAGGCCCTTAGCGCCTCTCTTTCACCCCCAACCGGCCC
>CAZZIF010000656.1:0-1740 GCA_964654025.1 uncultured bacterium
TAGAGCTTGGCATCGGACAGCCAGTCGGTGAAGCGCAGACCTCGGTGACCGCAGAAGAGGCGGGTGTGGTGGCGGCCGCCCGAGGCGCTGTGGCGGAAGCGGCCCCGGTGGGTGCGATTTCGCAGGAAACGGTGGATCGTCTCGAGGGCAGTCTGGTCCTCCCCCGTGTCCACGCTTTCCGAGAGGCGGCGAATGAGGGCCAGGGCGTCCCGCCGCCACGAGCAGCGGCGCGGGCGGGACTTCTCGCCCCGGCGGACATCGCGCCAGTCGCGGTCCTTGACCTCCTCGATGTGGGCGCACTCGAGGCTCTCCCACCAGCCGGCGCGGGTGAGGTTGGCCGACATCACCGCGACGATCAGGCTCGGGAAGCTTCGGGGAAAGTCGTGCTTCTCGTCCGCGCCGGTGGGGTCCTCGACCAGGAGAAAGATGACCTTGGGATGGAAGGACCCCCCCGTGGCGCGGCTGACGTCGATGCGCCGGTAGTCGAGGCCGGCGGGCTCGGCATCCTGGGCCAGGGCGCTGCGGTCGTAGTAGACGGCCATGTGCTCGATCGAGCGAAGGGCGTCCTCGAGCTGGACCCGGCGCAGCCGGTCCACCTGGCTGAAGCTCTGGTGGAAGAGCAGGGGCAGTACGTGCAGCTCGAAGAAGCCCGGATCGAAGGTGAAGGTCGCAAAGACCGCCGCGCGGACCCGCCGGTCGGCGATCGCGTCGGCCAGCTGCTGGGAGAGCACGCCCGTGGGGATGTTGGCGGCGGGGAGCTTCGCCGTGGGCATGTTCGCGGCCGGGGTGTTCGCCGTGGGCATGTTCGCGGCGGCGCTCATCGCGCACTCCTCAGCTGCAGGGTGAGCGCCTTGAGCGAGTCGATCAGGTAGTTGTTGCGCCAGAGCGTGGGCAGATCGTCGCCGGCGGGCATGGGCTGCTCCAGGTCGCGGTAGCGGACATCCAGGCGCCCGGCGGGGTCGAACACGATCCAGGGAGCGCCCTTGCGGCGCTCCTGGACGCGGGTGTTCCAGTCGATGACCGTGCGGACTGCCGTTGTGTAGTCGCCGGTGCGCATGGCGTCGTGGCCGCGGTGCAGGAGGGCGGCGATCTCGGGTGAGGATGTTTTTGCGATCTCGGAGAGGAGGTCCTGGAAGGCGTGTGGATCGAGGTTGGGGACCGGGCCGCCCCAGCGCTCGCGGACGGCGGCGGCCACCTCGCGCGGAGTCTGACCGTGGCGGGTCAGCGTGAAGTCGAACAGTGCCTCGGCCGGGGCCAGGAAGGACTCGAGGTGGAGGATGCGCTCGAGGTGGCGGGTCAGGCCCTCATCGACCGCGCGGGCGGCTTCGGCCAGGGCGGTGACCTCCTCGCGGGTGGTGCGTTTGGCCAGGTCGGTGTGAGACTCCAGGAGCTGGCGGAGTCGGGCCTGGCGCGGCAGCGCCGGCTGGGCGGGTCGAATCAGGCCATCGCCGGGGACCCCGACCTCGGCCAGGCCCGTGGCCTCATCTCCATCGGCCGGGTACCCGTCGCGGATGTAGCGGCCGTAGAAGGCGGCCTCCGCAGCGGTGAAGTCCGGCGGGAGGATGCGGACGAGGGCTTCGTAGACCGGGTCTTTGCGCCGGGTGTCGAGCGTCCCGCCGCGGGAGAGCAGGCGCATGATGGGTTTGATCGAGCCGCCGAGCCGCGAGATGTAGTTCTCTTCCAGAAACCTGCGTGCCAGAGGCGTCACGCCCGCCATGCCCTCTGGGATCAACCCCGAGC
>CAZZIF010000657.1:0-1727 GCA_964654025.1 uncultured bacterium
TCCGGATAGAGGAACCACGCCGTGATCGCGATCGAGGAGAGGAGCGAATTGCCGTCCTGCGGCGTGAAGGTGAAGCCAACGATCTCGTGCTCATCGCGCACATGCAGGGTGGGCACCGCCACGACCGTCTGGCTGAGCAGGCGGCCGAAGTGGCCCTGGTCGCGGCCGAAGGAGAAGATCGAGTTGGCCGAGAGCTTCTCGGTCAGGGCCACCCGCTGATTCTCGCGCAGCCGTGAGATCACCTGAGGAAGGGTGATGCGCTCGCGCAGTTTCATGCTGAACCACATCGAGTGCATGTACTGCGTATTCACCTTCATGGCGGAGCTGTAGAGCGGCAGCTCGTAGCCCATGGTTTGGAAGAGGTGAAAGGCGTCACGTGCGTGGTGAGTGCCGAACTTCTCGTCGCTGTGCTTGCCGGCCTGTGGAGCGGGGACGAACTTGCTGTCCTGACTGATATCATTGGCCCGGCGGATCAAGACGAACCGGCCTTCCTCCAGGTTGCTGGGATCATTCTCCTGGAGCGCCAGGGTGTCGATCATGACGGCCAGGTTGTGCGTGTTGCAGGAGACGACCTGGATGAACTTGTCCTTGCCGTGCTCGAGAGCCTCGTCGTTGATACCCCGGGCGTACATCTTGCCGAAGCCGAACTCGCTGCCCTGCGCAACGAAACCGGCGGTGTTGTCGGCGACTGCGTCGTAGTGGGCTTCCTTGTTCTTGTTGCCGGCCGGCGTGCAGTCGATCACCACATCGGCCATGTCGATGGCTTCCTCGTACTCGTGGCTGATCTTCATCCCGAGCTTCTCAAAATCGGCGATCATGTCCTGATCAGCCACTAGATCGGCGCCTCGTTTGATGAGGTTCTTCACCTTTGGACGATCGTAGGTCAAGGCTTGCTTCTTGTTGAAGCTGACCTTCTCCACGCCCAAACTCTTGCGAAAGTCCAGAAGCAGGCCGATGAGCGGCTCGCCGATCGTGCCCGTTCCCACAACATGTACGTGCTTCCCTGACTTCGACATGGCAGTTCGGTTCTCCTTCCTTCTCATGGGGACGTCCCACGTGCCCGCCCGTGGAGCCGGCCTCATTTCGTCCACATGCGAGCCGCCGCGTCCCACGACCGCAAGAGCTTGGGTCAGTTCGATGGCGGCGACAGGCTCCCACCAAACACTCCGAAGCCTAGATCCCCTTGGGGGTTCAAGTCAACCAACCTCGCCCGCGGCCTCCGGGTTCCGCCGGCTGGCCTCAGGGGCGTCTCGATGCTCCACTCGGTGGCGTGAACGGGCCTGGACGAAGCGGTGCGCCTGGACAGCGCGGGTAGACCCGGGCACCGCCGGTGAACCCGGGCACAGCCGCCGGGGTCCGGTATGGCGGGTGGGGTCCGGCATGGCCGGCGGGCTTGGGTGCAAGGGATGCGCACTGGCACGGCCGGGTTGGTTTGGGTGCGGCAGATGCGCACTGGCACGGCCGGGTGGATTCTGTTCGGGCGGTTGGTCGCTCGATCGGTGAGGATGAACGCCCGGATTTCCACGGAGGCTGTCCAAGACGAAGCATTTTGTTATACTCCGTGCTTCACAATCGAGATCGCCGGCGGATCGCCAGCGGATTGCCAGCGGATCGCCAGCGGATTGCCGGCGGATTGACGGCGTCCCGCCAGCGGATTGCAGGCGTCCCGCCAGCGGATACGAGAGGCCGGATCTGTGAAGAGCCGCCGGAGCGCTGAGGCGAAGCTC
>CAZZIF010000658.1:0-1727 GCA_964654025.1 uncultured bacterium
TGCGCCGGGCTTGGCGGATCTGCTGGATGGGCCGGGGAGGCGGGATGGGTCAGACTGGCCGGATTGGTCAGACTGGCCAGGTGGGCCAGAGAGGCCATCTGGGTCGGCTGGGCTGGCGGGCGGGCCGGCGGCGGGGCTGGTGGCTGGACTGGCAGCTGGGCTGACGGCGCCCAGGCCCGGGACGGCCCGCTGAAGCTTGGATTCGAGATCGGAGATGGTCTGCGTCAGGCGCCGGCGCTCGCGGTCGAGCTGGGACAGCTGCTCGCGGGCCGACTGGATCTGTGCGCGGAGGTTCCGATGGTCGGTGCCGCGCACTGCATCTCCCTGTTGCCTCAGGTGCTGCGGTGCTCCCCCCTCGCCACGATTCGGTTTACCGGTAGGGGAGTGTGCCAGCAGCATGATAGCCGCCGATTGGGCTGTCTGTGAAGGGCGAAGAAGAGCAGCGGGGGCTCAGACGGAGAGACGTGCTGGACGCTGAAAGCCCCGGATCTCCACCGCCGAATCGGCGGTGAGACCCAGGGCTCCGCAAGAGTGTTTTCCGCAACGTCTACCGCCTGCGGCGACGCACCATCACAGCCGCGCCAACCAGTCCAGCCCCCAAAAGGAGCATGGTGCCCGGCTCGGGGGTCACGACGATGTCCATCTCGGTTCCTGCCACCTGTGTTCCCTGGTCAAAGGCCTTGAGGTAGAAGGTGTAGGTTCCCGCCACGTTGGGGTCGAACGTGTCCCACTGATCGTCGTTGAAGAACTCCATGTTCCAGGAGTTCTGCGCGACGTTGTAGGTGTCAAGGTAGTCGAGATAAGTGTTCTGATCGTTGCCTGCCGAAACGCCGCCTCCGTTTCCAGTGCTGTTGTCGCCGAAGGCGTGATCTGGGACCTTCACATTCGGGTCGTATTCGTGGATGGGGTCGAAGGCCAAGTAGTTCGTCGATGAGGACGGGTCGAAATCGATGCCGATCTCGTAGGTATAGCTCCCGATGGTTTTGGCAACGGGGTCGGTGTAGTCCGAGTTGATCGACCACTCGAAACTCCACACCGGTGTCGTGGGGGAGTTAGGAAGCCAATTAAAGCCGCCAGGTGCAGCCCCAGGAGCGAAGTAGTAGGTGCGGTCTCCGTCCCAGTTGAATGTGTTCTCGGGCAGGTTGTTCTCGTTGAAGCGAAGCTTGCCCCGCAGGCCCAGCTCGATTCCGTTGCTCTGATCGACCGTCCAAGACCCGTTGGCGTTGCCTGTTCCGAAGATGACATCGGGGGTGACATTGGCAGCCTCAGCCTCAAACGCGACCATTGTCAGGGACAAGCAACCCACGACAAATAAGCAACAATTACGCAACTTCATGGATGTTAGCTCCTTTCAAGTGATGGAATGCAATAGCTTAGGATGCCACTAGGTAGATTGGTGGCATGATGTATACCACTACGGGGGGTGCTGGCGAGGATCGTCAGATATCGCGCAATGTCCTTCCCATCCGTGCTTTCGCTCTGTGGTATATCTGGAGTACGCCGTCACCGAGGACTAGGGGGCGAAGAAGATGTTGTGTTCATTGACGCCTGGGCGAAGTCCAAGGCTTTGGTGCATAGCCCGCCCATCGGCGGCGCTGCGGCCGGATGTATCCCGAAGGCCTCGAGAAGGAGGACACGGGCGGTGCAGGCTGCCGTCAACTGCTCATGAACAGGGCCGCTCTCCTGAAGGCAGCGGCCCTGTTCATGTTGGATCTCGGCGGAGCCGC
>CAZZIF010000659.1:0-1711 GCA_964654025.1 uncultured bacterium
CCAGGTCGATCGAAGCGGTCTCGGCGGGATCGCGCGCGATCAACTGCGCCCAGAAAAATCGCTCCCAGACCAGATTGCTTTCGCGCGGGCGCGACTCGTGGATCTTCTGCTGCTCGACGTGCAGGCGCACTCCCCCGGTGGTGACCTCCGGTCCCGCACCCGGCGCCTCACCCACCTCCACGATTCGCCGCGGCTCGGTCTCGAACGTGCCGCCCCAGGTCATCCAGTAGGTCATGTGGTCCGAGTAGGGATGTACGTAGTAGGGATCCGCCTCGGAAGCGGGCAGTCCCAGGTGTTCGCGCCACCCATCCGGACCGTTCCCCAAAAAGAGGACCTCGGTATCCTCGGTCCAGACATCGCTGCCACCGGCGCCCTCGATCCGCACCGCACAGGGATTCATCCAGGTGGGCCACTGCTCGGGCGGCAGATCCTCAGGCAGCTCACCGAAGTCGCTGCAGAAGAGCCGCACCGTCTCGAGCGAGATCTCGCTGGGGTCAATCCCCAGCTCGGCCAGATCATCCCAGGTCATGCGGTAGAGTCCCCGCTCCTCGACCTCGATGCGCACCCACGGGTTCGGCGAACTCGTGAAACTGTCGCCCGCCGGGCGCGCCGCAGGTCGTGTCGCCAGAGAGGGTATCCGCATCCAGCCCGGCACCTGTCCGGGATTGACCACCGCCGATTGCAGCCCAGCCGTGGTCGCCCGCGCCCCCCCAGCACCGGCCATCACCCCCGCGGATCCTTGCGCAAGGCTCACCCGCACCAGGATTTCCCGAGCAGTGCGAAGCCGGCCGTCTTCCGAGGGGCGCACCGGAAAGAGCCGAAGCCCCAGTACCCGCAGTCCAGCCGCACGCCCAGGACCACTCTCTTGAACGAATCCCAGCGGATCGGCCCACCGGCCGCGGTCCGGCGAGGGTGCCAGGGCAAGCTCGGCGGTGACCGCATCCGGGGGCACCGCCAGATCGCTGACCGTCGCGCTCAGATGCTCGCCCGGCGTGATATGGGCGCTCACACGATACTCCCCCTCCGGGGGCAAGGCCACGGGTGTGTGCCAGACGGGCCAGAAACGGCCGTCCTCGGGGGCATCGGCAGGGACGCCCGAACAGCGCACCGCCCACCCGGCCTGTTCGGAACCGTCGAGAACGACCGGGGGAAAGGAGACGATGAACTCGATCAAGCGATCGTCGGCCGTCAGAAGGGTGACACGAGGTTCGTCCGCCGGCAGATCCGCAGCGAGGGCGCCGGCCGTCAGGGCCAGCGCCCATCCGCCCAAGCTCCCGACGAGGACTCCCAGCCACCCGGGGCCGCGGGCGCGGGCACCGGCCCCACTCGGAGCGGCCGGCGGATTCGACCGAAACCGCCACAACGAACGCCAGCTCACCATGCAGATCATCCCTCCTCCGCCTACCGTCGCCCTCTGGCGGCGGTCCAGAGCCGGGGCGCACGGCGGCCACTGTCCGGCACCGCCCGCGCAACGGCGCGCAAGACCGCATGCCGTCGCTTCTCTTCTGTTCAGGTTTGCTACTCGTCCTGGTGAGAGGATGCTCCGAGCTTCTCGGCCTCATCCGGGAGCATGACCGGGATGTCGTCCTTCACCGGATAGGCCAGCTCGCACGCACGGCAGATAAGCCTCTCCGGTTCCTGCTCGTAGATGAGCTCCCCCTTGCATACTGGACACACCAGAATATCGAGCAGTTCCTTCGAAATCATGATC
>CAZZIF010000660.1:0-1710 GCA_964654025.1 uncultured bacterium
TCCACATAGGCGGTATCGGACTCGAATGCCCGTTGAAGCAGGTGGGCGGTGATCTCGCCGTTCCGGTCACGCAGGAAGCGGAGCGTTGTCATCGGATCGTGCGCGAAGTAGAAGCGATCCTTCCCTTCGGACAGGATCACATACGGGCGGTCTTCACTGCGGATGGCCACGAGTCCTGTGTCACGGAGTTCGATCCGCCGCAGCATGCCGCCGGCGAGCCGGTAGCGGCCTTCGTACTCGGCGAGTTGCGCGTGGGTCAGCGTCGCGGGATGCTTGATCCGCGGAAGCTCGTAGGTCTCGCCGAGCACGGCCGCCGCCAGTCCGGTCGCGATCGTATGGACCGGGATACCCGCGTTGTTGGCCAGGACCACCACGAAGACCGAATCAT
Organism: uncultured bacterium; assembly: GCA_964654025.1. Taxonomy (GTDB): domain Bacteria; phylum Eisenbacteria; class RBG-16-71-46; order CAIMUX01; family WJJG01; genus CAYQJL01. The sequence goes on from CAZZIF010000660.1 coordinate 389, forward strand.
CGATCCACCGTTGAATGATCGATACCTGTCCAGGAACCCCGCCGCCGTGAAAGGTGAGGGTGTGCGATCCCATCGTCTCGATCATCCAGCCGTACCCGTAGTTCTCCGCCTGCGGCGTGAGCATCTGCTGTAGCGTGGACTGCGTCACCAGATCGCCTCGCGCGAGCGCACGGTCCAGGCGGTAGAGGTCGCCCACCGTGCTGGCGATGTCTCCGGCGCCATACCCACGCGAGATGTGAAACACCGGCACCGGGATGAGGCCACGGGGATGGTGGAGGTAGCCCTGGGCCAGACCGGACGCATCCTCGGCCGGAACGCCAGTGTGCCTCATGGCGATGGGGTCGCAAATGTGCGTGTCCAGGTACTCCGCCCAGGAGAGGCCGGAGGCGATCTCTGTGATCCTCGCCAGCAAGGCGTAGTTCGAGTTGCTGTAGGCGTGCCGGGTCCCGGGCTCGAATGACAGTGGCTCGTGGGCGAAGAGCTCGGTCATCTCATCGGGGGTGATCGCCGCGGCGAGCTGTTCGCGAAAGGCCGGCACCGTGAGCACATCCCGAATGCCGGAGGTGTGCGTGAGCAGGTGATGAACCGTCACGCGACCGGCAACCTCCGGCGGGTAGTCCGGCAGATACTTGCTCAAAGGATCGCCCAGGTCCACCTGGCCCGCCTCGACGAGTTGCATGATCGCCAGAGCCGTGAAAATCTTGGTCGCCGATCCGATCAAGAACCTCGTTTCCGGACGGTTGATCTCGCGCGTGGCCCGGTCGGCAAACCCGTACCCGGCCCGCAGCAGAACCTCGTCCCCGCGCGCCACCAACACGGCTCCCGAGAAGTCGTAGACCTCGAGGGCGCTCTGCATGTAGGTCTCGAGCGCGCGCTTCCGCTGCTGGTTGGGAATCGAGAGAGCATCGGCCGGATGGTCTCCGGCTGCGCGGTCCGGGGCTGTTCGGTGTCCGGCGGTTCGGTCCCCCTCTGGGGTTTCCCCGCCGCAACCGGGCAGGATGAGACCGGCCAGCACGAGGACAGAGATGACGGCACGGGACACGATCGTGAAGCTGGCAAGAACCTTGAAGACGCAGGGCCAGCGTTCGAACCGGGCAGGTGGGATCAGATGTTTCATGAGCGCGAGTCTATCGAACTCACGCCCGAAGGCATAGGCGCGATCTGCTGGTGTGAGACCAACAGGCCCAGAAGAAGAACACGCGTAGAATGGGGCCCGACCGTGTCGACACGGTGTCTCCGGCCCTTCCGCTCATGCTATCATCTTGATCAGGGGATGCCTCGACGCTGGCTTCCGAAGTGTGGGAGAACGGGCACCGGCTGTG
>CAZZIF010000661.1:0-1690 GCA_964654025.1 uncultured bacterium
TGACGGTGGGGCTTGCCTTGGCTACCTGATCGACGGTGCCGACGACCGCGTTCTGTGGACACTGGTGCGGCTGTGGGAAGAGGGTCTGAAAGTTCACGGCGCCCGGAAGCCGTTCACCATCGCGGGGGAGGCCTATCCGCGCGGAAGCTTGCTGATCAAGCGTGCCGCCCAGGAACTGGGCAATCGTCGGGCCCGGGGTCTGGGGCCCGACGGCGCGACGGAGCAGCGCACGGTAGAAGTGATTCTGGCCGAGATCGCGCAAGAGACCGGCGTGACCATCCGCGGTGTGCCGACGGCCCTTACCGAAGCGGGTCCCGATCTGGGTGGCAATGACTTCCGCCCGTTGACCGAGCCGAAGATCGCGGTGCTGGCGGCCGGGAACGTGTCGTGGAGCGAGTACGGCGCGATCGCCTGGGTACTGGATGTGCGCGCGGGGGTTCCCTTCACCCCCTTGGCGGTCGATGCGCTCGGAGAGGTGAGCCTGACGCGCTACGACGTGCTGGTCATGCCCGACTACTGGGGTGGACCGGCGGGGTTGAAGGCGGCCTTGGGACCGGCCGGTGAGTCGAAGCTCCGCGACTGGATCCGCGATGGCGGCACGCTGGTGGCCTGCGGCGACGGTGCGGCCTATGCCGCGGATTCGAGCAGCGGTCTGGGGAGCGTACGCCTGCGGCGCGATGCTCTCTCCCGAATCGCCAGCCGGACAAAGGCGGCACTCGAACGGGCCGGGATCGAACCGGGTGAGGCGGGTGTCCTGCGTCGCGCGCCGGCTCCCGGCACGCTGAACGAGGACGACTTCGCCCTGGCCGAACTCGACTGGGCCAAGACGCCGGGCGTGATGGATGGCCGGTTGCCGGGCGGCTACGACGGCCTGGTCCGCCCAGAACCGCTTTGGCCGTGGGGTGTGGGGCGCCCGGCCGAGGCGTTGGCGGCCGAGGATGAACGCATGCGCCGTTTCCACCCTCGTGGCTGCATCCTTCGCGTGGAGCTTGATGCCGAGGCGTGGTTGACGGCCGGGTGCGCCGTCGGCCCGGTGACGCGCACCGAAGCGATCGTGCCGGAATGGATGGCGGCGCAGGTGAGAACCGGTTACGCCTTGGTCGCGACCGATCAGCGAACCGTGGCGGCATCCTTTGCGACCGAGGACAGCCTGCGGCTCAGCGGGCTGCTGTGGCCGGAGGGCCGGCAGCGCTGGGCGCAGACCGCCTACCTGACCCGGGAGGGCGTGGGGAAGGGGCAGGTCATTCTCTTCGTCGCCACCCCGTGTCACCGCGGTGTCTGGAAGTCGGCGGAACGCGCGTTCCTGAATGCCGTCCTGCTCGGACCGGGAATGGGCGGCCCGCCGGCGGAGCCCTACGAGTAGAGCGCGGGAACAGATTTGTTCTTTTGCGAGCGGCCGCGCGCCCACGCTGCCAGCGGCCGCGTCCACCGTGGAGCTGCACGCCGCGCTGCACGAGGCGGCCTGAGGCCGCCTGAGGAGCCTGCACGGTGCGTTGCACGAGGCGGCCTGAGGCCGCCTGAGCCTGCACGGCGGCCTGGACCAGACTTCCTGCGATCGCGTGAGACGGCGTGAGACAGCATGAGACAGAGTGAGACACCGCGAGACAGATGAGACGGACCGAGACCGGCTTGGTGGCCGGTTCCCCGGGTCGATAGCGTCTCGCGAAGACGGTGGCAACCCAGCCGGGTG
>CAZZIF010000662.1:0-1689 GCA_964654025.1 uncultured bacterium
GGTACCACCTAGAGCGGACACCAAGGGCTGGTACCACCTAGAGCGGACACGTGGTTTTCAACAGGCAGCACCGTGCAACGCTTGGCGAGGATGATCGCATGGGGCACGGCGAACGGGGAAGGGGAGGTCACCAGCCAGTATGAAGGGCAGTGATGTTCGCCGGCGATTCGTGGAGTTCTATCTCGAGAAGCAACACCAGCGCGTGGCGAGTGCGCCGCTGGTGCCTCACGACGATCCCACGCTGTTGTTCACCTCCGCGGGCATGGTGCAGTTCAAGAGGTTCTACGCCGGCACCGTGCCGGTGCCCTACCGCCGGGCGGTGAGTGTGCAGAAGTGCCTGCGCGTCACCGACATCGACGATGTGGGCCGCACGCCGCGCCACTTGACCTTCTTCGAGATGCTCGGCCACTTCTCCTTCGGCGACTACTTCAAGCGCGAAGCGTGCCAGTGGAACTGGGATCTGTTTACGCGCATCTACGGCCTCGAGCCCGAGAAGCTCACCGCATCGGTCTACGTCGATGACGATGAGGCCTTCGCCATCTGGCGGGACGTGATTGGATTGCCGGCGGAGAGGATCGTGCGACTGGGCGCCGAGGACAACTTCTGGGGGCCCGCGGGTGGCACGGGCGCCTGTGGTCCTTGCTCGGAACTCTACTATGACCTAGGGCCGGAGGTGGATCCCGACCGGCCGGATGTCAAACCGGGGGACGACTGCAACCGCTTCGTCGAGGTTGGCAACTTCGTCTTTCCCCAGTTCGACCGTCAGTCCGACGGCACCGACCTGCCGCTGAAGAACCGCGGCATCGATACTGGGATCGGTCTCGAGCGCCTGGCGATGGTTCTTCAGGGCAAGAAGACCGTCTTTCACACCGACTTCTTCTGGCCGCTGATCGAACACGCCGCCTCCCTCTTCGGCAAGCCGTACGAAGGCCACGAGGTGCCCCTCCACATCATTGCCGACCACGTGCGGGCACTCACCTTCGCGCTTGGAGAGGGCATCCTGCCCTCCAACGAGGGAAGGGGTTATGTGATTCGTCGCCTGATCCGTCGTGCGGCGGTGCAGGGCTACACGCTGGGCCGCGAGGAGCCGTTCCTTCACGGGATGGTCGACCTGGTCGTATCTCAGATGGCCGAGGCCTACCCGGAAGTTGCGGAAGGACGCGAACGCTCCGTGCTGGCACTACGCAGGGAAGAGGAACGGTTCCAAGCCACGCTCGATCAAAGCCTCGGCAAGCTGCAGGCCGTCCTCGAGGAGACGCGCCGTCAGGGCCGGGAGATGGTGGAAGGCGAGGAGGCCTTCCTGCTCTACGATACCTATGGATTGCCGCTCGAACTCATGCGGGACATGGCTCTCGGCCAGGGCCTGCAGGTAGATGAGGCCGGGTTCGCCGCATGCATGGATGAGCAGAAGCAACGTTCCCGGGCAGCGACCACTTTTGAATCGGCACTCGAGCATCTCGATTGGACCGTGGTGAGCGAGGGCGAGGACTCCTCTTTTCTGGGTTACGAGATGACTGCGGCCGAAAGCCGCGTACGCCGCATCGCCCCTCTCGAGGGAGCGACCGCGAGCGGTGAGTCGCAAGAGGAATCTGCCACCGAGAAAGCGGGGGCTGCGAAGGCTGCGAGGGCCGCGAGGGCCGCGGAGGCTGCTGGGGCCGCGGAGGCTGCTGGGGCCGCGGAGGCTGCTGG
>CAZZIF010000663.1:0-1685 GCA_964654025.1 uncultured bacterium
GCCGGGTGGCCCGGTGTGGCTGCGTGGGTGGTGCTGCTCTTGGTCGGGTGGCTACTGATCGGCAACGGCGCGGCGTTGGCTAGCGACCGGCCGGGGGAGGTCCCGCCGGAGACCGATCGTTCCTCTCTCCCCGTCGCCCGGAATCCCCTGGCGGGATTTGGTCACGGACTGTCCGATGCGATGCGGGCCGGGGAGGAATCACCCGGCCGCTTCGAGGATCTGAAGCCCTACGATCCGGAGGTGCTCCCACCCGAGGAGCACTTGGGATTCCCGCTGGGGGCCCGACCGGCCGTCCACCGTGAGGTCTACGACTACTGTCGTCATCTGGCTGAACGGTCGGATCGGGCGCGTCTGCTGCCCTACGGCTGGACACATGAGGGCCGCCTGCTCTTTGCGCTGCTAGTCGGCACCGCCGATCGTGTCGGGAACGCCGAGGCGCTCCGCGAGGACCTGGCTCGATGGGCCGATCCGCGCACGCAGGCGCAACCGGATCCAGCGGGCCTTCCGGTGTGCGTTTGGGTCGGAGCCTGCGTGCACGGCAACGAACCCTCCGGGACCGATGCGGCGCTCGAATTGGCCTACCAGCTCGTGGCCAGCCAGGCTGCCGCGGCCGACCGGCTGCGGGAGAACCTGATCGTACTCATCGATCCGCTTCAGAACCCGGACGGACGGGACCGCGTGCTGGCCCAGTGGAGGAGTCTGGCCGCCTATGAGCCCGATGCGGACGACCAGAGCCTGCGGCAGTGGGGCGTATGGCCGGGCGGACGCACGAACCACTACCTCTTCGACCTCAACCGCGACTGGTTCTACGTCACGCAGCCGGAATCTCAGGGGCGTACGGCGTTCGTCACGCGGTGGCATCCGCACGTGATGATCGATGCTCACGAAATGGGGGGCCAGGACACCTACCTGTTCTCGCCGCCGCGGGAGCCGTTCCACGCGGCGGTATCGGAGTATCATCACCGGTGGTGGGATGTCTTTGCGGCGGATCAGGCGGCCGCCTTCGACCGGCGCCGATGGGACTACTACGTCGGTGATTGGCACGAGGAGTGGTTCCCCGGGTTCGCGAGCTCCTGGAGCGCGGGAATCGGAGCGATCGGAATCCTCTACGAGCAGGCCAGTGCACGCGGCTCTCGAGTGGCGCGGCGTGACGGCACGCTGATGACCTACCGCGATACTGTCGAGCACCAGTACGTTAGCTACTGGGCCAACTTGGAGACGGCAGCTCACAAACGGCTCGAACTCCTGCGCGCGTATCGCGAGGAGATCGAGTCGAACACGCAGAGGAAAGGGGCCTACCTCTTCGACACCTCGGGACAACCCGACCGCGCCGCTTCCCTGGCGCGGGCGCTGAGCCGGCAGGGCGTGGAGATCTATGTCACCAGCGAGGAGATGCGGACGACGCAGGCGAAGCCCTTCTGGACCGATGAGCGTCAGACCGTACTCCTTGAGCCCGGCGCCCTGGTCGTACCGCTGGGCCAGCCGTATGGGGCGCTCGCGGAAGTAGTGCTCGCCTTCGATCCGGTCATGGAGGAAGGCTTCCTGCGCAGCCAGCGCCGTGAGCTCGAGAAGAAGGGCCGCTCGCGCTTCTACGACGTGACGAGCTGGACGCTCGCGCTCGCGAGCGGCTTGCCGGCCTATGAGATCCCGCAAGCGCCGCAGGTCGATCTGCGGCCCGTGGGGGC
>CAZZIF010000664.1:0-1682 GCA_964654025.1 uncultured bacterium
CAAGCTTGCGGTTGATCAGCCGTTCGATGGCTGCGATGCTGCGCCGATCTTCCGGTGAGACCAGCGAAATCGCCACCCCGCGGCGGCCGGCGCGTGCCGTCCGCCCGATGCGATGGACGTAGTCTTTGGTGGCAAAGGGCAAGTCGTAGTTGATGACATGCGAGATGTCGTCAACATCGATGCCGCGGGCGGCAACATCGGTGGCGACCAGGATCTTGATCTCTCCCTGCCGAAAACCCTCCAGGGCGCGGACGCGCTCGCCCTGCGTGCGGTCTCCGTGGATGGCCGAGGCATTGAAACCTCGGTTGCGCAGATGGGAGGCCAAACGCGAGGCACCCGACTTGGTTCGGGTGAAAACGATGGTCCGCTCCATGTGATGCTCACGAATCAGTGACTCGAGCTTGGCCGGCTTGCGACCGGGGTCAGTCTTGACGAGCAGCTGATCGACCTCGTCCAAAGTGCTACCCGAGGGGGTCACGTCTATGGGCTTGGGATTCTTGAGCATGCCTTTGGCAAATCGGCGAATCTCCGGATCGAGGGTTGCCGAGAAGAGCATGGACTGGCGCTCGGTCGGCATGAGCTCGACGATTTCGCGGACGATCTTGATGAAGCCCATGTCGAGCATACGGTCGGCTTCGTCCAGAACGAGGAGCTGGGTGTTCTTGAAGTCGATGTGCCCGCGCCAGATGTGGTCCTTCAAGCGCCCGGGTGTCGCAACCAGAATGTCGGCGCCGTACCGGAGAATCATCTCCTGCGGCTCGAAAGGCACGCCACCGAAGATGGTCGCCGTGACCAGGTCCAGATGTCGTCCATACTCGTTGAAGCTCTTGCCGACCTGGATCGCCAGCTCTCGCGTAGGAACCAGGACGACCGCGCGAACCTCAGCCCGCGGTTGACCTGCGAGTCGGTGAAGGATGGGCAGCGCAAAGGCTGCCGTCTTTCCGGTGCCGGTTCGGGCGCAACACATCAAGTCACGACCGGCAATGGCTTCGGGAATGGCCTGTTCTTGAATGGGCGTGGGCTGGGTGTGTCCCAGGTCCGTAATGGCCTGGTGGAGCTCTGCCCTGAGCTCGAGTTCGTCAAATTTCATTCTACCTCTTCGTATCGTGTTCGTGTCGTGGTGACATGGTGGCTTTGATCCCATGGCGCACGTGGCGCCAGATCGCATGCCCAGCATGGCAGTTTACGGCTCTTCTGGTCGACGTCCAGGGAAGAGTGCAGCCGGGAGGGGATCTCCGCTCGCGTCACACGAGCCTGATGGATTTGGGCCAGGCTCGGGGCGGCCAGAATTCGTCTACCGTATTCGCATTTTTCCTTACGCCGGCAACCTGCCGCGATCGGTCAGGATGCTATTCGCGCCGGGTGTTTGAGAGATCATACCACCGAACGACCAAGTTGTTGCGTTTTTGTTGACATGACTCTGAAATCGTCCGTGGGTGTTGGATTCCGGTAAACACTTGCTATCAATGCGCTTAGCTGGGCTTTGTGCCCATGGCGACGATGGCTGGTGGGAGGGGTGCCGCCGCTGCCCGCCGCCGGACGGAGTTTCCCGGGCCGCTGGGCTGCGCTATAGTGGGATTGGCCGCTAGTCAATCGCTTCTAGGCCGGTGGGATACTGGCCTTGTCCTCGCACCGAAGGGGGTTGTCATGCCTAGATTCGTACTCCTAGCATCATTGACTCT
>CAZZIF010000665.1:0-1682 GCA_964654025.1 uncultured bacterium
GACCGTTGACCGAATCCGCGTGCGGCGTGATCCCCCCGGATTCCCGCCGGTGATCTTGGACGCGTTGCGTGAGCGCGCCGCGAGCGGCGAGCTGATGCCGGGCGATAGCCTGCTGGTCATCCTGGGATTCAAGCCGGGGGAGAAGGTCCTGTACGACGGCCGGCAGATCGACTTCGACGTTGCCACGAGCATGATCCGGATGCGCAAGCAAAGCCACGTGGCCTATCAAGGTATGGAGCTGGAAGCGGAGGAGATTCGTTTCGACTCCTCTCGCAACCTGGTGACCGCGGAAGGTGAACCCGTACTCCGTGATCCGGGCAACGAGGTCTTCGGAGACGAGATGACCTACCGGATCGACACGCGCCAGGGCCTGGTCTTTCAGGGCCGCAGCGAATTCGAGGGGGGGCACTACCGCGGCCAGCGTGTGAAGCGGGTGCGGGACAAGACCTTCTACGCCAGCGACGCGGACTTCACGCCGTGCGAATGCGAGTCGGCCATGACCCACTTCCATGCCGACGAGATGAAGATCGTTTCCGGAGACAAGGTCTTCGCCCGGCCGGTCATCCTCTATCTGGGTCATATCCCGATGATGGCGATCCCCTACGCGGTCTTTCCCATCAGTCGCGGCCGGCAGAGCGGAATCCTGATGCCCAATTTCGAGTTCGGTATCGACAGCGACCGCGGGCGTTTCCTGCGCAATGTCGGCTACTACCTCGCGCCGAACGACTACTGGGACGCCCTGGTGTGGATGGATTACTACGAGGCGGATCCGCGCCTTACCTTCAATGGCAAACTGCGCTACAAGAAACGCTATCTGCTCAGCGGCCGCATGGAGGGCTCCTTCACCCGTGACGAGAGCGGTGGGCTACGGCGGGATCGCTGGCTCTTCAATGCCGATCACGATCATGTCCTTGGTGAACGCTTCAACATGAAGGTCTCGGCTCGCTTCCAAAGTGACAAGGATTATGCCGATGATCGCGACTTCGGGGCCGAGGTCGATGAACGCATCAACCGCCAACTCAGGTCCCAGTTCAGTATCAACAAGAGTTGGTCGAGCGCCTCGCTCAGCTTCGCGGCCGACCGGACCGAGTACCTGGATGACAGCGGCGGAAGCACACGCATCAACCAGAGCATCCCCAGCGTGAACTTCAGCCTGAGCAGCTTCCCTCTCGGACGGTTGCCCGACGCGCGTGGCCGGGGCGGTAGCCTGCCCGTGCTGGCCTCGACGTACGTGCGGGCGAGCGCCCGGCTGCGCAGCGAGTACCTGAAGACCTGGGAAGATTCGGTTGCGACGAACCAGGCGGTGGGTGTGAGTGCGTCGATCTCGGATAAGCGGCGGCTCCTCGGCGGCATCAATCTGACCCCCTCGGCCAGTTTCGACGCCGCCTGGGCCCACGAGGATGACGAGGGCGAGTCCAATCCGGTGGGTGCCACCTGGCGGGCCGGCCTGTCGGCCAGCAGTACGCTCTACGGGACTTTCTTTCCTCGCTTGGGGCCCTGGGAAGGGTTGCGCCACGTCGTGGAACTCAGCGCCTCCTACGGTTACCGTCCCGAGATCGAGTCGGTCGAGGACTTCCCTTCCGTGGGCGGCATCAGTCTGGGGAGTTCGAAGAGCAGCTCGGTCTCGCTCGGACTCACCCAACGGTTCCACGTGAAGTACCGCCGCGGCGAGGAGACGCTCA
>CAZZIF010000666.1:0-1676 GCA_964654025.1 uncultured bacterium
ATCGTGGAAGCGGTGCCGGGCCTGTGCCGGGACCTGGTCGACGGCGCGGTCGATCCCGACCACTGGGTGCTGGACCGCGCGACCGGCGAGGTGCTCGAGTGGCGCGGCGGGGTGCGCGAAGAGGAAGGGGCCGGCGTACCGCTGCTCGAAGCAAAAGACTTGGCCCACCTTCACCAAACGCTCATCGCGCTGGAGAAGCATTTCGGCTGGCCGCCCGATATCGAGTGGACCGGACGGGCGGACGACTTCGTCCTGCTGCAAGCGCGGCCGGTGACCCGCCCGCAACCACGCGACCCCGACGAGGAGAAGCGCGCCTGGTATCTGTCGTTGCGGCCGGGCCGCGCGCGCCTCGCCGAACTCTGCCGGCGCGTGACCGAGGAGCTGATCCCAGAGCTCGAGCAAACCGGCCGCGGCTTCGCCGCCGAGTCGATCGAAGATCTTCCCAACGAGCAGCTGGCCTGGGCCCTGGATGCGCGACGCGAGGCCCAGGCGCGCTGGAAGAAGATCTACTGGGACGAGTTCATCCCCTTCGCGCACGGCGTGCGCCAGCTCGGCACCTACTACAATGATGCGGTCAAGCCTGACGATCCGTACGAGTTCATCGGCCTCCTGCGGCATCAGCCCATGCTGGCCACCGAGCGCAGCGAAGCGCTTGGAGGCCTGGCGCGTGCACTGAACCGTCAGGCCGCGGTGGCGACAGCGGTGCGCAGGCTTCTGGCCGAAGCTTCCTCGCAGGCGCTTCCGATGGCCACGCTTCGGAAACAGATGCAGGAGCAGTTGCGGGAGATCTCGGGGGGCAGCGAGTTTCTGGATGCGTTCGAGGAGGTGCTCACCCGCCACCTGGACATCGCCTACGGCGGTGAACGCCTGAGCAGCCGTCCCGATCTGGCGTTGCACATGGTGCTGGAGTTGACCGAGCGGCTCGGCCAGACGAAGAAGGCGGACGCGAGTCCGGCCGGTGAGGTTGCCGCCGGCGGGGGCGGCAGCGTGGGCGAGGCCGGCACGGCCAGTGCAACCAGCGGGGACGGCAATGTGGGCGAAGCCGGCACGGCCAGTGCAACCGGCGGGTCCGGCGAGCTCGAAGAGCGGCTCCTCGGCGCGGTCGGGCCGGAGCGCCATGAAGAGGCGCGCCGCGTGCTCGAGGTTGCCCGCCTGAGCTGGCGGTTGCGGGACGACGACAACGTCTTGATGGGACGCCTCGAGCACGAGCTTCTGCGGGCGGTCAAGCTGGCGGCAGACCGGCTTACGGAAGCCAACCGGATGGATCCCGGCGCCGGCGTCTCCGGAGACCATGCCGCACAGCTGGCCGAGGCTCTGCGCGATCCGACCGGCGCCCCGATCGCCCTCCCGGCGAAGGATGCTAGCGCCGATCCGGTAGGACGCACCGGCCAGGACGCACCAGAGACGGCGGGCGTATCGCCACGCCAGCTGACCGGCCAACCCGCAGCACCGGGTTTGGCCACTGCAACCGCGCGCACGGTGAAGGGGCCCGAGGACCTCAAGGCCTTTCGGGCCGGGGAGGTGCTCATCTGCGATGCCATCCAGCCCACCATGTCGCACGTCGTGCCTCTGGCCGCGGCGATCGTGGAGCGGCGCGGCGGCATGCTGATCCACGGCGCGATCATCGCCCGCGAGCTGGGCATCCCGTGCGTCAACGGCGTGAGCGAGGCGGTTCT
>CAZZIF010000667.1:0-1657 GCA_964654025.1 uncultured bacterium
ATCTCTTTCAAGGTGAAGCGATTGGCCACAACCCACTCCAGCATGCGATACTTAGTGTCCTGAAGACTGACAGAACGGGTTCTTGCTCATCCGGGCAGGGGAACGGCGAGCGCGTCGCAGAGCGCTGTCCTGTGTGTCCCCGCTGAGAGCCGGCCTCGCTACCTGGCCCTGCGGCCCGACCGCCCATGCGACGCGGCGTCGAAGGACGGCCTCGTGCATATCAGCCAGCTCGCTGATCGCTACGTGCGCGACCCCGCCGAGGTCGTCAAGGTGCACCAGAAAGAAAGTCACCGTCACCGTGCTCGATGCGGATTTGGCCCGCAATCGGATCTCGCTGTCGATGCGTACAGGCGCGTAGCGAATCCCACTGCATGGTGGTTCTGCGCGCGGCTTGGAGGCTGCAATGGCTGCAATAGTGGATCGGCACGTGGCAGATGCCCTTCGAAGGGCTACCACGACGTTTCCTCAAGAGCGCATCCTTCAACAACCCTTTATCGCCAGGGCCCTCGATCACGAGATGATTGCCTTCGGAGAAGTCCACGGCATCCGAGAGGCGCCCAGGTTGTTCTGTCAGGTTGCACGTGTCCTGGCTGAACGGGCCTCCACGGTGTTGGTTCTGCTGGAAAGGGATTTCCTGGCGCAGGATGCTGTGAGCCGATTCGTCGATGGTGAGACAATTGATCTCGATGCCGTCCTCCACTTCTCCGGAGACCCGCGCAATGCCGGAGAGCTAGCCGGCCCCCGGGACTTCATCCATGCTCTCCGGCACCTGAACACGAACTCACGCTGCGCCTTTTCCATCGCATGCATCGATATCGCGCACAACCCTGACGACTATCCCGAGGCGATCTCCGGTGCGGATCCGCGCATCGCAGTCAGTCGTGACATCCTCGCCATTCGTGACGAGGACATCTTCGACGCGGCCCGCGAGCAGTTCATGTTCCAGGAAGCCGCGAAGGCCATCGAGAGATCGCCTGCGGACCGTATCCTCTTCTGCGGTGGAAACGGTCACGTTTGCCTCTCCTCGTGGTACTTCGATCGGGATGGGACTCCCGAACTGCACATCCCCACCCTGGTAGGCCGCATCGCACGAGACCTTCACCGGAGGACGCATGCCGTCCATTTCCTGCCGGTCTCTGGACGGACTCGTTATCAGCAAGCGGGGCAGCTCAGACGGAAGAGTCTACCGCCCATCAAGCAGGATCCGGTCTTCAGTACGCTGGCTTCTATTGATCGCCAGGCAGGCTGGATGTCCTATACCGACCTGAGCGCCCTCCCGGCTTCCCCAACCACGCTCGCCCTCCACAGGCAAAGCTGGCAGGGGATCCTGACCCTGTCTGCGGTATCCCCAGATGAAGGGGTGCACTGAGGCTGGCCGCCACACAAGCACTCAGGCCGCGCCCGCGCCGGCGTGATTGCGGATGGTCGCTTGCTGCACGCCCCGTTTGATTGTGATGTTGAGCAGCACATCGGGGTCGATCTCGCGCAGATAGGCGATGATCTCCTGCCCCATCTCCACCATACGCGCCACCGAGAGGCCGGCGATGGCGGCGTCGAAGGTGCACACCTCCGCGCCGGGCCGTGGGCCGGGGAAGACGAGCTGTGTTCGTCATCCGCACGATCGGAGCGTGGCGGTAGGTGATCGCGCGCGCATTGC
>CAZZIF010000668.1:0-1655 GCA_964654025.1 uncultured bacterium
CTCATCCTGGGCGAAACCGGCACCGGCAAGGAGGTCGTGGCCCGCACGGTCCATTCGCTCAGCCGGCGCAGTGCGGGACCTTTCATCGCGGTCAACTGCGGAGCGCTGCCCAATAGCTTGCTCGAGTCGGAACTCTTCGGGTACAAGCGCGGCGCCTTCACGGGCGCGCATCGCGACAAACCGGGGCGTTTCGCGCTGGCCAAGGGTGGCACGCTCCTGCTCGACGAGATCGGGGAGGTCAGCCCTGCGGTCCAGGTCCGGCTGCTGCGGGTGTTGCAGGAGCGGGTCTACGAGCCGCTGGGGTCGACCGAGTCCGAGCGCGCCGATTGCCGGATCATCGTGGCCACCCATCAGAACCTGACGGAACAGGTGCGGCGAGGCGTCTTTCGCGAGGATCTCTACTACCGGGTCAATGTGGTGCGCATCGAGCTGCCGCCGTTGCGCCGCCGTCGTGAGGACATCCCGCTTCTGGTCGAGCAGTTCATCATTCGGTTCAACCGTCTCCAGCAACGAAACGTGAAGGGAATCACGCCCGAGGCCCTGTCGCTGCTGATGGCGCACGACTGGCCGGGCAACATCCGCGAACTCGAGAATGTGATCGAGCGGGGTTTCGTGCTCTGCGACGATGACCGCATCGGCATCCGGCACCTGCCCGCCGAACTCACCGCTCCCGGGTCCTTCGGGACGAGTGGAGCGTCGGGGGTGGCACTGAACCGGGATTCCTCTCCCAGACCCGGGACCGGTGGGGGCGAGGGCGACAATGTCCGTACGGCGCATGAGATCCTCGACGCGCGGCTCATTCTGGGGGCTCTCGAGCGCAACGGGTACGGCCGAGAGGCGGCCGCCCGCGACCTGGGGATTCACAAGACGACGTTGTACCGCCGCATGAAGCGCCTCGGCATCGCCCTGCCCGACAAAGATGGCCGCTCGTCCCGGAGCGGCGAAGAAGCGTGACCCATCCTTCGCTTCCGTATCGAATTCGCTACGCTTATTTGCTACTACCGTTGCGAGAATGCACCTGTCCATGAGAACGAACCAACCTATCCAGTGCATTAAACCTTTGAAAATAAAACATATAGACCTTTTGGGCTTTCATGTGTCACCTTGGCCTCCTTCTTGCAACAGTGATGCTTGTTTGACTATATGAAGGTGGCGAATCATGAAAACCGCAATTTCACATTGGCAAGGTCGCATCGCACCGGTCTTCGACGTGGCGACGCTGCTGCGCATCGTCGAAAGCGAGGGAGGGGGCGTTCAGCGCCTCACCGAGGTGACCCTTGATCCAGATTTGACACTCGCCAAGAGGGCCGATCAGCTGGCCGACCTCGGCATCGATGTGCTCGTCTGCGGTGCGATCTCGCGACCGTTCCAAACCATGATCGCCTCCCAGGGAATCGAAATCATTCCGTTCGTGGCCGGAGAGTTGGAGCAGGTCATTGCCGCGCACCTGGAGGGGCGGCTCGCGACCGATAGCTACGCGATGCCCGGATGCTGGGGACGCGGCGGGGGCCGGGGCATGGGTCAGGGTGGCGGACGTGGCGGCGGCCAAGGCATGGGTCAGGGCAGTGGGCGCGGCGGCGGCCGGGGCATGGGCCAGGGTGGCGGACGCGGCGGCGGCCGGGGCATGGGCCAGGGTGGCGGCCGTGGCGGCGGAG
>CAZZIF010000669.1:0-1638 GCA_964654025.1 uncultured bacterium
CAAACTGACCGGCTGGCCGCAGACCGACGAGGCGATGGCCGAGTTTCGAGGCAAGCTCGCCGGGCTGCACGCCGAGGACAAGAAAACCATCTGGGCCCCCGGCAGCATGTGGAAGCTCAACCCCCGCGACGCCGACTGGCGCGAACACCTCGTCACCTGGGCCTGCGACCTCTACGTCGACCGGTGGAACTGCGACACCGCCTACCAGGACGTCCTCGGCTGCGGGCACGCGGGCCGGTCGTTCGACCTGCGCCGCGGCGATCATGGCCATATCTATGGCGGGGCCAACATGGAGATCGCGCGCCTGCTGACCGAGGAGGGCGTGAAGCGCGATCCCGCGTTCGCCCTGTCGGCCGAGGGCAAAAGCGAACTGGTCACCCGCTGGGCCATGGGCATGACCAGCAACCGGCACTACGGGTGGATCTATCTCGACACCCACCGCTTCACGCATCCAGACCACATCCTCGTATTGGGCGCGAGCAACGGTGGATACCGCCAGATGCTGTACAACACGGAGCTTGCCTACCTGTATGGCGCGAAGGTGGACCTGGCGACGTGGGCCGATTACATCCAGACCCGGCCGATCATGAAGCTGCGCGAGGCGATCGTGCCGTACGTTGCGCGAGCGACCTACCGGGATACGGTCGGTATCGAGGTGCGCGGGGACGACGTGTTGGCGCGGCGCTTCGAGCGGACCGATGGCGGGGCGGACGTCATCACCGTTCTCGTTGTCAACCGCTCGGGCACGAAGGACGGTCAACTCGACGTGGACGTGTCGCGGTTCGATGGCGAGCCATACAGGGCGTTCATGCTGAGTTCGTCGGGCGAGACCGAGGCGGTGAAGCCGGTGAAGACCGCCGGCGCCCTGACCACCTGGGCCGCGCCCGCGTCGCGCGCCTCGGCGCTGCTGCTGGTGCGTAAGCCGGCGAAGGGCGAGGAGACGATCGCGCGGGTAATGGCGCAGCATCACGATGGCGTGGCGAAGTGCCGGGTGGCGCTGGTCCACCTGGACGGGACGCCCCGCAAGATGAATCTGAAGCTTGTGGCCGATGGGCTCAACGCCAAAATCAGGCGGACTCAAGCGCTGGTGACGATGGATGACGAATGGACCGGTACGGGCCTCGACGGCGACCCCGAAGGCTGGTATCGCCTGTACGACGGCGACACGCTCCTGGCCGAGGACTACCTCGAGCCGGTCATGGACGACCCGTCGTTCGAGCGGACCGGCGCGCCCCTGGCCGACGCCCCCGACGGCGAGCGCGCCATCGTCCTGAATCCCGGCAAGGGCTATAACGCCACCCATCGCCGGTTGAACCTGACGCCGGGCGGCCGGTATACCTTCAGGCTGAAAGGGCGTCGCACCGGGACGAAGGGGCAGACGCAGTGCATTATCTTCCTGCACCCGATCGAGGGCGGACCGAAGCACAAGTACCTTCATTTCCCGAAGGAGCCGATCGGGGAGTGGGTGGAGATGGAGACGACCTTCGACGTGCCCAAGGACCTGAGCGGGGCCTCGATCTACTTCTATAACAACAACAGCGAGGAGACGGTGCACTACGACGATATGCGGATTATGGCGGTGGAAAGGAACTGAGGGCGTCCATAGGAATATCCGCAGAGCAATTGGCGCGGCCTTCG
>CAZZIF010000670.1:0-1630 GCA_964654025.1 uncultured bacterium
ACGCCCGAGACGCGAACGCGACCCGACGCCCGAGACGCGAGTGCGACCCGGCGCCCGAGACGCGAACGAAGCCCGGCGCGCGGGAACGTCCGAGCCAGTGACCCCGCCGGCCCTCGGCATCCGCGGCACAGCGGGACGCCGGCATCCGCGGCCCGGCAGGACGCCCGAGCCGGAGGTCCGATCAGCGTCAGTTCAGTGCTTGTGCAGAGGGCCATCATCGTCCTGGCCAGACGCCCACGACGATGGCCACCGTAGGCTCGCTCCCAAGACAGAGGAAATGAGGACGCGCACACGTGAGTTTTCTCCGTGAGAGCCTGCTTAGCTTTGGATCCAGGATTCTGCTCGTCTTGGCCAACCTGCCTGTCTCGATGTTGATCGCCCGCCGTCTGGGACCGGAAGGCCAGGGTATCTATGCCTCCGCCACAACCTATGCCACCACGGCCGCCATCCTGGGCCTCTTGGGAATCGATGCGGCCCATACCTACTTTCTGTCATCGGGGCGCTACCGCGGCGCGGTCGTCCTGGGCAACTCGCTTCTCGTGCTGGGTGCCTTGTCGGTTGTGCTCATTCCTGCCTTCGCACCGATCTTGGAGGTAGCCACTCGTGGCGAGGGCGAGAAGCTCCACCCCTATCTGACCTTGGCTGCAGTGTTGATTCCCATCGTCGGCGCCCGCTATCTGATGCTGTCGATCTTCATGGCCCGACGGCGTATCAGCCAGTTCAATATGGTCTATGTGGCGGGCAACCTCTTGCTGGCGCTGCTACTAGCAGCAGGCTTCTGGGGCTGGGATGCCGGTCCGCGGTGGTCGCTGTGGGCATTCCTGATCAGCCAGGTCGTCATGCTTGGGCTGGGAATCGCATGGATCCGACGTGACCGGCTCGTTCGCTCGTTCAAGCCCGTCTTTTCGGGCACCCTGCTCAAGGCTTCCCTCAGCTACGGTGTGCGGGGATTCCTCGCGACGATCTTGACTACCTTCGTCTACCGGCTCGATACCATTCTCGTCGTGCGCTGGCTGGGTGTAGCCGCCCAGGGTCACTACTTCATAGCCGTCTTCCTTGCCGAGAAGCTCACGCACATTTCCGCCAGCGTGCAAGCCGTGCTCTTCCCGCATGTCTCCGGCCTCTCAACCGCCGACGCGGATCGCTTGACACCCAGGGTCTTGCGTCACACGCTGCTGTGGGTGTTGCTGGCCGCCATTGGGCTATACCTGATCGCCGGACCGCTCGTGCGCATCGTCTATGGCAGCGCCTTCGACGATAGCGTTGCACCCATGCGCATACTGCTGCCCGGAATCGCGGCGCTGGCCGTTGCCAAGTTGCTGAGCGCTGATCTATCGGGCCGGAATCGGCGCTTCTACCCCACCCTCATCATGGCAGGAGCACTGGGCATCAACGTGGCGCTGAACCTGGCTTGGACCCGTACGCACGGTATCGTGGGCGCCGCCTGGGCATCCACGCTGGCCTATGCCGGCCAAGCGCTGTTGATGTTGCTCTACTTCTGGCGCGTTTCCGGTGTGCCGCCCGGTAAGGTATTGTGCCCGGACAAGGAGGACTGGCAGGCCTATGGTGCCATCCTGGGGCGTTTGCGCCGCCGCAGGCAAGTTGATAGGGTCGCCGGCCGATCCATGAG
>CAZZIF010000671.1:0-1627 GCA_964654025.1 uncultured bacterium
ACTGCCAATGGGCTCGCCCGCAGAAGGGGAGAAGGCGACAAGAACAGCGGCGAGTTTTGACGAGTTGCTCAAACGAAAGGACTTCAGCGGCAAAGCGACACACCGATACGACTGGCAAGGCGTGCCCGGCAGTGTGCGGAGCGCTGTGGCGGGGAGCGCGGCCATCAAGTTCAGGTGTACTCCATCGCGCCTTCAGGCTGGCATGAAGCTGAAATGGACGATCCTGGACGCAGCAGGGCAGAAGGAGATCGCGACATGCGGTACATTCAGGAAGGGAACAGATAGCCTCCCGATACCTGTGCACGTGCCACCATCGAAGGTCTTACCTTCGCCTGGGAAGGAATACGTTCAGGGTGTCGTGAAGGTCCAGGTTGTGAAGATCGACGGGACGCCCGTGGCTGGCGCTTCAGATACATGCACGATCCGTGTCTACATCGATCACCTCGCGCGAGATATGGCGAACTTCAGGCCGGGGATGTCCTGTAACTCTCTGGCTTGCGGCCCATCAACTACGCACGCCTATGAGGGATCGCGTCTCGGAGCTGGTCATGAGTGGCTTATTGGGCAGAGACGTTTCTATCTCTTCGGTGGTGGAGATAGGACCATGAAGAACCAAGTGGCGAGAAGAGGGTATAAAAGTAGCGAGTTGACGGATATCCACCTGCTACGCGGTGACGTGCTGAGCATTGGCTATCTGCCTAAAGCAAGAAAGGGGCAGAGCGACAAGCAGCGCCAGATGCAGGGATTGCATTGGGCAACAGTCATCAAGTCAGGTAGGGATGGCGACCCGATGGTGTATGCGGGTGACGCGCATAGTGACGTCTTTCGTGTGGAGAAGGCATTTGACTACATGAAGTATCTCAGCAGTCGAAGAGACCCGAAAACTGCCGCGCTTACTGATGAAGCGAAGAGCCTAGTTGGTCAGGACTGGCGGCTGCGTGTCTACCGGCCCCCAAGTCGCTAGGCTGTTGGAGCTTCTTTGCTTCGGCGCTTGGTGAGCACTACGTCTTCATTGGGTCTGGTGCATGGACACAGAACTCCAGATAGAGTCCTACGATTGCGAAGGGGCCGCGATGTGAATGGGCTAGTCCATCCGTCCGCTCTTATGCTGGTTCTGGCACTGAGCCAGCAAGTGTCTGCTGCACAGGCAGGATGCGGCTGTGACTCTGTGACGGACTGTCTGGGACATCTAGCTTCGGATGACCCTGCGGTCCGTGTGGCTTCCGTCAAGGCGCTTAGGAGACTGGGGGCCGGCAGATCGGAAGTTGTCAGCGCACTTGCAGAGACTGTGCATGATAAGGATCTAACTGTCCGGAATGCAGCAATCTCGGCACTTGCCACTGGTTTGTCTCTGCACGCGGGTGATGCGGCTCCCAGCCTTGTCCGAGCGCTTGCGTATGATTCAGACGAGACGCGTTCAAGGGCAGAAGATGCGTTCGTTCGCCTGACTCCATCACGACAAGCGTACAGTGAACTGGTCGCGCTGCTCCATCATGCTCATCCGCGTGTGCGGAAAGGGGCTGTTGAGTGCCTGGTCCTGATCCGTCCCAAACCGTCGGGAGCCGTGCCGCACTTAGTTAGACTGTTGGATGATGACGAACCGTTAGTTGCTGAAGCTGTCGCGATG
>CAZZIF010000672.1:0-1625 GCA_964654025.1 uncultured bacterium
GTCACGGGACCGAGCCTCGCGGACCAGCTCGCGTAGCACCGGCGTGGTCGCGATCATGGGATCGAGACGCTGCCGACTGAACCGCCGGGCCTCGTCCACGGTCGGGCGCAGGACCAGGATCGGGCCGGGCGCATGGTGCATCACGTACCCGAGCCAGTTATTGCCGGCCTCGGTGCCGCCGAGCTGCGAGCCCTTCATGAACACGACGCGGCGGGCCGGCGACCGCGGGCCCAGGGCGTCCATGATCTCGCGCAGGTAGGGCGTCGTATCGGTGCGCCAGTGCACCGCGGCATGGCCCGAGCGGTTGCCTAGCACGCGGTGCTCGTCGGCCCACTCGCTGACCGTCAACCGCGGCTCGGGCCGCCAGCCCGCCCGGTAGGCGGTCTCGTAGGTGTCACGGCCGTTCTGCATCCGCGATCTCCTGGCAGATCCGCTCGATCTCTTCCTCGAGGATGCGCTGGACCTCGGCGGGTTCGTCGACCGCGGCCAGGACGGAGGCCAGACGCTCGGGCAGGGCGATCAACTGGTCGCGCGCCTTGCGGGCCATGTTGAACGCGCCGAGACGCACCTCGTCGGCGCGCACGAGGATGCCGCGCTTGCGGTCCAATTCGAGCTTCGCCAGCTGCGCCTGGTACAGCTCGCGAGCGGCGCGGGCCTTGGCGTAGCCCGTGGCCGTCGATGGGCCGCCGATGACCTCATCGGCTCCTCCCATGTCCATGGGCTCGGAGGGCTCGCCCGGCTGCTTGGTCTGCTTCGGATTGCCCGTGATCCGGTTGCGCGGCTTGCTCTGGTCGGTGTTCTCCTGCCACTGCTGGTCGGCGAGCGCAGGGTCGATCTTCCCGTTCACCGTGGAGATGCGACCCGCCTTCACGGCACGCTGAACCGCGACGTGGGTCACGCCGCGCCTGCGGGCGTACTCGCGCTGGGAGATCAGCTCCTTCTTCGTTCCCCTGGCCACCGCCTACTCATCCCGAGAAGCCCCGCGGTCAGCGGCGACCACGTCAAACGTGCGTCCATCCCCATCGAGCGTGGCCTTCTGGCCGGTGGCTTCCTGCCACCGCATCACGATCACGTCCGTGTAGGCGGGGTCGAGTTCCATGAGGAAGGCGTGCCGTCCGGTCTGCTCGGCGCCCATCATGGTGGAGCCACTGCCGCCGAACAGGTCGAGCACGTTCTGGCCGGGCTTGGACGAGTACTGGATGGCCCGCACCGCCAACTCGACCGGCTTCTCGGTTAGATGGACCATGCTCTGCGGGTTGACCTTCTTGACCGCCCAGACGTCGACGGCGTTGGTCGGGCCGTAGAAGTTGTGGCCCGCCCCCTCGCGCCAACCGTAGAACGCCCATTCGTGGTTACCCATGAAGTCCTTGCGGGTGAGCACGGGGTGCTCCTTCACCCAGATGACCGCCTGGCTGAAGTACAGGCCGCAGGCCTTCAGCACCGGTGGGTAGTTGGCGCAGTTGGCGTAGCCGCCCCAGATGTAGAACGAGTGCCCGGGCTGAAGCACGCGGGCGATGTTCCCGAACCAGGCCAGGAGCATTTCGTCGAAGGCCTCATCCGAAACGAAGTCGTTGGCCAAGGGGCGGTCCTTGGGGCGCATCCTCCCGGTGGGCTTCGACTTCGTC
>CAZZIF010000673.1:0-1619 GCA_964654025.1 uncultured bacterium
TGCGCCTTGCCCGCGACGCAGACTAACCGCGCGGTGCGCCTTGCCCGCGACGCAGACTAACCGCGCGGTGCGCCTTGCCCGCGACGCAGGCGCGTCCGCCAGAGTAGCCCCAGCAGTACCACGAGACAGAGCACCCCGGTGGTCCGACTCACCCATAACCCGGCACGATAGGCAGGCGAGACCGCCTGGAGCATGATCTCGTGCTCGCCGGGCGGAACCTCGAGCGCTCGCAGCACATGGTTGACCCTCAGCAGCGGGGCCTCGGCCCCGCCGATCCGCGCCCGCCATCCAGGTTCGTAGAAGATCTCGCTCAATACGAGGAGCCCGGACTCGGGGCCCTCGACGCGAACACGAAGCCGTTGCTGGTGCAGACCGAACTCGGCCTCCTCCACAACCCCCGGCGAGAAACGATCGGCCAGCGCCGAATAGGCGTGGCGAGGCACAAGTGCAGCGACCGACGGATCGAAGGCCGGGCTCTTGAGCGCGTCGAGCACCGCTCGCGCATCGGCGTGGCGCTCGAGTCGTGTCACGAAGTAAGCGCGGGGCAACGCCGCGGGGTTGCGGTGAACGTAGACGGTGTTCCCCCCGCCAGCGGGCTGCTCGTAAACCACCGGCAAGCCCGCCCCGGAGAGGTCGGCTGCCGCAATGACGTAACGCGCGCCCAGCATCGAGAACACCGCCGGCGTGGAGACTGCCCCCGACTGGATCAGATCATCATAGATACGCAGCTTGGCCGGCTGATAGCCCCCAATCGACTCGAGGCCGAACGCGGTGTAGTGATTCGAGCTGAAGACGTGTGGGTTGTCCCGCAGTTGCACGAACGGCGCCACGCGAAACTCTCCGGGCTCTCCCTGGAGAAAACGTACGACGCCATCGGGCACGAGGACCGCTTCGGAGACGCTACGGGGATACACTTCGTAGAACTTGCGATCGGTGGTCCAGAGGTCGACGGTCACGAGACCAACCAGGAGCGCTACCGCCACGGTGCCGCCATACCACTTACGGCGGCGGCCCTCGATGACCAGTGCTGTGACGAAGAGCAGCCCAAGCCCCACGGTCACACTGGAGCGCAGCATCTCCATTCGCTGGACAACGAGCTCGACAAAGCTGGGAGGCAACGGCGAGGACGTGAGCAACTGCTCCATGGGTCGCGTGCGCAAGGCCTCCAGGACTCGGTCTGCATGAGGTCCAAGATTCGCGACATCGTGCGCGTGGAGGAACGCCCCTCCGCTTCGGAGGCTGTCGGTGACAACTCCGCCGAAGAGGACCCATAGCACGAGCAAGGTGCCCAAGATGAGCGTGATCGGCAACCAGGCCTGCGCCAGCGTCGCGGAAGCTTTCGGCGCTGGACTCGAGCCGGGACTCACCGGCACCGGCTTCCTGGACACAGAACTCCTTGCCGCGGAAGCCTTCGAACCCGAGCCCTTCGCCGCGGGAGCCTTCGAGCCCGGGCTGTTCGCCGCGGAAGCCTTCGAACCCGAGCCCTTCGCCGCGGAAGCCTTCGAGCCCGGGCTGTTCGACGGCGGCTTCGAAGTTGAGCCCCCAACCTTTGTCGATGACCTGCCCTGTGGCATCCATGCGAGGATGCCTTGCAGCCCGTCGGCCGCCAGCACGGCGGC
>CAZZIF010000674.1:0-1601 GCA_964654025.1 uncultured bacterium
GGCCCGCTATATAGCAGGAGGGCGGAACGGGCAACCCCACCCGGCGGGTTCTGGCCCAGATGGCCGGCGGTCTCGGGGGGGGGCTGGCCGAGGTGGCGTGGCTTCCCCAGCGGGTCTCGGCCCCGGCGGGGACTCCGTGACGGGCCCGGAAGACTGAACAGGACGGCCAGTCGAGCGAGTTCTCTGGAGAAAGCGTGTTCTCTGGAGAAAGCGTGTTTTCTGGAGACATCGTCCGTGAGTGCTGGGACGCAGGCTCACGAATCACACGAGCATCGGCGGCAGGTGCACCGACACGGTGCCGCCGCACCTGGAGGAGGGATTTCCATGCGGATTCAGACCAAGAGAGTGCGAATGCGGACCCACAGGGCCGCGTGGCTGGCGAGCCTGGCGATGATGCTCGTTCTGACTGCCCCGGGGTGGGCTGGCGAAGAGGCGGTGCGTGATGGTGTTACCCACGTCCTCAATGGCCCGAAGCCCAGCAAGGGGATTGAGAAGCTCGAACTCGAAGAACTCTGGCGCGTGGGTGGTGCCGATGACTATGACAACCTTTTCGGGGTGGTTGTTCAGGCCCTCCACGACGAAGCCGGCAACATCTACCTTCTCGATATGCAGCTCGGCGAGGTGCAGGTCTTCTCTCCAGAGGGCGAGAAGATCAAGACGTTGAGCCGCCAGGGCGAGGGGCCCGGTGAGGTGCAGAACCCCTCGGACATGTGCCTTCTGCCCAGCGGCAACATCGGGATCGTCCAGACCTTCCCGGGCAAGCTGGTCGTGATCGATCGCGAGGGGATTCCCGTAGGAGACATTCTGGTGGGCAATACGGATCCGGCCGCCGGCGGCCTCCGGGTACTGATCGACGCGAAGTGTAACGGCACCGACCTGGTCATGAGCGGGATGGCCATCGAACAAGCCCAGGCTGGCCAGAACCGGACGAACTTCCTGGCGAGCTTCACCGAGGAAGGCAAGGAAGTCACTCGCTACATGACCAAAGAGACCAAGCTCGACTTCCAGAACTTCGAGATCATCGAGAAGGATCAGTACTTCGTCTTCCCCCGGCGCTGGGCGTTGGCAGAGGACGGGCACGTCTATGGGCCGCCGGAGCGTGACGCGTACGTGATCAACGTCTACGCGAAGGATGGCACGCTGGAGCGGGTCATCGAGCGCGAATACGAGAACCGCGCGCGCTCTGACGCCGAAACCGAGCGAATCCGTAGCGCGATCGAGGCACAGACGAGGCAGGCGCCGTTCGAGGTCAAGACCGAGATCTGCGAGACCGAGCCGGTGATCACGAGCATTGACCTTGCGCCCGATGGCTCCATCTGGGTCAACACGAACCGCAGCGCGTTCGAGCAGCCTGAGGGTGTGTTGATGACCTTCGACGTGTTCAGTCCGGACGGTCACTTCATCAAGCAGCTTCAGGTCGCGTGCGAAGGTGACGGTGCAAACGACGGTTTCTTCATGATATCCCCGGATCGGGCCATTCTCGTCAAGGGTCTGGTCAGCGGGGTGATGGCCATGCAGGGCGGCCTCGGCGCTGGGAGCGCCGGCGGTGAGGAGGAGGAAGCCCCGATGGAGGTCATCTATTATAAGGTCGCATCCTAGAG
>CAZZIF010000675.1:0-1597 GCA_964654025.1 uncultured bacterium
GACGTGGGCTCGCTCTCTGCCAATGCCCCAGCATCCCTGGCTTGTCGCTTGCTATATCCGGTAGGGTCGGGACGAGCACCGTGACCATCTGTCGACGCCTTGACGACCGGAGCCGATTGGTCGATACTCCAATCAGATGTCCCCCCTATCCCTTCGGGGGTAGGGCGCGAGGCCAGGCACGCGCGCCTGGCCTCTGCATCTTCCGGTCGCTTAGGCGGATCGACCGCGCTGTGATCGCGTCGAATGATTCTGAACCGCGTGCTCTGCACATCCCGGGCACCCCTTACACCCTGCGCACTCCGCGCGCCCCGTGCATCCCGCGCTTTGAGAGCCGATGAAAGCTGACCAAGCTCTCCCGACCAGCGTCCGCCTCACCCCGCCCCGCCCCGCCTCCGCCTCACTCAAAGACGAGCGTGATGGTCGCATCCCCTCCGCCCGGCGTCTTGGCCATGATGAAGACCTCCCGCACCTCGTGCGTGTAGGGGTTGAATCGCGCCCCGTCACCCTTCAGGAACTCCCGGAGGCCGATGCTGATCGTCTCCCCAGGACCGAGCCTTGGGAGGTGCTTGATGTAGTTCGAGCGGAAGAATCTGTAGTTCAGGTGGAGCCTCACATCGAGCCAGGCGAAGTCGTCGTCGTTGGTGAGCACCAGCTGTTCGGAGCTGAGCTTCCCGCTCGCGTGCAGGCGCACGATCTCGGACGGCTTCTTCTTCGGGCCAGCCTCC
Source organism: uncultured bacterium (assembly GCA_964654025.1). Taxonomy (GTDB): domain Bacteria; phylum Eisenbacteria; class RBG-16-71-46; order CAIMUX01; family WJJG01; genus CAYQJL01. The sequence goes on from CAZZIF010000675.1 coordinate 726, forward strand.
TGAGACCGGTCGGGAGAGGACAGCCAGACGATCCCGAAGATCACCACCAGGACGCCAATCATAATCAGGCACCCAATGCCCTGGTCCCGGCTCTCGGCCGCCTTGCGCTCCTTCGCCCGAAACCGCTCTTCCTCGCGAATGCGGGCCTTGTCTTCTTTGGATAGCGTCATCAGTTGATCTTCCCCGCCCATCCAAAGCCGAGGTTCATGCCCTCGGGGGCTGTTTGGTAGCCCACGATCAAGTGAAAGCTTCTCGATAGGAAGAGGAGCGCTCCGGTGGTGAGGTCGAACTCGTCATGATCCTTTGGGGGATAGGAGATCCAGTAGCGGCCGTCCTCGCCCAGAATGTAGTAGGGATCGAAATGCTCCCGGTAGCAGTCGAAGGTCGCCCAGCCCACGCCGGCGTAGACAAACGCCCAGGGCGCGACGCGCCGGCCGTAGCCGATTTCGTAGGTGCGGCTGGAGATCACCTCATTGACCATCCTGTCGCCCCAACGCGCGACCTGTCCGTAGGAGATGTTCTCGTAGTAGGAATCGCTATCGTAGCTGCTCCAGCTGCCCTTGAAGGCCAGGAAGAGCCCGTGAGGTTTGCCGGCGAAGATGAGGTAGAGCCCCGCGGGTTGTCCGCCGGTGTTGCCGATGTAGCCGGCGGCAGAGAAGGTCTCCCGGTACTGAATTGGCCCGGCGCCAGAGGCCGGTGTGGTCCCGAGCGCGAGGCCGCCCAGGAAGGCGGCAGCCAGGGCTAGCCGCAGGAGTTGCCTCTGAGGGCTGCCGCCCCTCTGGCGACCGGGCCCGGCGGCCGCTGCTCCTGGGGCGGTTGTCTGTTCACGCGTCATCGCTCGTTTTCTCCCTCCTGCTTGTTCCCTCCTGCTT
>CAZZIF010000676.1:0-1593 GCA_964654025.1 uncultured bacterium
GGCAGCCCTACCCGGACCAGTGGGCCTTCTTGTCGGGGATCCGGCGTCTCGGGCGCGGGGAGGTCGAGGCCGTGCTGCGCGAAACCGCCGCGGCGGGAGACGGACTCGGCCTGCGGCCTGAGACCGCCGATGCAGACACCGGGGCTCCTAGCGGGTCGACGCCCGGTTCTCAGCCGGGGCTGCTGCAGGGCCGCTCGCCTGGCGCCCCGGCGGCGAAGGCGAGCATCCCCCCGAAGATCGCCGCCACGCTGGGGCAGGATCTCGCCGTCGAGAAGGCGGGCCTCCCGCCCGCGCTCGTTAGCGCCGCCCTGCGCCTGGCCGCCTTCGCGAACCCTGAGTTCTACGAGAAGCAGGCCCGCCGGCTCTCGATCGCCCGCACGCCCCGGGTCATCGTGTGCGCGCAGGATCAGCCGGCCACGATCCGCCTGCCGCGCGGGTGCCGGGAGGATCTGGAGGCCCTGCTGAGATCCCAGGGGGCAGCGCTGGAGGTCAAGGATACTCGAAGCAGTGGCCAGCCGCTGGAGATCACCTTCCGCGGCCGCCTCACGCCGGCGCAGCGACATGCGGTGCGGGTGTTAGCCCAGCACGACACTGGCATCCTGGTCGCGCCTCCGGGGGCCGGCAAGACGGTGATGGGCGCCCATCTGGTGGCGACACGCGCCCGCAGCACCCTGATCCTGGTCCACCGCGCGCCGCTGCTCGAGCAGTGGATCGCCCAGCTCGACGTCTTCCTGGGCCTGAGCCAGCGGGAGATCGGGCGGATCGGGGGCGGTCGCCGCAAGGTCACCGGCGCGCTCGATGTCGCCATGATCCAGTCGCTCGCCCGCCGCCCGGACCTCGAGGAGCTGGTGGAGCCCTACGGGCAGGTCATCGTGGATGAGTGCCATCACGTCTCGGCGGTCTCCTTCGAGCGGGTCCTGCGGGCGGTGCGCGCCAGGTACGTCCTGGGCCTGACGGCCACGCCCCGGCGGCGGGACGGGCACCACCCGATCACGCGCTTCCAGCTGGGGCCGGTGCGGCACACGATCGATCCCAAGAGCCTCGGCGCCGCCCCCAGATTCACCCACCGGCTCGTGGTGCGGGAGACCGGCTTCGAGCTCCCGCCCGGGGACGAGGAGCTTGGGATCCAGGAGATCTACGGGCGCCTGGCGGGGGATCACGCCCGCAACGAGCTCATCCTGGACGATGTGATCGCCGCGGTGGACGAAGGCCGCTCACCGGTGCTTCTGACCGAGCGGCGCGACCATCTCGAGCTGCTGGCCGGGCGGTTGAGGGGATTCGTGCGGAATCTGGTGGTGCTGAGGGGCGGGATGGGCAAGCGGCAGCAGCGCGAGGCCGCCGAGCAGCTCGCGGGCATCCCGGCCGACCAGGAGCGCCTCATCCTGGCCACCGGCCGCTTCCTCGGGGAGGGATTCGATGATGGGCGGCTGGACACGCTCTTCCTGACGATGCCGGTCGCCTGGCGGGGCACGCTGGTCCAGTACGCCGGGCGCCTCCACCGCCACCACGACGGCAAGCGCGAGGTGCGGATCGTCGACTACGTGGACCGGCGCGTCCCGGTGCTGGCGCGGATGTTCGAGAAGCGGAGGCGGG
>CAZZIF010000677.1:0-1589 GCA_964654025.1 uncultured bacterium
AGCTTCCCCACGGCCGAGGAAACCTCGGGAATCTGCGTGATGGCCAGATCCTGCTTCTGCAAGACATCGAGCACCTCCCCGATCGAGGCGTGCGGCATGGTGGTGGGCATCAGCAGGTAGGCGCCCTCATCGAGCGGCGGCATGAACTCCTTCCCCAAACCTGGAAAGGCATGCGCAAAGGTGGAGACCGGCCCCCAGGTCTTCACCTTGGTCGGCAACCACCCGAGCGTGCGTTCGAACCCCAGCCAGGTGAGTCCCCCGAAGAGAACGATCAGGACCGGCAGACTCATGGCGGCCGCCTTGTGCCGCAAACTCCAGGTGAGCAGCCGTGGGTAGGCGCGGTAGAAGGCGGCGAAGAAGAGCATCCAGCTCGCCACCAGCAGGCCCACGAAGAGGAGGTTGACCGCCAGGTTGCGCTCGGGTCCCAGCGGGGTCCAGTGCTGGGCCAGCAAGACGGCCACGCCCAGCACCGTCACGGCCACCGCCACCCGAGTGCTCCAACGTGAGATGCGCGGGGGAGCCACCGGTCCCCAGTAACCGTAAGCGGCCAGAACGAGCATGATCGCGCCCGCCCACCAGCTCACCAGCACGAGGACGATCGCCGCCACCAGCGCCAACGCGCTGTAGAAGACCACGCGAAACACGCGCCCTGGCCGGCGCAACCCGAAGAGGAGGTGTGTGGCCGCCGGTAAGACGGTGAGTGCCACCAGCACCGATGCGAACAGGGCGAAGGTCTTGGTGAAGGCCAGGGGCTGGAAGAGCTTGCCTTCGGCCCCGGTCATCGTGAAGACCGGCAGGAAGCTGATCACCGTTGTCGCCACCGCGGTCAGCACTGCGCCGCCGACCTCGCGCGCCGCGTCATAGGTAACCCGCATGGGGCGCGCGCCCGCAGGCGCCTCATCCAGCCGACGCACGATGTTCTCGACCAAGATGATCGCCATGTCGACCAGGGTGCCGATCGCAATGGCGATGCCCGAGAGCGCCACGATGTTGGCGTCGACCCCAAACTGCTTCATGGCAATGAAGCAGATCAGCACAGCCGCCGGCAGAAGCCCCGAGACCAGCATCGAGCTGCGCAGCCGCACCAGCATCAGCAGGATGACGAGGATCGTGACCAGGATCTGCTGGGAAAGGGCTGACCGCAGGGTACCGAGGGTCTCGTAGATCAGCCCGGTGCGATCATAGAAGGGAACGATTCGCACCTGGCTCACCGTGCCGTCGGCCAGCGTCTTCCTGGGCAGACCGGGAGCAATCTCGGCAATCTTCGCCTTCACCTTCTGGATCGTCGAGAGCGGATTCTCACCGTAGCGGACGACCGCCACGCCCCCCACGACCTCAGCGCCCTGCTTGTCCAGGGCGCCCCGGCGCAGGGCGGGGCCTTCGGAGACGTGGGCCACCTGCCCGACATCGATCGGCACGTTGTCGCGCACCGCCACGACAGCCCGCTCAAGGTCCTCGATCGATTCGACGAACCCCAGGCCCCGCACAACGTACTCGGCCTGATTGACCTCGATCGTGCGCGCCCCCACGTCCTTGTTCGAGCGCTGCACGGCCGCGATCACCTGCGGCAGGGTCACGCCGGCCGCACG
>CAZZIF010000678.1:0-1588 GCA_964654025.1 uncultured bacterium
GGCCTCCTCGGCCGTGGAGATCGACGCCCGCCTCACCGAGACCATGCGGTACCGGGGCTTTCCTGTGGACGAGTTCGGCGTACCCCTGGCCGCCAGCCTGATCCCCTGGATCGACCGGCCCATGGGATCGGGGCAGACCCGGGAGGAGTGGAAGGGCCTCGTGGAGACCAATAAGATCCTGGGAATCGATCCCCCCGTGCCGGTGGACGGCGTCTGCGTGCGCGTGGGGACCATGCGCTGCCACAGCCAGGCCTTCACCGTGAAGCTCAAGCGGGACGTCTCCTTGGATGAGATCGAGGGGATCCTGGCCAACGGGAACAGCTGGGTCGAGGTGGTGCCGAACGAGAAGGACGCCACCCTTCAAAAGCTCACGCCCGCTGCGGTCAGCGGGACCCTGACCGTACCTGTGGGGCGCATCCGCAAGATGCTCATGGGCCCCGACTACCTTGCGGCCTTCTCCTGCGGGGACCAGCTTCTCTGGGGCGCGGCCGAACCGCTCCGCCGGATCCTCCGCATCGTCCTCGAACAGGCGGGGGCCTGACTCAGTCCTTGCCGCTCACCTTCGAGGCCGCCGTGTCTGTCGTCGAGGCCTATATCGCCCTCGCTGGGGCCCTGCTGGTGTTCTCGGCCGCCCTCGCTTCGCCCAATCCGACATTGACAGGGTCTCTGCCGCTGCCTAATATAGAAGTTGGAAGTGGATAGCTCACTGGTGGGGCTCCCGGACTTCAAATCCGGTGTGCGGGGCTAACGACCTCGCAGGTGGGTTCGATTCCCATGCACTTCCGCCAAAGCGGGAATTCAGGGGGGTCTGGGAGCATTCCCGACCCCCTTTTTGTTGGGATCGGTATCCGTGGCAAGGTGTTCCTCGTTCAAATAGTTTAAGTTCCTGGCGGAAAACGACACGCTGGAGAGAAACGAATCGTAGCCAAGCAACCTGTTCGATCCAGGAGAATGCCATTTTAGATCGCCTCAAAGAAATCATATCTGTCTGGGGCTTCCCACTGGCCGTCCTGGCGGTGGTGATGGTCATGGCGGTGCTCTGGCAGCTCACGCCCCTCCGCCGGTTTGCTGATCCCGTTTTCATCGATGGGCTGATCGAGACCCTGAGAGGCGAATGGTGGACCCCGGTTGCCATTATCGTGACGTACTGCCTGGGAAGCGCCATCGTGTTTCCCAACACAGTGATCAACGCCACTGTCATCCTTGCTTTCGGCGGACTCTTCGGTTGGTCCTTCGCCATGAGCGGCAGCCTCACAGCGGCCACCCTCTTCTTCTTCCTGGGTCACAGGTTCGGCGGAGACAAGATAAGACGGATCGAAAGCAGGCGCCTTGAGAGGCTGCGCCGCGTCCTGCGCCACGGCGGGATCAAGGCCGTGTTGGCTGTCCGCCTGATGCCGGTTGCGCCGTTCCCGGTCATCAACCTTGCCGCAGGATCACTTCACATTAGATACTTTGATTTCCTGATTGGAAGCGGTGCGGCACTCCTTCCCGGAACGCTGACCATGGCGTTTTTCGGGGAGCAACTGGAAAACGTCGTGAAAAATCCTAGTCCTGCAAACATAACCTTCCTGGGGGTGATCGGGATCCT
>CAZZIF010000679.1:0-1582 GCA_964654025.1 uncultured bacterium
GCTAGACCCTTGGCCTTCTCCTGGATCCTTGGTAGCGGGATCTGTACGCCAGAATGAGAACTGCTGCGTGAACCCCGACGTCGGCGGCCAGCCTGGTCAGGCCAGGGCGGCCCGGATGCGAGCCTTTGCGCAGGCGGTGGCGATCCGTAGGGTGATAACGACGATGCGCTCATTGAGGGCGTCCAGCTTCTGGACCTCAGCTAGCGATAGCTTGCGGCCCTCCCGATCGGCCTTGTCCCAGGTCTGGCGGTATTCCGTGACAAGCATTTCCCGGTGGTCAAGAAGTTCATTCAGCTTGCTCATGCATCCTCCTTCCGTGTGCGTTCCTATACCTTTTGCCGGGTGACCCAGCGCTTCAGCACTTCGAGGGTCTCGGCGATGTTCAGGGCGCGGCCTTCGGTCTCCAGGCCCTCGGCCTCGAGGCGCTGGAAGGCGGCCTCAAGCAATAGCGTGACCATCGCGCCTTCCCCGATCGGCTTCGAGCTGTGGGCGTTGGTTCGGTCGACCAGGTCGAGGACCTTCTGGCGGAGCCCCGTCCGAACCATGGCGATGAGAACACCGGCCGCGGGGTCCTCCTGCACCGGGGGTGTGTCCGGTTCAGGGTTCTTCTGGCGCCTGGTGAGATGCCGATAGGAAAATGCAACCCGATTTCGGAACTCCCGGCGATCAGACCTCAGGGGTTGCGCACCCCGGACCAGCCCTTCAAACGCTCGCCTCGCGCCAATCAACCCTGCACGCCCCTCACCGACGGTGCAGCGCCCCTCCACCTGAGCGCCGGGGGTCTCTCCGGACGTAGCTCCCCCACCACCTCGACAAGGAAGTCGCCAAGGCCTGCTTGGAATGTCCTCCGGGCGTGATCCTGCCCCCGTCGACTGCATCAGGGCGGAGAACGTGCCGCATCCGGATGCCGGCCAGACGTCTGCACGAACCTCTGGGCCCCCGCCCCCGTCCCCGCCAGATCCCGCTCCTCGATTGCGCAATCCTCCATCGGCGGGATCCACAGGCGGGCTTCGGGCTCCCACATGCCCCGCGCCGCGGCCACCGGCGGGGGCGTCGTGGGCAGCCCGAGGTGGCCCAGGATCTTCCTGACCACGGGGGATCTGAGATCAAGGCCAGCACAACCATCGCGGCCTGGCACTGGGGGCATTCCAGGACATCCAGAGAGAACACCCGCCGCAGCTGTTGGCTTGCGGTTCGCGGTTTGGCCAACACTCAAAGGGCTGGAGATGTCCGCGGCAGATTGCTGGCCTCGATATGGGACATGAATGGCATCGAACCCGGCGGCGGCAGCCGCTGAGCCACAATCGGCGAGAGCGCATTGTCGATCAGGAATCTCATGTGCCCGTTCGCGGCAATTCTCGTTCACGGACTGCCTCGGCCGCAAAGCGCAGCGCCTCGCGGATGTCTTCGGCTTCAAGATCCGGGTAGCCTGACAGGATCTCGTCGAAGGTCATTCCGTCAGCGACCAGGCCCACGATGGTGGCGATGGGAATCCGCAGCCCGCGGATGCACGGAACACTTCCCATTTGCTGGGGATCCACAGTGATATGCCTGAATGCCATAGTACCCTCTCACCGCTTGC
>CAZZIF010000680.1:0-1570 GCA_964654025.1 uncultured bacterium
CACCTGGCTCCCGCGGCTGCTCACCCGACCCGTGTGACCGAGCACCTGGCTCCCGTGGCTGCTCGTCCGGCCCCTGCGATTGAGCACCTGGCTCGATTGGCGGAGCGCCCGAATAGCGCGGCTGTCCCTTTGAATCGGTGTTGGCCGGCCCCTCGGCTGTCGCTTCGGTGGGCAAAGTGGCCAGCGAAGCCTCCTCCGCACCATCTGCGCCATCTGCGCCGTCTGCGCACTCTGCGCCGTCTGCGCACTCTGCGCCGTCTGCGCACTCTGCGCCGTCTGTACCGTCCGCGCCATCTGTGCCGTCTGCGCACTCCGCGCCATCTGTGCCGTCTGCACCGTCCTCACTCTCCTCGAGCGGGCGCATGTGGGGGAAGAGGAGTACGTCACGGATCGCACTGCTCCCGGTGAGCAGCATGACCAATCGGTCGATCCCGATCCCTACCCCCGCCGTCGGCGGCATGCCGTGCTCGAGAGCATCCACATACTCGTCGTCGAGCGGATGGGCCTCCTCATCACCGGCCTCGCGCAGCGACGTTTGCATCTCGAACCTCTGACGTTGATCGATCGGATCATTGAGTTCGGTAAACGCGTTGGCGAACTCCATGCCGGCGATGAAGAGTTCGAACCGTTCCACCAGGTCGGCATGCTCGCGGTGACGTTTGGCCAGCGGCGAGACCTCGAGAGGATGATCCATGACGAAGGTCGGCTGCACCAGATGCGGTTGCACGGTGAGGTCGAACACCTTCTCGATCAACTTGCCGCGCGGCGTGCTCGCAGGCATTTCCCCACCGTGCTTCCGGCAAAGCTCGTGGAGCGACTCAACCGGTAACGGCCCGACGCTGACACCCGTGTGCTCCTCGATCAGATCCAGCATCGAGGCTCGTGCGAAAGGCTTCGCAAAATCGATGCGCTGTCCCTCATAGGAGGCGGCTTCCTCTCCGGCAATCGCCGCCGCCGCACGCCGGAACATGTCCTCGACCAGATCCATGGCATCGTGGTAGTCGGCATAGGCCCAGTAGAACTCGAGCAGCGTGAATTCCGGATTGTGCTGGCGATCCAGCCCCTCGTTGCGGAAGACGCGCCCGAGCTCGTAAACACGCTCGAGTCCCCCCACGATGAGCTTCTTGAGCGGCAGTTCCTCGGCGATCCGCAGGTACAGGTCCATTTCCAGTGCCCGGTGGTGGGTCTTGAACGGATTGGCCAAGCCGCCCCCGTAGATGCTTTGCAGGATCGGGGTCTCGACCTCCAAGAACCCCATCTCATCCAGATAGCGGCGCAAGAAGCGGATCGTCTCGGCCCGGCGCCGGAAAACCTCCCGAGAATCGGGATTCAGGATCAGATCCAGGTACCGTTGGCGATAGCGGGCCTCGCGGTCGCGGAAAGCATCGTAGACTACGCCGTCCTTCTCCTTGACTACCGGCAGTGGACGTACCGCCTTGGCAAGGACCTCGATGCTGTCAACCTGCAAGCTGATCTCGCCGGTACGGGTGCGGAATGCCTCGCCTTCGGCACCGATCAGATCGCCCAGATCGAGCAGTTTGAGAAGCTGGTAGGACTCCTCGCCCACACG
>CAZZIF010000681.1:0-1564 GCA_964654025.1 uncultured bacterium
CGTTCGCATCGCCTGGGTGTTGTTTGGACGCATCATCCATGGTGCCTGTTCTCTCCTCACTAAAGGTGTGCGGATCACCAATCGAGACTCTTCGTCAACCATCGGAATCTTGCCCGGTCAGCTTCAGAGAAATCCATCGGACACAGCCACTTCCGGGCGATCACCTCCCCCCTCGCGGATCCTCCCGACGGCCGTGCCGGCACGGCCCTGGTTGTCGCCCCCCCGGGCAACGTGCTACGTTCCGTCAATCGTTCCGTCAACCGTTCCGTCAATCGTGCCGTCAACCGCGCCGTCCATCACACCGATGGCGCATAGCAACCATCCAACGGCGAACTCCGCCGCGCCACCCGGCTGGATGAGGGGGGCGCGGCCAGGAGTGGAGGAAGGCATGCCGGCCAGATTGGAGATCGCGCTACGGGAGGACCTCTTCGACGCCGAAGGGGCGACCCTGGCCCGCAAAGCTAGAGACTACTTTGGTTACAACCTCCGGTCGGCCTCGGCTGTCCGGGTCCTCACGATCGATGCCAAATTGCCGGAGGCCGATCTCGAGCGCCTGCGCACCGAGGTCTTCACCAACCCGGTCACCGAGCGGTCGAGTTTCGAGCCTCTGAACCTGCCGGCCGACTGGATCATCTGGGTGGGGTTCCGTCCTGGGGTCAAGGATGCTGCCGGAGAGACCGCGCGCGAGGCGATCGAGGATCTGCTCGGGCGCACCCTGGGCGCCGGCGAGGCCTGCTATACCTCGAAGCTCTACTTCCTCCGCGAGTTGGCCGGAGTGCAAGGCCCTGCCGGGGTGCAAGCTCCTGCCAGAACGCAGGCTCCGGCTGTGGCCTCGCGGTCGGCAACGGAGCGTCTCACGCGCGGCGACGTCGAGCGCCTGACCGGCGAGCTGCTCGCCAACGATCTCGTGCAGGTTTTCGAGGTCTTCGCCGCCGGTGAGGATGCCGCCGCCGATCCCCAGCCTTGGGATCCGGCCAAGGGCATCGGCTACCGGATTCCCAAGGTCAAACTGGCGCACACGCCGCGGGTGGAGGAGATCCCGGTGGGCAGCGACGAGGAGCTGCTCGAGATCAGCGTGCGCCGCCACCTGTTCCTGGATCCGCGGGACGTGCCCGCCATTCGTCGCTACTACAACCGGCCGGGGGTGCGCCGGGTTCGGGCGCGCGTGGGACTCGATCTGCCCACCGACGTCGAACTCGAGTACATCGCGCAGGCCCGGTCAGATCACTGCAATCACAACACCTTCCGCGGCTACTTTGAGTACGTGGATACCGAGACCGGCGAACGGTTCGAGGTCGATAGCCTCTTTCGTACCTTCATCAGCGAGCCCACCCGCCGCATCGCCGCACAGAAGGACTGGGTGGTGAGCGTTCTGTGGGACAACGCCGGGGTGGGGCGTTTCGATGATGATCACTTCTACACGATCACCGGCGAAACCCACAATTCACCCTCGAACATGGAGGCCTACGGTGGTTCGCTGACCGGCATCGTGGGGGTCTACCGCGATCCGCTCGGCACCGGCAAGGGCTCGAAACTGATCCTGGGCACCTACGGATTCTGCACG
>CAZZIF010000682.1:0-1555 GCA_964654025.1 uncultured bacterium
AGGCTTCTGGGAGCAGGTGGAGGCCTACATCGCCAGACACACCGATCTGCAGTTCAGCCACAGCGTGTGTCCGGAATGCATGAAGGGTCTCTATCCGGGATTCCTGAGAGATGATCCCGACCAGTAGGTCGACCACTAGCGGCTGGCTTCAGAAGCCTCCGGCTGGCATCAGTCTAGCCGCCGGCTAGCCTCAGGAGTTCAGTGCCGCCGCCTACGCGCTACCCAGCCTGCACGCCCATCATCCGCCAGAAGGCCGGCTCGGCCACGATACGAACGCCGTAGGCCCGCGCCTTCTTGGCCTTGCCCGACAGCGAGTCCGGATCCGCCGCCACCAAGAGATCGGTCTTCTTCGTCACGCCCGTCTGGACCACCATCCCACGCTCGCGGGCATAGGCTTTGGCGAGTTCCTTCGTGGCGCGGGCGCCATCGACGTTGCAACCCAACGAACCCGTGAAGCATACCTTGAGGCCGGCCAGTTCCTGGGAGGGCAACGCCGGTGGACCGCACGGCAGGGCGCCCTCGCGCAAGCGTCGCGCCGCCTCACCGTGGGCGGCCGCGACGGCGGTCTCATCCAGGCCCAAGAGTCGGCAGACCAGATCGAGATCGCGCTGCTCGGCGGGCGTGATCACCTCGTCGGCGAGGGCGACCATCAGTAGATCGGTGAAGTACTGCCGGTGAACCGTCATCGTCTGCGTCTGATCGAGTCCGATCTCCCGGGCCAGCTCCAGGAGTTCATGGATCTCCTCGGGGGTGATGCGCCGGTCTTCCAAGACCCGGTCGAGCAGGGCCATGTACTCGGAGGTCTCGGACGCCGGGGGAGCGGAGACCGGGAGCCGGGCGAGCAGGCGGGGGATGAACGACTCGTGGTCGCGGACCGAGCGGGCCGCATCGCTTCGCCGGTAGGATCGGCCCGAGCAGGCCAGGGCTGGCCAGGGCGAGAGAGTCCGGCCGGCGGGTCTCATGCACAGGCCGGTGAAGTCTACCGCGCTCCACCCGCCCAGCTGATCGACGCAGGTGCGAAAGAGGGTGGCTGTGGCGGTGGCGTCGTCCTCGGCCGTGTGGGCCCGTTGGATCTCGATCCCTAACCCGGCGCAGATCGCCTCGAGCTTTCGGCTGGGAAGCCGCCCCTGGGCGCGGCCGGCCAGCATCATCGTGCACAGGGTGGGGATTTCGGGCAGATCGATGCCCACGCGCGCGGCCTCGGCATAGAGGAAGCGCCGGTCGAAGCTGGCGTTGTGCGCCACCAGATAGGCGTCGGCGAAGCGCGAGAAGACATCGCCGGCGATCTCGGCGAACGGTGGCGCACCGCGCACATCGCCCGCGGTGACGCCGTGGACGTGCGTGGCCCCGACGTCGCGGTCCGGGTTGACGAGGGTGGCGTAGCGGTCGATCACCTCGCCCCGCTCATCGAGGCGCAAGAGCGCGACCTCGATCACGCGGTCGCTGCCGTTGGGGAAGAGGCCGGTGGTCTCGAGGTCGATGACGGTGTAGTGATGCGGATGCGCCATGACGGGCTCTCCATCGGGTTTGGGCTCAATGCGAAAGGATACATCCA
>CAZZIF010000683.1:0-1547 GCA_964654025.1 uncultured bacterium
CCGGGCATCTCAAGGCGGCCTGGGACAGGATGCTCAAGACGAACCCGAAGCTCATTCTCGTGCTCTGCGGATCGGTCTCGGCGTGGATCGACGACAACATCCTGAAGCACACCGGATTCGTCGGCCGAACATCCTGGGACATCGTGCTCGGCGAGCTCCCGCTGAGTTGCTGCGACCTTTTTTGGGGAAAGACGCGCACACGCACACGAGTGCAGGAGAAGCTCAGCGTCCTATCGGTTACAGGAGGCGTTCCGCGATACCTGGAAGAGATCGATCCCGCGCTTTCAGCGGAGAGAAACATCCAGCGCCTGTGTTTCGTGCCCGAAGGTCTACTCTTCCGTGAATTCGATCAGGTCTTCAGTGACGTCTTCGGCAAACGAGCCCAGGTCTGCCGCGAGATGCTGCGGTCCGTCACGCATGGAGCAAAGACGATCTCGGAGATGGCACAGACTATGGGCAAGGAGCGCGGCGGCCGGGTAAGTGAGTATGCCCAGGATCTGGTCCTTGCGGGATTCCTCTCAAAGGACACGCCACACGACCCACGCACGGGACGTCCCTCCCGGTTGGTCCGGTATCGGCTTCGCGACAACTACTCACGGTTCTACCTGCGATACATCGAACCCATCCGGGATCGCATCGAGCAGGGCCTGATGTCGAATCTCGCATTGGATCAGCTTCCCGAGTGGTCTGGTCTGCTTGGGCTCCAGATGGAGAATCTCGTCCTGGCGAACATCCCGGCGCTTCTTTCGCATCTAGGACTGGAGAAGACACCCATTCTCTCGGCGGGTCCCTACGTCCAAAGAGCGACCGCCCGTCGCCGAGGGTGCCAGGTTGACCTGCTCATCATGACGCGAAGAGGCCTCTATCTGATCGAGATCAAACACCGTGAGCACGTGGATGCAACCATCGTGGACGAACTCCGCGAGAAGGTGCAACGGCTGGGTGTTGGTACCCATCGATCGATCCGAACCGTGCTCATCCATTCCGGGAACCTGTCGAAGGGAGTCCAGGAGGACGACTACATCGACTACACCATCTCTATGGAATCCCTTCTCGCCGGCGAATGATCCGGCAGCGGCCCAGGCTGCGGCGGCGAGCGCGCCGGCAGCACCTGGGGCGCCTCCGTCGGCTCCCCCACGTGGCGCAGGATCTGCCCCACCACCTCCGGGTCGGTCACGAACGCGATGATCCGCAGGGGCTCGCCGCAGTGCGGGCACTGCAGCGGCAGGCACTCGTAGATGCGCGCCAGCAACAGGGCCCAGCAACGGGACGCAAGAAGGATCCCAAGACCGCGTACGCCTACGGGCCGGCCCCCTCGGCTGTGCCAGGGGCGCACCTGCCGGCGCTGGCGGGTGCTGCTGGCGAGTCGGGCGACACGTGTGCGGGCGGCCATGACAGACGCGGCTGGCACGATCTGGTGCGCTGTGGCGATGGGGATCGGGCAGACCGACCGGCGCGCCAACCGGCAACTTGATCTGGTCGACAGCGACTACGCCGAGTTCTACGGAGACTCGCTCTATCGTCAGACGTTCGTCTACGGCAACATC
>CAZZIF010000684.1:0-1546 GCA_964654025.1 uncultured bacterium
CAATACTCCGCCCGCGATACCCCACCACCTCCGATACGACCATCTGCGATACGACCACCTGCGATACGACCGCCCGCGATACCGCCTACCGCCGACGGCCTTTGCAATGGTATGCTTGTCATACGGGTCGTCATACGGGTCCGTTTGCAATCAGGCATGGCATCGTTGGAGGAACCATGAGTCGTCCTACCCTCTCTCTCCTGTTCGTCTTCTTCGCCGCCACCGGCTTCATCGCGGAATCGGCCGCGTCCGACTGGACGAACTCCGGCGGCAACGCTGGTCGCAACGGCCTCTCCGCCGAGACGGGTCCGAGCGAAGCCGAGCTTCTGTGGTCCAGCAGCCGGCCTTCGCTGATTGCCTGGCTACCCGTCACCGAAGGTGAGCGGGTGATCACGGTGCGCCAGGCCGACTGGCCGTACAACCAGCCACACGATGCCTATGTGGTGGCCCACGACATCACCACCGGTGAAGAGCTCTGGGCGACCGAGATCCCCTACGAGTCCGGAGACTGGATCCCGTGGGTCGGCGGTGTGAAGAACGGCATCGTCTACGCCTCCCGCGCGGGCAACGGCGCATCGGTGTCGGCACCGCTCTATGCCCTGGACGCCGCGGACGGTTCCACCCTGTGGGTCTCCGATGACGTCATCGACGCCGGCGCCTATGACGGCATGGTCTTCGCTCCCAACGGCGATCCCGTCATCGGTTCGTTCCAGGACATCTGGCGCATCAGCGCCGCCGACGGCAGCACCGTCTGGCATGCCAGTCGCTCGGGGTCGGTCAGCGGCACCTGCGGAGGGGCCCTCTTCGGCGATGCCTTCTACGTGGCCGACGTCACCGGCGGCGGCCACATCCTCGTGCGCTACGACCTCGAGACCGGGCAACGGCTCTACCAGAGCCCGGTCATGGATGGATTCACGATTCAGAACACGCCGATGGTCGATCCGAGCGGCACGGTCTACCTGAATCGCGCGCAGAACAACCCGGCTGTCGATTTCTATTACGCATTCACCGATGACGGCACGCAGTTCACCGAGAAGTGGCATATCCCCGGCATGGGAGGCGCGACCGCCGAGTTCGGTGCCGGGCCGGATGGATCGCTCTACTTCGTCACCGACGGGCCCCGCCTCTCGCGCATCGATCCGGACACTGGTGGGATCTTGGCCAGCACGGATATCCTGAGCGGGTTCTCCAAGGCGCGTGTTGCGGTCGACGCGCAGGGCAACGTCTACCTCTCCAACGGGGCATTCGCTACCGGCCGGCTCTATGCCTACGAGGCCGATCTCACGCCGCGCTGGGAGGTGCCGGTCACCAACATCAACATCGGTGGTCCCTCGCTCGGTGCCCATGGGACGCTCGTCGTCTGCGGTGTGGGGACCGACATGCGCGCCTTCCGCACCGAGGACCCCGCCGGCATCGCCTGGAACGGCGCCGCCGACGTGACGGCCTTGCGCATCACCCCTACCTTGACCCGGCACGACACCTCGATCACCTATCGCCTCGCCGAAGCGGGGCCGGTTCGCCTCCAGGTGTACGATACGGCCGGCCG
>CAZZIF010000685.1:0-1534 GCA_964654025.1 uncultured bacterium
CGAGAACCCGCCGGCATTCCAAAGGGGGCTGGCAACTCTGGCAACGCTGGCAACTACGGCTACAGGCGGACAGCTCAATGAGCTCCTAAATGCTATATGTAGTGCGTATTATCCAGCACCCTGGGGAGTGCCTAGTGCCTAGTGCCTAGTGCCTAGTGCCAAGTGCCGAGTCCACCCCGCCCTGCTCGTCTTCCGCGATCAGCGGGACTCGGTCATGGGCTGAGCACGAGGCGGGAGGTGCGGAGGCCAGTGGCCCTATGAGCCGGCATCATGACTCTATAAAGGCCTGTATGAGCCTAGAAAAGACTCTATAAAGAGAGAGGCTACCCTGTGCCTCCCGAATATTCCATCGGCCAGCATTTGAAGGACTTACGCGACACTGATTCCTGCCGGATCGGCCGATCTGAGATCCTACGTGCCACCCAACCACCTCAGGCTGTGTCTCGCGCAGGAAGAGCGCTCGTCCAGGATGCGGCCGGAGACAGTCACCGAAACCTGGCTCGGGTCGCTCAGATCGTAGTCGGGCAGCGGGAACGAGCTCTGACGCTGCGTCTCGAACATGCGCTTGATGCCGCCGCCCTGGGTGTCGATCAGGTTCAGCTCGACCATCGCATCGGAGAGCAACGGGCGGCCGATGTGTTCGTAGTCGAGTTCGCGGTTGCCGGCATCCTTCAGGATCCACGAGATCTTCGCCACCGTCGCCAAGTACATGGTGCGTCCTAACCGGTCGCGAAAGTGACCGTTTCATCCCCGCTCGCCCCAGCGTCCGGCGCGCAGATTGACCTTTTCGGGACCCAGGCCCACCGTAGGCGAATTGACGCTGACCATTGACGCAGAATGCGTCAATATTGACGCATGCAACGTCAACAGCGCCTTCATTTCCTGGCTCCTCTCGAGGAGCGGATACTGGCAATCGTGCTCCTTCGGGAGGATCAAGAATGGTACCGGAGCCAGCTAGCCCGGGAGCTCGACGTTCAGCCGTCCAGCCTGCAACGACCACTGGCGCGGCTGAACGATATGGAGATCCTACTCGCGAAACGATCTGGCAACCGCGTCTACTACCGCGCCAACACCGATAGTCCGCTCTTCCCAGAGATGCGGGGACTCCTGGCCAAGACCTCGGGTCTTGTCTGGGTTCTTCGGGATGCCCTGGAGGAGTTACGTTCCAGAATCGTCGTCGCCTTCATTTACGGTTCCATCGCGGCTGGAAAAGAGACCTCCACAAGTGACGTGGATCTCTTCGTCGTTGGTGATGTGGGGCTTTCGGATCTGGCGCTTTGTCTCCGTCAGGCTGGCACTCGCCTGGGTCGCGAGGTGAATCCCACCGTGTTTTCCGAGGGCGAGTTCCGAAAGCGGTTGGCGTCAGGAGAGCGATTCGTACGTTCCGTGCTAGACAGACCGAAGCTCTTTGTTGTGGGGACAGAGGATGACCTTTGAAGAACTCCTGGCGCAGAGAAAGGTGGTGGCGGAGCCGACCGACCTGTGCCTCCCCAGTATTCCATCGGCCCGCATTCGCAGGATTTACGCGACACTG
>CAZZIF010000686.1:0-1533 GCA_964654025.1 uncultured bacterium
GCGCGGGCCACCCGCCACGCCGAGGGAGATGCGCCGAACCTGCTTTGGAATGCGCGGCTGAAGGCCTCCTGAGAGGCGTAGCCGACCGTTGCGGCGATTCCGTCGATCGTGGCGGTCGAATGCTGGAGCGCCTCTGCAGCCCGATCCAGACGCCAGTGCCGAAGATAGGTCCCGGGCTGATGGCCCATGACCTGACGGAATCGCTCCACGAAGCTCGATTTCGACATGCCCGCCAGGGTCGCCAGCCGCTCGTTTGTCCAGTCCTGTGCCGGGTCCTGGTGAATGGCCGCAACGGCGCGCGCGATCCGGTCGTCCTTCGCGGCCGCGAGCCAGCCGGGAAGGCTGTCGGCGGACTGCGCCCACCTTCGCAGGATCTGGATGAGAAGGAGGTCGAGGAGCCGCGAGACCATCACCGCCGCGCCCGGCCGGCCGGCCGCGTTTTCCTGCAGGATCAGGTCGCAGACCAGGTCGAGCCATTCGATGGGGTGGTCCTTCAGATCGCTGAGGACGATGACGGGCGGGAGCGGCTGGAGCACCCGCATGGCGAGTTCGCTGTCGAAGCTGAAGCTTCCCCAGAACGCCCGCATGGACGGCTCGGAAGGGCCAGCCTCCGCCACGCGCATGTCCGCATCGAGAAACTCGTCGACGCTTTGTGCGACGCCCCCTCCTTCCAGATCGACCCGGTGCGCATCGCCATGCAGAAGCAATGCCAGTTCATTCGCGCGGAGCGTGACCGGGTCCCCGGACCCGACCCGGATGTCGATTCCGCCGCTCTGGACATGATGGAGGCAGGGCGCGCCCGCAGGAAACAGCAGGCTCTGCGGCCGCCTCGGCGCAAGGACGGCGGCGCGGTCCCCCCGCGCCCGCACGATGCTCAGCACCGCGGACAGCGGGTCCGCACCGCCGTTTGGTGTTCTTGCTAGATCTTCCGCTCTTTCGATCATGGTGAGTCTCCTGCGGACAAAGCATCTATCGGATCATCGAAACAAGGAAGTGCATCGCTTCCCAGACCCAGAAGGAGAAGACCAATGACCGACGCGAACACCCTGTCCGCCCGCGAACAGACCGAAATCGACGCGGCCAATGCCAGCGGACGCCAACCCGTCCTTTTCGTCCATGGGCTGTGGCTGCTCGCGGGCTCCTGGCAGCGTTGGGCCGAAATGTTCGACGCCGCCGGCTACGCCCCCATCGCCGCGGATTGGCCGGGCGACCCGGCCACGCCAGAGGCCGCACGGGCCAACCCCGAGACACTCGCGGGCAATTCCATCGGCACGATCCTGTCGCACCTGGAAACCATCGTCGGCGCCCTGGACCGCAAGCCGATCCTGATCGGTCACTCGATGGGTGGGCTACTTGTGCAGATGCTCGCCGCCAAGGTCGGCGCGCCCGCCACTGTCGCCATCTCGCCCGCGCCGTTCCGCGGGGTGCTGCCGCTGCCGCTGGCCGCGCTGCGCTCGGGCTTCCCGGTCCTGTCGAACCCGCTGAACGCCCGCCGGGCCAAGCAACTGACCCCGGCGCAATTCCGCTACGGCT
>CAZZIF010000687.1:0-1530 GCA_964654025.1 uncultured bacterium
GGCGTGATCGCGCTATGGTAGTAGGTGATCCGACCGTTCTTGTGCTTCAGGTACGAGCAGTTCTCGCAATGGATCTTCTCGGAGGAGTGGTACCAGGTGCCGTCGAGGGCGATCAGGCGGGTGTCGTGAACGCTCCGGAAGGTGTCGAGAATACCCTGCTCACCCAAGGCTTGATAGATGCTGTCATAGATCGGGAATAGCTCTTGGGGCGCTACCGGATCCAGCATGTCGCGGACATGGTTGTCGGTAGGGATCTGCTCGATCTGGAAGAGCGTCTGCGCGTTACTCTGCCCCTTGTTTTGCTCCATGGCTTTCTGGTGAGCGAGGAACGAGGGGCATTGCGTGAAGAAGACCGAGAAGGCGCTCAGGCCGATCGTCTCCATGCTGTACTGAGTGTTGTTCTTGGTGCGTTTGTCGGGAAGAGCAGCCAGGGTGCGGCGCAGTTCTCCGACGAGCTGATCGAAGCGTCTCAGGCTCACCTACTCCACCCCCACTTCGGCTGGGGCGGCGGTGGCTGCGCAGAGCTTGGCGCGGAAACCGGCCATTAGCGGATAGAGGAAGATATCTTTGACCGGCACGCGCAGGGTGGCGTGCACATCATTGCGGCTGCGCCCGGCGGTGACGCCGACATGGGTCCAGCCCGCCGCGCGGTAACAGGTGCCCCGGAAGCGGTCGCGCTCGACAAAGGTCTCCAGCAGGTGAACCGGATGGCCGTAGGCCTCCATCCAGAGGCCTGGGAGCCTCTGGCAGATCTGCGCCAGAAGATGGCTGGCCAGATGCCGCACGCGTACCCAGGGCAGGATCAGGAACCGGGTGTTGTTCGTCAGCAGCGAGAGGTTGCGCTGACGCACCTGCGGCTCCCAGCCGATGAAGGCATCCCGGCTCTTCGCCTTCCAGGCCGCCGAGCCGAAGAGCACACAGGCCAGCAGATGGCCTTGAGAGTCACTCACCATGACCTTGAGGTTCTCGCCCACACAGGTGCGATGACCCAAGTAGTGATAACGATCGAGCAAGAACTTGAACAAGGGCAAGCGCGGATCTCCCCTGCGGAGCATATCGATTCGCAGGGGCTGCAACGACCTCAGCTCGCGCTGAATCGGGCTTCGATCGTGATCTATCTCGGCGATCTGCCGATAGCCTCGCTCGTTGGGCCGACCGGCCTGGCGGGCCGGGAGCTGGATCTGGCCCATGCGCTCGAGCTTGAGAAGAAACGTACGGCAGGCCATGTCCTTCAGGCGTCCCTGGGCATTGCGCCAGCTCCATCTCTCGCATAGCTCCCGTGAGAGCCGGCTGCGGTTCCACGACGGGTTCGCAGCCAGCAGATCACGGATCAGCTCAACATCGCCCGGCGTGATGCGGCGTCCCTGGATAATCCTCGCGGCTTCCATTGAGAACAGGAATACGACAGATGACGAAATGAGTCCAGAGGAAAAGTCAGAAAACCTTCGCCGGAGACCGGTTCCCGACCTCCGGGCCACGCCCCGAGATCCTCATCACCGCGGGTGGAGGGCGCCAAAATGAGAACTGCTG
>CAZZIF010000688.1:0-1529 GCA_964654025.1 uncultured bacterium
GGTCCGCGTCATGGCCGAGGCCGGCGTTGACATCTCGGAGCAACGCTCGCAGCACGTCTCGGAGATCCTCGAGCTGCACGAGATCGAGCCGCTCGATTGGGTGGTCACCGTCTGCGACCATGCGCGCGAGAGCTGCCCCGTGTTTCCCGGTCAGGCCAAGGTGATCCATCGCGGGTTCCCCGATCCCCCCGCCCTGGCGGAAGGTCTCGGTGAAGAGGATGCTCTCGATCAGTATCGAAAGGTGAGAGACCAGATCCGGTCGTTCGTGCAGGACCTGCCCAGTGTGCTAGCCCCGCCAGCGAACCCTTAGGCGGCGCGCTTCTCCGCTCCGGTCTTTGGTGGCGCCCCAGTCGCCGGCTGCGACGCCCCGGTCTCCGGCTGCGACGCCCCGGTCTCCGGCTGCGCCCCTCCAGTCGCCGGCTTCGCTCCTCCGGTCTCCGGCTGCTCCGCCTGGGCCCGGGCGGCGCGCTTCTCGCGGGCCTGGTGATCCAGGGCCAGCACCACCCATTCGTCGAGCAGCTTCGCGAGGCTGTTGCGCACGCCTAGTCTCTGGAGCCATCCATCGCGCGGCTTGTAGATGTTCAGACTCTCGGGTGAATCCTCATGGCGATGGATGTGACAGAGCAGGTCGGCCGCGTGAACGACGGCGATCGTCACCGGATCGCCCTCGACCTCCGAAGGCGGCAGGTAACTGGGATGATGGTGATAGCGGATTGCATCGCAGATCGCCTGCGGCAGTGACCAGGACGAGATGAGCCGTGCCCCGATGTGGGCGTGGCCGATCTGGAAGGCTTCGATCTCTTGCTCCAGAACCCCGTGATCGCTGAACCGGGCGTCCGCGTAGAGGGCCTTGGCCGGATCCGGCCAGGCTGAGAGGGCAATCAGCTTGCCGACGTCGTGCAGCAGGGCGGCCGTGGAGATCTCGTCCGGATTGGGCAGCGAGAACGACTTGGCGATGGCGTAGGCCGTGCGCGAGACGTTGAACGAGTGGTCCCAGATCATGGTCATGCGCGCCTGGGTGTCGTCGTCGAGGCTACCGGTGGCATCGGTGAGACAGACCCTCCAGATCAGGTTCCGAACCTCGACGTGCCCCATCAACAGGATGGCCCGGAAGACCGACCCCACCGGATTCGGGAGGCTGTAGTAGGGCGAGTTGACCGCCTTCAGGACATGGGCGGCCAACACCGGGTCGCGCAAGACCAGCTCACTCAACTTGCGCGGATCGCTCTCGCCCCCGTGGAAGCTCTCGATGATGCCCTTGCGAGCGGTGAGGGTCTCGATGACCCCGCTCGCCTCCTCGAACACGCCGTCCAGGGAGTGGGCGCAATCGGGAGACGGCTCGGACAGGTGAAGCCCCGCCGGCACGTACGGAACGGCTTCCCAGTCCACGCGCTTCTTGATCGTGAACTGGGTAATCTTCGGCAGCGGAATCGCCGGTCGTGGTGGAGACGGCGCGCGAGAGCTGCCCCCCACAGGCGATGGGGATGACCGCCGTGATCCGCCCTGCTCGGGCGATCCCGATGACCGCC
>CAZZIF010000689.1:0-1520 GCA_964654025.1 uncultured bacterium
TGATCGAATCGGGCGGGAAAACGAACCTCCAGCTCGAAACCTCCCTCGTCGGCCCCATCGCCGCGCACGGCGGTGCGCTGGTCCACCGCCGGCGCGGCCCGCAGTCCGAAAACCGCCTCGCTCCACCCACTCGCAAGCTCGCCGGTGCCGGTCTGTCGGTAGCCCAGGATCACACCGTGCCGTCGCAGCGTAAGGTGCGCTCCTCCGGCGTGCGGCCGTCCCCGGCTGTCGAGTACGCGCACCTTGACCCAGCGGCCGGACTGGGCGGCCGGACTCCACAGGACCACCTCGCGACCATCCTCGGCATCCACGCCCACGAGGTCGAGATCGCCGTCGTCATCGAGGTCGATGAACCTTGCTTGCGAGGCCGGCCGCGCGCGCGAGGCCCAGAACTCCCAGGGCGCCGGATCGAAGCGGCCCGCACCGTCATTGAGCAGAACCAGATTGGGCGGCCGGGCACTCGTCCCAAAGGAAAAACGCAGCGCGAACAGGTCCAGGTCTCCATCCAGATCGAGATCCACCAGCAGCGGATGGCGCAGGTAGCCGGTGTCCCGCTCGCCCAGGCGATCGTGCTCCGCCCGGTAGGTCGCCTCGCCCTCCGAGATCGCGTTGATGTAGACCAGGCTGTGCTCGTGGGTCGTGTGGCCGTCCTGCGGACCGTGTCGCAGATTCACCGTGACGATCAGATCCAGATCGCCGTCGTTGTCGATGTCCCCCAGGGCCGCCCCGGACTGGCTCAGCCCCGCTTCGGGCAACCATTGCGCGGTCCGGCATGCCAAGGAATCGCCCTCGGCCAGGAAGACGTCGAAGTTGGTGGCCACCAGATCCTGGTGGCCGTCGTTGTTCAGATCGCCGGCCGCGAAGGCCGTTCGGAATCCTTTCTGCGGACGCCCATGGGTTCGAGGCGGGAAAGGCCGTGCCATGAAGGCCGCCGCCCGATTGCCGGAGTCAGGCTCCGCCAGGCGCCCGGGCGCCAGATAGATCGAATCGCACTGAAACGAACGATTCACGCGCGCCAGATAGAGTTCAGGAGACGCTGCTCCCAGAAGATCCGTGGCCAGGAGCTGGCCGACCCGGTTGGTCTTCATATCCGGTTGCCAAAGACCCTGGACTTCGCGGAAGAACCCACCCCCCAGTCCGCGAAAGACCTGCACCCGGTCGTTCGAGACACAGATCAGATCCAGGCGCCCATCCCCATCCAGGTCGGCCGTCTGCGGGAAGGTCATGGAGGTCGCCCGGCCGAGACCATGCTGCGTGGCGCTGACCAGCCGCCAGCCCTGATCCAGATCCCGGCGGCCGCCCACTCCCCCCAGGCCGAGATAGACCTTGGGAGGATTCCCCCGGGAACCAAACATGCGATCCACCCGTCCGTCCCCGTCCAGGTCGCCGAGGCAGATGCTGGTGATGGCCGCATCGCGCTGCTGCCCGGTGCTGCTCGGCTGCCGGCTGTCCGCCCCGGCGGATGCCGGACGGATGCGGACGTTGTCCAGGTAGAGAATCTGATCGGCCGGGAACCAGAA
>CAZZIF010000690.1:0-1515 GCA_964654025.1 uncultured bacterium
GAGTCTCACCGGTACCTGAGGACCCATCGCCTCCCGTGTCTAGGGTTGATGCTCCGACACGCCCAGCCCAGGTTGCCCTGGCCAGTTCAGAACGAGACGCTTTTCTCTCTTGACCAGGTTGTTGTCTCAGAATAGCATGTTGCCCAATGGAGGCAACATGAATATTTCAGACAACACCGCTCTCAGCCAAGGGCTTCGCGAACTACAGCAGCGCCTCCCAGCGGGGTGGACCGCTTCTCTAGCCAAACGACTCCGCACGGACACGCGCCCCGGCGAAGCTCTCATCCGTATCGAAGCACCGGACGGCCGGTCTGGTTCTCTCCTGGCCAAGGTAAAGAGACGACTTGAGCCTCGCGGTGTCATGGATCTGCTTGGCAGCGGCGGCGGATCTCAGCGGGCGGCAGCCGGTTTTCTCGTCGTATCTCCGTACTTGAGCCCCGCCGCCCGGGAACGACTTCGGGAGGGGGGAATCTCCTATCTTGACCTCACTGGCAACAGCCGGATCGAGCTGATGGAGCCAGGATTGCTGGTTCAAACGGAAGGAGCGCGCGTGGACCCCGACCGCCGGGAGCGTCCCTCGCGCACACTGCGGGGCCCGAAGGCCGGACGGGTTGTCCGATGTCTGATCGATTCCAGGGTTCCCCCTGGTGTGCGCGAACTGGCCGCGTACGCGGGGGTCGATGCAGGATACGCATCACGGATCGTGGCGCTGCTCGACAGGGAGACACTCGTCAAACGCACGGGTCACGGGCGCATCACCGAGGTTGACTGGCGGCGACTTCTGCGCCGCTGGGCAGAGGAGGCCCCGCTCGAGTCGCGGGGTTCCCAGATCCCCGGGCTCGAGCCGCGCGGCCTTCAGGCGCTCAGCGGCAAGCTCAAACGATTCAGCGGGCGATATGCGATCACCGGCACGCAAGCAGTCGAGACCTTCGCCCCGGTGGCCCCGGCGCGTTTGGGGATTGTGTATCTGGAGGATGCGGTCGCGGCCATGCAAGCACTTGAACTACGACCGGTCGAGGCCGGAGCAAACGTCCTTCTGGTCGATCCGATTGACGAGGGTGTGTTTGTCGGCGCCGCCGTGCGGGATTCCCTGCGCTACGTGGCCATCAGCCAGGCGGCAGCCGATCTGCTGACGAGTCCCGGCCGCGGGCCGGCCGAGGCAGAACCCCTGATCGAGTGGATGGCAGCCCATGAGGAGGCCTGGCGTGGATGAGCTCTATGTACTCGCGCGCCGCGTGTTGCTCGACGCGCTGGAAGCGCTGGGGACGCACCGTCTCCGTCAGCGTCACTACCACTCGAAGTCCAGGCTCAACCGCGGGCCGTGACGCGTGGAGACCTCCGCAGCCCACCGTGCGCAGCGCAGGCAGCAAGCGCGGAATCCATCTCCCGGGCGTTTGCTAGTCCCCGATTGTCCTCGCAACGGTGACCTCTTTCAGGGGATACCAGCACACGCCCTCGGGCATGCGGCGATACATCTCCCTGGCAGGGAGCGCCGGATCGATGGCCTCGTAGCCA
>CAZZIF010000691.1:0-1508 GCA_964654025.1 uncultured bacterium
CCTTGGGTGATGTTCTGACCGCGTTCGCCGCCGAGGACCTGCCCTCTCCCGAGGAGCTCGAGCAACGTGTGCATCAGGACATTGCAGAGCTTGTAAGCCGGAGCAGTCGCGGGGCCTTCGGCCTGTGGAGGCCAGGGGAGGACGAGTGGCCCTTTGTCTCCGTCCACGCGACGCACGCGCTGGTCATGGCCCAGAGAGCCGGCTTCGGGGTGAATGACCTGGACCTGCGCCCGTCTCTAGCCTACCTCAAGCGCATCGAGCGGTTTGTCCCCGAGGTCTACCCGCGGGAGGTGCGAAGCAGCCTGCTTGCCTATGCTCTCTACGTGAGGCACCTCGCCGGTGACACCGATTCTTTCGGGGCAGTGAAACTGCTTGCCGAGGCAGGTGGGATTCCCCGTATGCCGCTGGAGGCCTTGGGCTGGATCCTTCCGGTTCTTCAGGCAGGTCCGCATAAGACGGCCGCTCTGGTCGGCGAGATCCACCAGCACCTGCTGAACCGATCGGTCGAGAGCGCGGCCACGGCTCAGTTCGTCACCCGGTACGAGGGCGGCGACCACCTCATCTTCCACGGCCGGCGACGCACGGATGCTGTACTCCTGACCGGTCTCATGGCCACCGATCCGGCCAGCGATCTCATCGTGAAGCTGGTGCGTGGCCTGCTGGCCCACCGTACGCGGGGCCACTGGTCCACGACGCAAGAGAACGCGTGGGTACTGGTGGCTCTTGGCGAGTATTTCCGTCGCTACGAGGCGGAGGAGCCCGATTTCGTGGCGCGATCCTGGCTGGGAAATCACCTGCTTGCACAGACCGCATTCCACGGCCGCCAGACCGAGCGGCACCACCTGGCGATTCCCATCTCCAGACTGGACGATGCAGTGAAGGATCCATCCGGGTTGATTGACCTCGCGCTCGAGAAATCCGGCACTGGGCGGCTCTACTACCGGCTCGGCTTACGATATGCGCCGCGCGATCCCGACCCGCCCGAGGTCCAGCGCGGATTCACCGTGACGCGCGCCTACCGGGGCATGGATCGCGCCGACGACGTGTGGCAGGATGCCGACGGCATCATCCATGTGCGCGCCGGGGCCCGGGTGGAAGTCGATGTCACGCTTGTGGCGCCGGCGAGACGCTACCATGTAGTCTTGATTGATCCACTACCGGCCGGATTCGAGGTCCAGAATCCCAGCTTGGCCGGCTATGGCCGGTTGCCCGGTGACCGGGTCACTCGAGGCTGGTTTCGCAGCCGGTGGTTTGAGCATCAGAACGTGAGAGACGAGCAGACCGAGGCATTCGCCAGTCTGCTGCGCGAGGGCGTACACAGCTACGTCTACACGGTTCGAGCGACCACGCCGGGCCGCTTCATCGCTCCGCCGCCGCGGGCGGAGGAGATGTACCATCCAGAGACCTTTGGGCGAGGGAGCCGGGATGTGATCGTTGTGGAGTGACCGGGTCACGAGAGCGACTGTGGGTCCCGAGAGTGCCATCCGCGTCTACGAGAGGGATGACAC
>CAZZIF010000692.1:0-1503 GCA_964654025.1 uncultured bacterium
AACAAGGTTGAAAAGATGCTGTTTTTCCATCGTGGTAGTCTCCAGTTTTGGTTATTCTTCGTCCTGGTCCTCAAGCTCTGCGATCAATTCCTCAAGCTCTGCGATCTCCTCTTCGACATTATCCTTGAAATCATCATATCCCGGGACCTCGTCAAGCTCCAGGCTATCGAGATAGTCAACCTTGCCACATCGGTAGGCTGTCGGGTCCATTTCCCTGATGATCCGGGCCGGGTCAAATGTCAGCCCCACAATTGTTACGGTGTCGCAAGTTTCCCGGATCATGTCGTCGTACATCTCCTCGAACTCGTCGTCGTCTGGGTCGTAGTTATCCTTGTAACTCTCAAGACTGTCTTGCAAGTCTTTGATTTTCTTTTCAAGCTCTTCACGTGTCTGCATTGTGGTAGTCTCCTTTATGCCGGATTTAGTCGTTGTTCTGGTCGTCGTCCGGCCCTGCCAACAGCAAAGCCGGGTTGTTCTCTGATTCCCGTATCCCGATTTCGGCCAGAATACGGATCGTCTGGTTCAGCGACCACCGGTGCCGATCCGCGATCGCTGTTACGCGATCACGGAAAGCACCAGGAAGATATAAGTTGATTGAAGTTCTGTCGGTCATTTCGTTTCTCCTTTTGTATTTTTCTTGCTTTCGGCTACTTCGGCTAATCGGTACCAACCATGCCGATTGTAATAATCGGGATCATGGTTGTACCGGTGAAATGAAAAAAAAATGAGCCTCGGGGGTGGGGCTCATTCTCTTACTCCCGCTGTATTGTCGTTAGCTTTGCAGGGCCTCATGGTACTGATCCATCCGACTGTGATAGCTCTCCAGAGCGGACATGAGAGCATCTACCGTCTCGGGCAGGAACCCGTATTCTCGGCAGACCATCAGGGCCCCGGAGAGAATGGCTACCGCGTTGGTGCTGTGATGTCGAGCCTCATCACTATCGATGTAGAGATTGTCAACAGGTGACCAGAATACCTCTGACTCATCGGACTCGAGAACACGGGCTATGTACTCGACTACGTTTCTGCGAGTGCGGTAGAACCTGATATGGCGGCCGAGGATAGTGTAGACCATCCGGTGGATGACCTCGGCCGTCTCCGGGCCATTGGGGTTAGCGGCTCGGAATTCCACCCGATCATCGGCAGCGAGGGGGGAGAGGCTAACGTCAGTGTCGGGGCAGTAGTGGCCGGTGCTGGTGCGGGTAAAATAGGTGCTGTTATCATCGTAATAATGGTCCGGGGCAAAAAACTGGTCTCCGGTCCGGAGGTCGGCATAGCGGATTGTTTGTCCGGCCCGGTAGTCTCTGCTGTTCTGTTGGTCTGTCATTTCGGGTCTCCTGTTAGTTGTTTAATGTTCGGCTTGCGCTCACAATGAACCTGGTTGCCCAGGTCCATTGTGGGCACAGGGCCCACTGAGTTAACAGTCAAATGTTGGCGTGCAATCGCCAAGCTCCCAATTCTCGATTGTCCCGGACCAATCCTTGCGCGCTTCCGCGTCGCCGA
>CAZZIF010000693.1:0-1502 GCA_964654025.1 uncultured bacterium
GCCTGACGACGTGAGAGATGCCGCCCAGGCCATACTATCACAGGCCAACAGCAAGGAGGGACATCATTAAACGCGCTGCTGAGACGATGAAAGCCCGGTCCGAGACTCCTGTGAATCTTGTGCTGCGTGCCAAGATGCTCATCGATGGCACAGGCAGCGAGCCGGTTTCGCCGGCGCTCGTCGCCGTCGAAGGGCAGCACATCGCGTACGCCGGACCCGAACAGGGGGCACCTGAGTTTCCCGGTGCCCGCCAGCTCGATCTGCCTGAGGCCTGCCTGATGCCGGGGCTCATTGACATGCACGTCCACTCCACCTATTACTGGGAAGAGCCCGACTCAGCAACCTACAC
Source organism: uncultured bacterium (assembly GCA_964654025.1). Taxonomy (GTDB): domain Bacteria; phylum Eisenbacteria; class RBG-16-71-46; order CAIMUX01; family WJJG01; genus CAYQJL01. Next base: position 350 of record CAZZIF010000693.1, read on the forward strand.
ATATGATCCGGAACAGGCGCGAGTTTATTCGCCGGTCGCCATCGCCTTCCTGGCCGCTGCTAACCTGCGCCAGGCCTTACTCTCCGGCGTAACGACAGCCCGCGATATCGGATCCGTGAGCGGCGTTATGCCTGACCTTAAGCGGGCGATCGCTAAGGGACAGGTTTTGGGCCCCAAAGTATACACTGCTGGCAGGCTGATAACCCCCACGGGAGGGCACTGCCACTTCCTGCCCGATCTCTCCAACCGGGCCGACGGGCCGGACGGCTTTCGGCGCGCCGTTCGTCAGGAGATAGAGGCTGGAGCCGACTTCATCAAGATCGCCAATAGGCGTGCCGATATGACACAAGAAGAGTTAGATGCTGCCGTCGATGAGGCCCATCGCCTCGAGAAGAAAGTGGCCTGTCATACGGGCAAGCCCCCTTCCCAGAAGATGGCCATTGACGCCGGCGTCGACACGTTCGAGCACGGCACACCCACGCGAGAAGAGATCGAACTGGCCGTGGAAAAGGATGTGTCTTGGACCCCCACCATCAACGTCACCGTCGAGTACCAGAAATGGTGCGATCGGCGCCGGAGCCACGCTGACCCCAGAATTGCACGGCAGGCGGAGAAGGATTGGAATGAGACCCGCGACTACTTGGACCGTAAGACTGATTCCCTTGCCTACGCTTTGGAGGCCGGGTTGAGGCTGTTGGCCGGTACCGACAGCTGGAGTGGCGATGTTCGGTTCGACGCCATGGCGGACGAGATCCACTGGCTGGTGGAGTACGGCTGCAGCCCCATGCAGGCCCTCCAGGCCGCTACGTCGTGGCCCGCGGAGGCCATGGGTTGGTCGGAGATCGGACTGCTCCAGGAAGCCAAGCTAGCCGACATCATCGCCGTCAAGGGCAATCCATTGGACAACGTGCGCTTGTTGGACCAGGTCTTCCTGGTCATCCGCGAGGGACAGATCGTCAAGAATGCGCCGCCGCAGGCCGAGACGTAGAACGACATGGAGGGCCGGGGAACCACGGTGATGGGCCCATGACGTAGCGACAAGCTGCTGGATACCACCGGCTTGCCGTCATGCCCGTTCTCCGTGTCTCTCCGGTGACCCCCGCACGGCCAAACCGCGAGGCCCGATGTATACGCCGATTCGAAGGACCAGGCC